>JAOASF010000033.1 GCA_025210175.1 Crocinitomicaceae bacterium | reverse complement strand
TTTCTGCAATGGCTGCTACTTGTTCATCTTTGGAATGTTGCAAGGCTTCGAACAAAGGCAAGCGATACGTATCAAATAAAAACTGACGCAATATCGTCATCCCAAAATCCCCATTTGGTTGTTCCACCAACAGGTTGTTGCGGTAATCTCTATCGTAGCGCAAAAATGCCAAGGCGTCCTCATCTCGTCCTTTACCCTCTACTTTTCCAGCGTAGGCCAAAAGTGTTGTCGCCTGACCAATCAAGTCCAAAGAAATATTCGTCATAGCGATATCCTCTTCCAAAATCGGTCCATGACCACACCATTCCGAAAGGCGGTGACCCAAAATCAAACTATCATCGCCAAGGCGTAAAAGCCATTGAAATAAATTGTTTTCTGTCATTTCTTCGGATTACATGTGAGAAATTCCGTCTGGAACGTCGTAAAAAGTCGGATGACGATATACCTTCGAATCTGCCGGTTCGAAAAGTTCAGGTGAGTCACTTGGATCAGACGCATATACATTCTTCGATTCCATCACCCAAATAGAGATTCCCTCGGAGCGACGCGTATAAACATCACGTGCGTTTTCTATCGCCATTTCTGCATCAGCGGCGCGCAAACTTCCCACGTGCTTGTGACTCAATCCTTGTTTACTTCTTATGAAAACCTCCCAAAGAGGCCAATCTGTCTTGTTCATTATCTTATCAGCTTAAGCCGTTTTTCTCATTTTTTTCTTTGCTGCATAGGCATTAGCAGCTTCACGAACCCATGCCCCATTCTCTTTTGCAGCACGTCTGGTCTCGATACGGTCGTGGTTACAAGGACCATTTCCTTTCACCACTTCCCAGAATTCTGTCCAATCGATTTCACCGAACTCGTAGTGGCCCGTTTCTTCGTTGAACTTCAAATCCTTATCTGGAACTGTCAAACCAATCATTTCTGCTTGAGGAACGGTAACATCTACAAACTGCTGACGCAATTCGTCGTTGGTGAAACGCTTGATTTTCCAATCCATGCTTTGCTTTGTGTGCTTCGATTCTGCATCATTTGGTCCGAACATCATCAACGCTGGCCACCAAAAACGATTCAAGGCATCTTGCGCCATTTCTTTTTGTACAGGAGTGCCTTGTGCCAATTTTGAAATGATTTCGAACCCTTGGCGTTGGTGGAAAGACTCCTCCTTACAAACTCTCACCATTGCACGAGCATATGGTCCGTAGCTACAACGGCAAAGAGGAACTTGATTCATGATGGCAGCTCCGTCAACCAACCAACCTATCGCGCCCATATCGGCCCATGTTAGGGTTGGGTAATTGAAAATTGAAGAGTACTTCGCTTTTCCGGAGTGTAAATCATCAATTGTTTCTTCACGATCAGCCCCTAAGGTTTCACAAGCTGAGTACAAGTACAAACCATGACCGGCTTCGTCTTGTACCTTGGCCAACAAAACGGCTTTTCGTCTCAAGTTAGGAGCTCGAGTAATCCAATTTCCTTCCGGCAACATTCCTACAATTTCGGAGTGCGCGTGTTGAGAAATCTGGCGAATCAAAGTCTGACGGTAATCCTCCGGCATCCAGTCATTCGGCTCGATTCTAATATCGTTATCTATTTTTTCTTGGAATTTTCTTTGCAATTCCTCTATGTTCTTCATGTTCTCCATAGCATTCTTTGCGGTTCACAAATTTACAACATTTCTCTGCTTTTTAACAGATTCTATTCGATTGTCCTAGCATTATTTAAACCATTCAGCCAAATAATTTGTTCACCACTTTCCATAGGAAGGTCAAATACCGTTTCACTTCCTGTAATTAAAAGCTTAAATTTGCCGACCATAAAAAGAAGCATGACACCTCATTTTCATACTCTTCAAATAAAAGATATTCGCAGAGAGACCGAAGACGCAGTCTCTATTTCGTTTGAAATACCTGCAAACTTAGTTGAGAATTACCAGTACTTACCCGGACAATATTTAACCCTCAAAGCCAACATCAACGGAGAGGAAGTGAGACGTTCGTATTCTCTTTGTTCTTCTCCATTGGAGAACGAATGGCGTGTTGCCATCAAGAAAATAGACAACGGCTTGTTTTCCACTTTTGCGAACGAACAGTTGGTCATTGGCGATCAAATGGACGTGATGACCCCAATGGGTAAATTCTTGGTAGAAACGAAAAAAGATCAGAAGAAACGATACGTTCTTTTCGCTGCTGGAAGTGGGATTACTCCTATTCTTTCCATTGCAAAAACGGTCTTAAATACAGAGCCGAATAGCGAAGTTATTTTGTTTTACGGAAACAAGAATTTCCAATCAATCTTGTTCCGAGAGGAAATCGAAAACATGAAGAACATTCACATGGATAATTTCCAGGTGATTCATTTGTTGTCGAGAGAAAGCTTGGGGAATCCTTTGCAAAAAGGGCGTTTGGATGCGGACAAAGTTGCTGCTTTCGACAAAGCATTTTTGACTGGACTAGACATCGATGACGTTTACGTATGTGGACCTGAAGACATGATTCATGCCGTAAAAGATCATTTCATGGCAAAGGGTATGGATGAAAAACACGTTCATTTCGAATTATTCGGAACAGCAAGTGCACCGAAGCACATCGAAGTTACCGCTGAAGATGATGTACATGCCAAAGTAAAAGTGATCATCGATGGGGACGAATTAGATATTAACCTGGACACTTCAGGGATCAACATTTTGGATGCCGCACAAGCTGCTGGGGCTGATTTGCCGTATGCTTGTAAAGGAGGTGTTTGTTGTACGTGTAAAGCCAAAGTCTTGCAGGGAGAGGTTCGCATGGATGTGAACTATGCCCTGGAAAAAGACGAAGTGGAAGCAGGCTACATACTTACCTGCCAATCCCACCCTACTTCTGCTAATGTTGTTGTATCATTTGACGAATAAACATGGGCTTATTTAAGATTTTCAAAAAAGACAAAAAGGAAAATTCTTTACCAAAAGGATTTAACCTAATAACAATCGCAAAGATCACCCGTTTGACGAACGAAAGCGTTATGGTGACCTTGGATATTCCTGCCGAATTAAAAGCAGATTATACGTTCAAACCGGGTCAATACATTGATTTTTCGGTGAACACAGATGGGAAGGAACACAGACGATCGTACTCGATTTGTTCTGGGCCAGGAGAAGCGGTTTCTATCGCAGTGAAGGCCATGCCAAATGGTACGGTTTCAAAATGGTTCAACGAAGTGGCTCATGATGGAATGGAAATCGCATGTTCGAAGCCTCAAGGTCAATTTACTTTGGAGTCAGGAATGAAAAAAGTGGTTGCATTCGCTGCAGGAAGTGGGATTACCCCTATTCTTTCCATGGCGAAAGGATTGGAAGCTGGTGCTGAAATGCACTTGTATTACGGAAACCGCAATCAAGCTTCTGCCATTTTCCTAAACGAAGTGAACAATCTTCCGAATGTGAAAGTGCAGCACTACTTTTCACAAGAAACGGTAGAAGGAGCGAAAGAAGGTCGTTTGGACGATAGTCACATTTCAGACATCATCAAAGAGAATTTGGACCTATTGAAATCGGATGCCTTCTTTATGTGTGGACCAATTGAAATGACCGAAACAATCACGAAAAAATTGAAACTTTTCGGGGTTGCAGATAACAAAATCAAACGCGAATTATTCTCGGCACCGGTAGCGGATGAGAGCCCAACGGATACTTCGGTAGAGCCTGTTGCTTCAGATGTTACAGTCCTACTAGACGGTGAAGAAATTGATGTGAAATTCAAGCCAAAAGGGAAAACCATTTTGGAATTGTTGGACGCTGAAGGATATGACCCTCCATATTCATGTAGAGGTGGTGTTTGTAGCACCTGTAAGGCAAAAGTCACAAAAGGAAAAGCGACCATGCGAATGAACTACGTTTTGACCGATCAAGAGGTAGAAGAAGGGTACGTTTTGTGTTGTCAAACTGAACCTTTAACCGACAAAATCAGAATTGAATTCGATGTCTAAAAACATTGTTATCATAGGAACCAGCCGTGGAATTGGTGCAGCTTTGGTGAATTTTTTTGCACAGCAAGCCGATTGCACGGCTCATGCCTTGTCTCGAAAACAAGGTTCCGTTGTTGAAAGTGAAAAGGTAAAATACCATTCTTTTGATTTGGGATTGGATTGTCGCAAGTCAGCTACTGCCCTTTTTGAAAAAATAGGTTCGATTGATATCTTGATCAACAACGCCGGTTTCTTGGTGAACAAACCCTTTTTGGAACTATCTCATGAGGATATCTCCATGAGTTACCAAACCAACATTGTTGGGGTCATGGAAACGGTTCAAGCGGCCGTTCCTTTTATGAATTCAACACGCAGCCACATTGTGAACATCAGTTCCATGGGGGGCTTTCAAGGAAGCATGAAGTTCGCAGGACTTGCAGCTTATTCCACCTCAAAGGCAGCTTTGTGCAGTTTTACCGAATTATTTTCAGAAGAATACAAGGAAACCACGATAACGATGAATTGCCTGTGTTTAGGAGCAGTTCAAACCGAAATGTTAGAAAGTGCCTTCCCAGGATATCAAGCTCCTTTGAACCCTGAACAAATGGCCTCTTACATTGGTGATTTTTCAATGAACGCCGATCAATATTTGCGTGGAAAGATCATTCCCGTTTCCCTTTCAACTCCCTGATTTTATCAACTAAGCTTTGATTTTTGTAACTTCATCTTTACATGAAGTTTCGACTCCTTTATCTGCTTGCATTTCTGACCTGCTTTTCACGTTCAGTGAGCGCTCAAGACGTGCATTGGTCGCAATACTTCAATAATCCCGTTTATTTAAGTCCATCGAACACGGGTAATTTCGATGCAGACATTCGACTCATTGGCAATTATCGAAATCAGTGGAAAAGCGTAACCATCCCTTATTCTACCTTTCAGTTTAGCGGTGAATACATTGTAAAAAACTTCCAAAACATCAGTTTCGGTGTTCAGTTTCTCAACGATGCAGTTGGAGACGGAAATTTAACCACCAATGAATTGGTCTTTACCGCTGCTCAGCAAATTTCCTTACCGGCTTTTCCTGACTCCAAACTGAGAGCTGGTTTGGCACTTGGTTTTCAAAGTAAACGCTTAAATCCATCTGCTTTTTATTTTGACAATCAATTTATAAATGGGGAGTTTGAACCGACAGCTGCAACCGGAGAAACCAATCTTGCTGCCCAAAAATCCTCCCTTTCGAGTGGAATAGGTTTGAGTTTTGAACAGGTTCTTCACCCGAAGCACATTCTTCAATCTTCATGGGGTCTATTCAATCTTTCACGGCCCAACCAGGGTTTTTATGGCGCCAAAGTGATACGAGACTTACGCAGTACCTTCTCGCTCGAAGATCATTATAGCTATTCAGATCGGATTGGCTTTCAACCAGGTATTTTTTTGAATAAGCAAGGCAAGTACACAGAGTTTATTTTGGGATCGAGAATTTCGTATGTGTTGAACAAGAAACCCAAAGAATACACGGCTCTTTTGGGAGGACTTTATTATCGATGGAAGGATGCCCTTTACTTGTATACCGGTCTTGACTATCAAAATTGGCGCTTTGGCTTGAGTTATGATTTCAACTTTTCCAAATTAACACCGGCGAGTAACGTTCGAGGTGGAATTGAGTTATCGGTACGTTACTTGATTTATACCTTTAAACCTAAAAACATCAACCACAGGGTATGTCCAGACTATATTTAAGTCTTACATTTTGCTTGTTTTCTATGCTGTCTTATTCTCAAACGGAATTTGATAGACTAATGCGATTTGGCAAGGAATTGTTCAACAAAGGTGACTATCATTACGCCTTGGAATACTTTGAAAACGCGCGAACAATGGACTCCAATTCGGTGGAAGTACTTTGGTATTTAGCTGAAACTTCACGGGCGTACAAGGACTATCGACAAGCTGAGGTTTATTATAAAATGGTTTTCGACAAAGAGGAGACCCTACTTTATGAAACGAGTCTGCTTCAATTTGGCTTAATGCTTAAAATGAATGGAAAGTACGAGGAAGCATTGGAGATATTTAAAAAAGCGAAGAAATTATATGCTCGGGATAAAAAAGGCTACCCTTATTCTAAATCAAAAAAAGAAATTGAAAGCTGTTTGTACGCAAAATCGGCCATAGAGAACAGCAAAGTAATCATCGCCCCCTATCCTGGAAAAGTGAACACCAAAGACAGTGAATTTGGTCATACCATATTCAAGGATGGATTGATCTTTTCGTCCATGAAGGCAGATTCAGTTTCGAGTAACGAAGAAGTATATTCAGCCGATTATCGAACGAAACTTTATCGGGCAAAAAACGATTCGATTTTTCAACTCAAGGATCTCAATGTTGAAGACTTAAACGCAGGAAATGGATCCTTCTCTTTGGACGGCAAACGTTTTTATTATTCTCTCTGCAATGAAAGGTTGGAGAACTATACCTGCAAGATAATGGTTGCACAATTCGCTGATGGCAAATGGTCGAAGGCGGATGAATTAGGTGAAATAATTAATGCGGTATACAGCAATACCACCATGCCACATATTGCTGAAATTAATGGAGAAGAAGTGTTGTTTTTCGCATCTGATAGAGATGGTGGAAAGGGAGGCATGGATCTCTATTACTCGGAAATTAAGGATGGTAACCAATACGGTCGCGTAAAAAACATCAAAGCCTTGAATACTCCAGATAATGAATTGAGTCCCTTTGTAAGAGGCAATCGCCTGTATTTTTCCAGTTCGTGGCACGATGGTTTGGGAGGGTACGACGTTTTTTACTCAGAGTTTGATGGAAATAACTTCAATGATCCGGTTAACCTTGGCCTTCCCTTGAACAGTTCAGCGAATGATTTGTATTTCTTCCAGCACGACAGTTCCAGTTATGTTAGTTCCAATCGCATGGGGGTATTGTACAGTAAAAACCCTACTTGTTGTTCGGATATTTTCAAACTAGACACCCTTCCTCCACCCATCGATACCAACGGACTTATAGTGGCTAAGGAAACCTTAGCAGAATTGAATAAAAGGTTACCCGTAACCCTTTACTTTCACAACGACGAACCCAATCCCCGCACGCGAGATACCACCACGAAGGTAAATTACATGGACAGTTATACAGAATACAGAGCCATGCTGCCTAAATACCAGAAAGAATATTCCAGCGGCTTAAGTGGACAGGAATCGGAAGATGCCAAGGAAGACATCGAAACCTTTTTTCAGGAGTACGTCGATCAAGGTGTAAAAGACCTCTATCAATTTCGCGATCTTTTACTCGAGGCCTTGCAAGAAGGTAAAAAGATACAAGTAACCATTAAGGGGTTTGCTTCGCCTTTGGCCAAGAGTGATTATAACGTCAATTTGACCAAACGTAGAATTTATTCTCTTCAGAATTATCTGATGCAATACAACGACAGCGTTTTTGCTCCTTATTTTTTCGGAACAGCAGATAACGGAGGAGAACTGCGATTTAAAGAAGTCCCTTTTGGTGAATACGAAGCCAACAAATTGGTAAGCGACAACCTGAACGACCAAAAGAACTCTGTGTATTCACGCGCAGCAGGATTGGAAAGAAAAATTGAAGTGCAAAGCGTGGAATACATTCGAGACTCTACCCAAAATGCCTTGCCCGAAGTGGAATATCAGGTGATTGATTTGGGTAAAATAGACGGAAAAGAAAAAATAGTGCGCTCCTTCACGCTGAAAAACCCGTACGATTTCCCCTTGGAAATAGATAGTATTAGAGTGCCTTGTCATTGTTCAACCGGAAAAATCGAGAAAATGATCTTGCAACCAGGCGAAAGCACAGAGGTTGAGTTTACTTTTGACCCAGAGGGATACGACGGAAATTTTGTTCGTTCCATTTACATTCGAGCCAAAGACATTGAAGAAGAACTGCGATTGGTGCTTACTGGTGAAATCGTGCGTTAATTGTCTACAGAACTATTAATTTTGCCTTAAATTTTTAGAATGGAAATCAAACCAGCACCCAGAGAGCGATTAAAGTTTATTGACATGGCAAGGTCTATTGCCATTTTGTTGATGCTTGAAGGTCACTTCATTGGTTTGACATTGAATTATAGCTACCGCCACAATTCGGACCCATTTTATTTTTCTTGGAATTTTGTCCGTGGATTTACAGCCCCCATGTTTTTTACAGTTACAGGGGTGGTGTTTGTATACTTGTTGACCAACAACATGCAAGCCGGGTTTTTCCGAAACAAACGTGTGACCAAGGGTTTCAAAAGATCATTGGAATTACTTTTTTGGGGGTATCTATTGCAAGTGAACCTACAAAACATCTGGGATTACTTGCATGGAAATGTGAGTGATTGGGTTTGGGCCTTTCACGTTTTGCAATCCATCGGTGTAGGAATTGCTTTGTTGCTCCTCATTTTTGGTTTGTTCAAACTAATTGGCAAAGGCCCTCTGGCCCTGTATTATTTTATTGCTGCAACTGCCTTGTTCAGTTTTTATCCGTATTTGAAAAACCTTCCTGAAGGAAGTTATATGTTGGAAGGTTGGCCCCAAATCTTTCAAAACATGATCAAGGGGCCGAACTCCGTTTTCCCAATTGTACCATGGGTAGCCTTCACCCTGTATGGCGGAATGGTCGGGGCTCTTTTGAACCGTTTTCACCACCACGTGCGCAAGGTTTGGTTCCCTCTAACCTTCATTGGTTTAGGTTTGGCATTGAATCTCTTTGGATATGCAGCATTTAAATTCATCGATGAGCTATCTCGAGAGTTGCATTTTTCAGAAAACCTCGATTTTGTATTCAATGCTTGGCTCTATGGTCGTTTGGGGCAAGTGCTAATTGTACTCGGGATTTTGATGTTTATTGAAAAATACTTCCACATCAAGGATTCCTTATTCATCAAAGTCGGGCAAAACACTTTGCCGATATACGTTGTTCACGTCATCGTGTTGTACTCCGGTATTTTTGGGATTGGCCTGAACCACTTGATCAAAGAATCCTTCAATCCGCTTCAGGCAATTGCGTCGGCAATAGGATTCATTACCGTATTTGTCATTTTCGTAAAATATCTTGAACCCATTGAGGCAGCCTACAACAAGGTACTCCAAGTTGTGTTTTGGCCGTTTACGCAAATCAAAAAGGCGCTTTTTAAATCTTCTTAACGGGAGTATTTCCTTTTTTCCCTTTTTTCTTGGGCTTTTCTGTCGGTTCTGGTGGTGGTGAAAATGTCACCTTACGTCGATAAACGCGTTCCCCACATTCGTCCTGAACTCTTAAGGTAATGTAATAGGTTCCCGGTTTTTTATAACTGTGGGTGGTATTGGCTTCCTTAGCATCCTTTCCATCTCCAAACTCCCATTTGAGTTCAGTTGCATTAGGAAAATTGGCTTTGGTGGTCAAAATATACTCGCCCTCTTTGGTTCTTTTAGCCGATAGCGAATAGGTGTTTTTATTCAACTCGTAGTATTCGTAGTTTCCTAAGACGACCGATGCTGCCGTCTTTTGAATTACTTCTGCATTTTTAGCACTTATGGTAGATGTAATCGCTCCTGCTGGACTCTCTTTAAATATGGCCGCATAAAAAGCACAAGCCGAGGTATATGAGCCATTTCTGCTTGGGTGTTGCAAATCTGCATCGTACATCTCTATGTCGGGATATTTGCTGCGTACTTCTCTCCATACTTTACCAACAGGTACGATGGGCAAACAAAAGTATTCGCTCAAATAAGTGTAACCATAGGAAATGCGGTCCGACATTTTCTCATAGGTGTCGATCTCTGGCCTTTCAACAAAACCAAATTTATATCCCCACGTCATGTGAAGCAACACTTTGGTACAAGAGTTATTCAGGTAAATACTATCCAAAATTTGTTGGACATAAGGTACCGTAGCCGTATCCAGATGGCTGGGTTCGTAGGATAGCTCACGCGAGTACCCTTGGAGGACAACATACGACCATTTTCTTCTTTTAATTGCCTGCCACAAATCTGGACGAGTGGTATGCACTTGAAACGAAGCACCACTTCTGGTATTCATTTCCACGTAGATTTTCTTGCCCTTAGCCTTCGCAATTTTATCGAAGATATAAGGCATTTCGTTCATGTGCGTGTAAGAATTCCCAATAAATAAAATCGAAAGATCTGCCGGAGCTACGGTTTGCTGTGCTTTTGCGACGGTGAACCCTAGTCCCAAAGTACAGGCCAAAGAAAAAAGAAAATGTTTCATGTTCATTAGTCACGCAAGATTCGTG
This sequence comes from Crocinitomicaceae bacterium, assembly GCA_025210175.1. Classification (GTDB taxonomy): domain Bacteria; phylum Bacteroidota; class Bacteroidia; order Flavobacteriales_D; family Crocinitomicaceae; genus UBA2040. The sequence continues at coordinate 2,637 of JAOASF010000033.1, read as the reverse complement.
CAATTTCTGCCAATTCCTCCGAGCTCAATTGCAATTTCTCTTGTTTAAAGTCCATATCACTCACCGAATTGATCGCAATCAAATGTACGTGAGCGTGGGGTACTTCCAAACCTACCACCGCTACTCCCACTTTTTTACAGGGAAAATTAGCAGCAATCTTTTTGGAAACTTTTTTAGCGAAAACCATAAGGTCCGATAGATCCTCATCGGTCAAATCAAAGTAGTTGTCCACTTCCTTCTTAGGAATCACCAAGGTGTGTCCCTTTCGCAGTGGGAAGACATCCAAAAATGCCAAAAATTGATCGTCCTCCGCTATAATGTGAGCAGGGATTTCTCTCTGGATAATTTTGGTAAAAAGTGAAGCCATACTAACCTCTTGAAATATCCATTACCTCAAACTGAACAACTCCATTAGGTGTTGCAATGTCGGCTATTTCACCTACAGACTTACCCAACAAACCTTTTCCAATTGGAGAGTCTACCGATATTTTTTTGGCCTTCAAGTCCGCTTCATTTTCAGCAACCAAGGTATATTCCATGGTCATGCTGTTTTTAACGTTCTTGATTTTTACGGTGGAGAGGATAAAAACTTTCGACGTGTCAATATTCGATTCGTCTACGAGGCGTGCGCTAGCAATGATGGCCTCCAGTTTGGCGATCTTCATTTCCAAAATACCTTGCGCTTCTTTAGCAGCGTCGTACTCGGCATTTTCTGATAAGTCTCCTTTATCTCTTGCTTCTGCAATTTGGTCTGAAATAGCTGGTCTTTGCACCGTTTTCATTTCGTGCAACTCATCCTTCAATTTCTTCAATCCTTCCTCGGTAAAATATGATACTTGAGACATATAATAATTTTAATAACGAACTATCTATAACAAAAGCAAGAGAGCCCATCAGGACTCCCTTGCTAAAACAAATATATAAATCTCCTCTGTTATTTCAAATTAATCGAAACACCGAAAGTGTGGATTAATCCGAATACACCAGCAAATCGTACGGCGTATTCTAAACCAAGAGCATTCTTGTTTTTACCTGCCAACGCATCCACGGAGAATCCTGCAGTAGGACCCACCAAAGCATTGGATCTGTTTTCAACACTCAACAAGTTTTTCTCGTATACATAACCTGCTCTTAAGTTGAAAGCAACCTTTTCAGTGGTCATTGCATAATCAGCTCCTACACGGAATTGATCGTAGAAAAAAGAGTTGGCCGTGTACCCGAAGTTGGCAATCAACTTGCTCGATTCGTTGAAGTTGAAATCGTAAGATGCACCTAAACCTAGACATGAAGGCAATTCATTTTGAGCTGCACGCATGTCTAATGAAGCTTGGTTACCCGTTTCATTGATACTCGCTTGTTGGATAAAACCATCACCTTTGTAGCGCATTGTAGGCCCTACGTTTTTCAAGGTAATACCAAACTTGATTTGGTCTTGTTCACCCGTTACATATCGAATACCAGCGTCAATCGCAACGCCATTTCCTTTCATGTTTGAAATACTTTCTGAAATTACTTTGAAGTTAATTCCAGCGTAAATTGAGCTTGAAAATGCCTTTGCATATCCCAAGTTAACAACGTTCAAACGTGGAGAGAAAGTACCGATACCTCCGTCTGGCAATTCTACTTGTGTAATCAAGATGTCACCGAAGTTCATCGATTGCACCGAAACAGCGATTACTGATTCATCTGAAATTCGCTGCGCCAAACCTGCTGAGTAAAAAGGAACACCTGCGCTCCCCATCCAGTTTGTTGTGTTGAATTTCAATTGGGTCTTTTCCGTGAACGCCAAACCAGCAATGTTTGTGAAAGTTGCTTCCAAACCTCTTGTTGAAGCAATTCCTGCATCACCCAAGGCTGAACTGCGTGTCCATGGATTTACCAATAAATGTGTTGCACTGGCTGTACCAACACGGTCTTCGTTCCCAGCAGTGGCACCGAAAGTCAGTGCCATTGCTGCGATAACTAAACTATTCTTTTTGATTTTATCTGATATCTTCATTTTCAAATCTTTTGAATCGATTAAATACCTTGTAAGTCAACTTGTCTTACACCTGCGTAGAACTTCACTACTACATCACCTACATCCGGTACGGATACGTGAATCAAGTAGATACCTGAAGCTACTGGAATACCCTTGAAGTTGTTCAAGTCCCAATCAACAGAAGTAATCTCACTGTCTTTCGAGAACGAACGAACCAACTTACCATTCGTAGAGAAGATTTTGATCTCACACTTCTCTGGTAGGTTCGTGATTTTCACACGTGTATCCAATCTATTTCTTTCGTATGCAGAGTATGCATAGTAAGGGTTAGGAACCACATTGATCAAACTCAATGCATCTGCCAATGCCTCACCATCGTTTCTTTGCGTTGCCAACTCATTCATGTTCCAGCTATACATCGGACGACCGTTGTTTTTACCCGTTGCATTGAATGTTTTGTACTCTTTGTTCACACGAACTTTGATACGCGCCTCTGTTGCCAAGTTGTTTTGGTATTCTGCTCCTCTTACATGAGCAACCCAAGCCATACTTGAATAGAAGTTACGCGCCGAAACTGGGGTGTAAGTTCCTTCTGAGAAGGCTTCCAAGAAAGTTTTCAATTCATTGTTGTGCGGGTTTGCAGGATCGTAGTATCC
>JAOASF010000032.1 GCA_025210175.1 Crocinitomicaceae bacterium | reverse complement strand
GTTCCTGTTATACTTTGGTAGGTAGAAACGATCACTCTACGAATTCCGTATTTGGCATGAAGTGGGGCCAATACCATCAATAATTGGATGGTTGAGCAATTGGGATTGGCAATTATTTTGTCCGAGGAAGTCAACAAGTCTCCATTGATTTCGGGAACGATCAATTTTTTGGTTGGATCCATTCTCCAGGCGCTGGAATTGTCAATTACCGTTGTTCCTTTCTCTGCAAATTTTGGTGCCCATTCCAACGAAGTGTCTCCTCCTGCTGAAAAAATGGCCACATCGCAAGCCATATCCACGGCAGTTTGCATGCCAACCACCGGATATTCAACCTGTTTATATGAAAGTTTTTTACCAACAGATCTCTCCGATGCAACCGGAACCAATTCGGTAATGGGAAAATTCATTTCCTCTAAAACTTGTAGCATAACTTGGCCGACCATTCCAGTCGCGCCTACAACAGCAACTTTCATACTTATTTGTTATTCAAAATTTTGGCAAAAGTAGTACATTTCAGTTCCTCAATTACTACACATATGCGCTACGCACTACTATTTATCGTTTTTTTACAAAATGTGAATTGTTTAACACAAATACGTGAAAATTTCACAGATGGCGAATTTTTGTTAGCTCCTACCTGGATGGGAGATTATCAAAACTATCAAGTTAACTCTGAATTACAAGCTCAACTAGATGCCAATCAAGCAGGTAATTCGTTTTTATGCCTTTCACATGGCTTGGATTCAACGGGAGAAATGGAATGGTCTTTTTGGACCAAGCAAAGTTTTTCAGGCTCTAGCAGCAATTACGGTCGATTTTATTTGCTGGCTGAGGATTCCATTTTGCATGCCGCTACCAATGGTTACTATCTTCAAATGGGCGAGGCAGGAAGCGCTGATGCCCTGCGCTTGATGAAACACGAAAATGGCCTCAGCACAACCCTACTGTCTGGAGAACCAGGCGCCATATCTGCCAGTTTTTCTGCCCACGTGAAAGTGACTTATGATTCTTTACAAACGTGGAGGATGAGTATATCCTACAACAACGGTGCTACACAAGATCTTACTGACAGTCTGGTAGAAGCCATCAGTGTATGGGGCGAATATTCCGGATGGCTCAATGTTTACACAGCCTCTAATGCAAAAAAGTTCTATTTGGATGATGTGTACATTGGTCCCATTGAGTATGACACCATTCCACCAGTTTTGTTGGACACTGATGTTCAGAGCCATAAAGTCTTGTATTTTACATGTTCCGAAAACCTCGTTTTGAATCCTAGCAATCCTCTTCAGGTGAGTGTGGTGCCTTCGATTGGGCTGGAAAATATTCGAATGGATTCCAATCGGGTAATTGTACAGCTGAAAGAAGCTTTGCAAAACGGTGTGAGGTACCAATGGCGAGTTGATTTTTTATCCGATGCGAAGGGAAACGTCGGCTCGGCTGATACTTCTTTTGTGTTCATGCTTCCCGTGCAACCACAAAAAGGAGATCTCCTTATCACTGAGTTAATGGCCGATCCAAGTCCTAGCGTTGGACTTCCAGAAGTTGAATTCATTGAATTGTATAATACCTCTGATCAATTCATCCATCTGAACCATGTGTCGCTTGGCGATTGGCAAAACGGAGCTAGTTTGGCAGGATTGGTAATGCAGCCCCATCAGTATTTGGTCTTGGTTCCCGCATCGGATACCTCAATGCCCAATGCCGTGAAACTGACTTCATTTCCGACACTCACCAATTCTAAAGATTCTCTTTACTTGATGTTGAACACGGGAGAAATATTGGATTCAATGAAGTACGACTTACAAACCTATCAGGATGAAAGCAAAAAGAACGGCGGTTATTCCTTGGAAAGGATCTATTTACACACGCGATGTTCGGATGGAGGGAATTGGACGGCGTCAACTTCGGCTACTGGAGGAACACCGGGTAAGGTAAATGCTGTAAACAAAGAGGTCGATTTTGATCCACCCATTCTCCTGCAGTCTGCAATTGGAGAGGAGGGAATTGAATTACTGTTCGACGAAAATCTTGATTTAACCTCATGGAACTCGAATCTTTTAACGGGAAATTTTGCGTTTCAGTTGGAAGGTATTACTGCATATAAAACCAAGTTGGTATTGACGTTCCATGAACCATTTCCTGTGTCCAAAAATCTTGTTTTACACCTCGATGGACTGATGGATTGCAATCACAATGACACGAGCTGTGTCCTCACTTTTACCAGGGGTAAGAAACCTCAAGTAGGGGATTTAATTGTCAATGAATTGCTTTTCGACCCGCCGAGTGAAGGGTACGACTTTGTGGAGCTTTACAACACCACGGACCAAGTTTTGGACTTGAAAGGATGTAGGGTTGGAAGGAAGAAAGAGTTAGAAATGCAGTGGTCAGACTCCCTAGCGAAAAGTTTTTTGCTGCAGCCAAAAGAATACCTCGTTTTCACCCAAGATATAGAATGGTTAACGTCCTATTTTACCCACTTTTCCCAAGCTGCCATGCACCCATTGAAGCTCCCGAATTTTCCTAACGATTCAGGAACCCTTGTTGTTAGTTGTGGCACTACAGTCTTGGAAACATTGAGCTATGACGAAGATTGGCACTTAAGTTTATTAGAAAACACAGAAGGGGTCAGTTTGGAAAGATTGAGCCCACAGTTGGCCGCTCAAGACCCCAATAATTGGCACAGTGCAGCAGAAACTTACGGGTTTGCCACGCCCGGTCTTCCAAATTCACAGCGATTGGGAACTTTAAGTGATGATCAATTGGCCTTGCTTAGTCCGGTTATTTCTCCCGACAACGATGGCTTGGAGGATGTGCTGCAATTGCACTATCATTTTTCGGAACCTGGTTACGTGTTGAGTTTAACCATTTACGATGCCAATGGCCGAGAATACTTTGGGTGGGAAAAGAACACCTTGGTGGCTACGGAGGGAGTGTTGACTTGGGACGGTCAAACCAATGAGGGTCGCGTGTCGGATATAGGTCAGTATTTGTTGTTCGTGGAGGCTATTCACCCCTCAACGGGTCAATTGTTTCGCAAGCGTTTTTCAGTAGTTGTAGCGCGAAAATTTTAACAGGTCATTTTTGTGTGGCAATGGGTGATTGACTAATTTCACTGTTAGTTTCTTATTTTCAGAAGATTGGTTAGATTTTTACAAATGACATTTACGTTCAATTTCCACCCTTTGAACCTTTGCTGGCTTTGGGTTCTTTTATTTATCACTCAGCCTATTGCACGGTCTCAAAATCTACAACTACCCGCGCCTTTTTCAACAGATAGCAATAGCTTAACCGTTTGGGATGGGGAAGGTTACACGCCCATTTTTATCAAAGGGGTCAATTTAGGTGTGGCCAAACCAGGGACTTTTCCTGGGCAGCTGGCGGCAACTCGAGAAGATTACGACAGATGGCTACAAGATATTCGCGATGCGGGTTTTAATACAATTCGCCTTTATACCCTTCATTTCCCAAGGTTTTATGAGGCCTTGTACGATTTTAATCAAGCGAATCCTTCCACACCTCTCTATTTTTTCCAAGGTATTTGGCTAGAGGAGGAAGTGCCGAATTACACTGAAGATTTGTATGAGTTGACCGATTACTTTGAACAAGAAATGGCGGAAAACGTGGGTGCCGTACATGGGGATGTTTCCATCTCCCAAAGGGTTGGAAAAGCCTATGGCGATTTTACAGTTGACGTTTCAGCTTATCTCATTGGCTACATTACGGCAAGAGAAATTCACCCACCTGAAGTTTGGCATACCAATGCTTTGTACCCAGATAGCACCTCCCATCAGGGCAAGTATTTTTCCATTGAAAATAAATACGCCACTGAAGCCTGGATGTGTGCGCGCTTGAATCATTTGGTTGACTTAGAATGGACAAAATACGGAACTCAACGACCGGTCAGCTTTTCTTCTTGGCCCTCATTGGACCCATTGTATCACCCGAAAGAACCAAATCGTTACGAGGATTCTGTATCCATCGACCTGAGCACGATGAACAAGGACAGCTCATTGGCCGGTTTTTTTGCCAGTTATCACGCTTACCCGTATTATCCCGACTTTATGAGTCAGGATTCGGCCTATAGTTCGTATTACGACTACGAGGGACAAAATAGTTACTTGGGTTACTTGACCGCCTTGAAAGATCATTATGCTGGTATTCCTTTGGTAATCGCCGAGTTTGGTTCATCCAGTAGTTGGGGTACAGCGCATTATGCAAACAATGGAATCGATCATGGTGGCTCATCAGAGTATGAACAAGGGAAGAATTTTATTCGGATGTTTAAAAACATTGAAACGAGTCAGTGTGCCGGTGGAATTCAGTTTGCTTGGATGGATGAGTGGTTCAAAAGGACCTGGATCAATGACCCAGTCGATTATGTTGCAGACAGAAGAATACTATGGCACAACATTACTTCGGCCGAACAAAATTTTGGAATCATTGGTTTTCAAAATGAGGATACGGAGCCACCATATTTTGAAAGTTATTGTTCGGCCTGCCCATTTCAGGATGTGTACATGGGCGCAGGCTATGATTTTCTTACCATGAAAATTAAAACCAACGGCTACTTGAACCCCTTGGATACCTTGTACATTGCTTTTGATACCTACAGCGATAGCTTGGGAGAGGCGTATTTGCCGAATGGAGATTCCTTGCCACATCGATCGGAATTCGTTCTCCAAATTACCAACGAAACAGCCAATTTGTTAGTAACAGAGGCCTATGATTTATTCGGAATTTGGCATGGAACTTCAGGACCCGAACAGAAGTATCAATCGACGCAAACAGACCATCAACCGTGGCATTTGGTTCGATGGAAAAACAACAATACCCAACAAGAAATCCAATACATTGGAAACTTGGGTGTGAATCGCCTAAATATTCCGCTTAAAAGCACGGATGCAGTGCGTCTCGATGCCGATTATATTCAGGTCAAAATACCGTGGACTTTGCTCAATTTTATCGATCCAAGTTTGAAAACCGTAGTTCACGACGACCGTTCGACGGGTCAAAAGGAAGATACCACGAGCACAGGAATTCATTTCAGCTTGCATTTGAATGACTTATCCGTGTGGAGTACGAATCGATTTAGTTGGGACAATTGGAATGTGGTAACTGATTACAAAGAATATAAAAAAGCCTCGTATTACATTCTTCAAAACGAATTGAAGGAATTTGAACATTCTTTGGTGGCCAAAAAAGATGGGTATGAAGTGAATCAAAATGGTTCCTTAACGGTTTCTACGCAGGATGGCTTGTTGGCCAATGACCTCAGTTTAGATGGCTACACCATGGAAACAATTTTACAAGACCCACCGCAGAATGGATGGCTTTCGCTCAAGGATGATGGAAGTTTTCAATACCAAGCTTTTGAGGGGTACAGAGGTGTAGATACGTTCACCTATCGAGTACGAACTGCCTCCTCGTTCTCGGATCCAGTGCGCGTTTTGGTAGATGTGAGCAGAAACTTAAAAGGTGAGGGATTTGTGGTAGTGAGTCCCAACCCGAGTTCAGGGGTCTACAACGTTCAAGCCAAAGGAGTAATGGATGAGGTGGAAGTATGCGATCTTTTTGGAAGGGTTTTGGTGAAAAAAACAGTCCAAAACTTAAACACATCGATTGATATTTCTTATGTGAGTGAAGGAAGTTATATCCTAAGAGTCTTCTCTGGGCCAGAGGTTGTGGTTAAAAAATTGATTAAAAATTAAGGCCATATTTTTTCTCGATTAAGCTTTGGCAAAGGGAGTTTATTTTCAATCGATATTGACTGTTTTCGTATAAATTTGCACCATGCTCGCTCCCGGTTCAAAAGGTTGGTTAAATAAGTATTTTGAATTAATTCGAAAGAATAAAATTCAATTGGAGCTGGAAAAACCAGAACAATTGAATACTAGAGAGTTTATTCATTTCAATCTTCTCCGTACAGGAATCGTTTTTGGCTATCCAAGCGAATTGGTTTTTGCGAATAACCTCGACATGGCCAAGTGGACGAGCCCAGAAAAACTGAAGGTCCTTCTGTTCGAGTCTATGCTCATGATTTACCAACTTGAAAAAGGATCGGTTAAAAATTCGGAAGAGCATTTTAAGAATTCCTTGCTTGAATTTTACGCAAATCACAACGCCAAGTCGGTGGTCAACTTAATGGGGTTGATTATCAAAGAAAGCAAGGAAGAGAAAATCGAAAAGGCCCTAGCGAGTCGCGTTGAAATAAAATCCACCCATATTTTAGGGGGGAAATTTTTAAGCTATTTGTCCAACTCTTTCGTTTACCTCGACATTGTATTGTACCGAGAGTTTCTGAAGAAGAAAGTGGACGTGCTGTCCTCGTATACGGAATTGGCAGAGGCAACGCTTAAGGTTATCGCAGTGGCGTCTTATGCTGACGGAAGCATTCAAGAACAAGAACAATTGATGTTCAATTCCTTTTTGTCCAGTTCAAATTTGGGCGACAAAGACAGAGACGAACTTTTGTCGGCCTTCAAAAAAGGAATGCACTTTGAGGATTTGGAAAGTATCAATCACAAAAGTTGGCTTTTTAGGAGGTACTTAATGGACATTGCGGCTCTAACTTTGTTTTCAGCAAATTCTTGGTCGCCCGATGAGGATCCTTTTTTCGATAAGCTTTGCACCTTTCTTTCCTTGCCCGAAAAAGAAACCAACATGGCCATCGCCATGATCGACAACTTTGTGCTGCAAAACAACGAGCAAATTGATTTTCTGCAGAACCGAAATGCCTACGAAAAAATGTACAGCAACCTTTCCAAACGCTGGGTAAAAGTTCTGGGAAGAAACAAAGATAAGTTGGCTACCGAGCTCAAAGAAAGCAAGGAGTTGGTATACCTCATTACGAAGTCTACCCGCGAAGAACTCACCAAAGAAGAAAAAGAAACGGTGAAGTCGCAGTTCATGGATATTATTAAATCGATGCCCGCATTGGCCATTTTCATGTTGCCTGGAGGCGCCATCCTCTTGCCGCTCGTTTTAAAAATTCTACCCGATCTTGTTCCTTCGGCGTTTAGAGACAATGAACTCGACAATCAAGATTAAAATCAGATTTTGCTGCATGTGGAAAGTTTGAACTAAATTCACGGTTCAAACGCAACTACTTATTTTAATTATGGCTACTGTTTTTGAAACTACTTTCATCGGAAATATTGGTCGCGATGCCGCGATAAATGATATGGGAAACGGACTGTTTGCCATCAACTTTCCTGTTGCACACAACAAAAATTGGCGCGAAAGAAAATCGGGCAACATGCAAACCAGAACCACATGGATCAACTGCACGTTATGGAAAAAGAACGATGCTAACTTACGGGTGGTCGACTTTTTGAAGAAAGGAACTTTGGTGGAGTTAAAAGGGACACCTGTTGCCAAAGGCTTTTTGGGCGAAGACGGCCAAGTAAAGGCAGAAATTCGATTGAATGTAGAAAATGTCAATATTTTGAGGTCGGCTTCTGAAGATTTTGAGAACTCGGATGTCCATGAAAATCAAGAAGATGCAAGCACAGTCTACGATTACGAGGAAAATAAGAGATAATTTTTTTCTGTTTTATGTGGACAAAAAGAAAACTTTGTATATATTTGCAATCGCTTTTGGAAACAAGGGCACACAAATTCTTCCTTAGCTCAGTTGGTTAGAGCATCTGACTGTTAATCAGAGGGTCCTTGGTTCGAGCCCAAGAGGAAGAGCAGAAAGGGTTACAG
>JAOASF010000031.1 GCA_025210175.1 Crocinitomicaceae bacterium | reverse complement strand
TCGCTTAATTTACCATGGTTGGGGTGATATAAGAACCTCGTATTACGAATCGTTCATGTACCAAAATGGAGACTTGATGACGAGTTCTGAAATCTATCTGCAATACCATAACCGAAAAGGCGAACTTGTTACCCTACTTCAGAAAAAGCAGTCGTACATCTATGAAGTGGAAGGCAATGACACCATCAAGATTACAAAAAACTCCTTTGATTTTCCGTACAAGAAAGAGTGGAAGGTGTACAATGAAAAACATCAATTAATCCGAATTGATGAGCGTTTTATAGCCAATAATCAAGGGATGACGTATTCTTTCGACTATTATCCTGAGGGACTTTTGGAAAGAAAGAGTTTTCAAGACTCCCGTGAATCGGAACCCCAGCAAGTATTCTCCTTTGCCTATGACGATATGGGAAATATCAAGGAGAAAAAAATCTGGAAGAATGGAAAGGTAGAGCGAGAGCAACAATTCATTTTCAACTCTGAAACGGGCTATTTAACAGCTATATTGGAGCAACAAAATGAAAACAATTTCATTACCATCATTCGCTTTCGCAACTACGATTTTTACACCGATGTAGAAGAATCAAGCGATCAGTGATTGGCCGTCCATTTCCACTGCTTTAGGTATTCCCATTCGATCCAGAATCGTTACAGCAACATCCGCTAAAATCCCTTTATTTAATTGAACAGGGTCCTTTGTCACCAAAACCGCGGGAACAGGATTCAAGCTGTGCGCCGTGTTCGGACTACCATCAGGATTGATAGCAAAGTCAGCGTTTCCGTGATCAGCAATGACAAGAAATTCATATCCATTCTTTTGACCAGCTTCAATGATTTGTCCAAGACCTTTGTCGACCGTCTCCACAGCCTTAACGATGGCTTCAAAAACACCAGTGTGGCCTACCATATCTGGGTTCGCAAAGTTCAAACAAAAGAAATCGGGTGAATCATCCCGGATGGAATCTACAATCTTTTGGGTTACTTCTGGGGCGCTCATTTCTGGTTGCAAATCGTAGGTTGCGACCTTGGGTGAATTCACCAAAATTCTGTTTTCGCCTAAGAAAGGTTCTTCTCTTCCTCCACTGAAGAAGAATGTAACGTGTGGATATTTTTCAGTTTCGGCAATACGCACCTGACTTTTACCAGCTTTTGCTAAAACCTCACCAAGTGTGTTGACCAGGTTGTCCTTCGTGAAAATGACTTGTACATTTTTGAAAGTTTCGTCGTACTGTGTCATCGTACAATAGTGCAAATTCAACGCTTTGGTGTTGTGTTCCTCGAAATCTTTCTGACACAACATGCTTGTTATTTCACGCGGACGGTCAGTTCGGAAGTTGAAACAAATAACAGAATCACCCTCCTCGATAGCGCCAGACTTTGATCCAGCAATCGGTAAGCCAGTGGCAGGGATGAATTCGTCGGTTATGTTCTTCGCGTAATTTGCCTCCAAACATTGAACGGCAGTTTCAGCATTTTCTCCTTTTCTATTCACCAAAACGTGATAAGCATCTTGAACTCTTTCCCAGCGGTTATCGCGATCCATGGCAAAATAGCGACCTGTTATGGAGGCAAGTTGAACCTTTGTTCCTTTGATTTTCTCTTCTAATTCAGCAAGAAATGCCTTCCCACTTTTCGGGTCACAATCGCGTCCATCTGTAAATGCGTGAATGAAAACATTTTCTGCATTCATTTTTTCACACAAGTCAATCAAAGCATACAAGTGATCTTGCGAAGAATGAACCCCTCCGCGAGATACGAGTCCCATCAAGTGAATGCTTTTTCCGCTATCCTTTGCTTTTTGAATCGCTTCAAGCAACACCTTGTTTTCAAAAAACTCTCCTTCTCGAATACTCTTATTGATGCGTGTTAACTCTTGATATACAACTCTTCCGGCACCGATATTTAAGTGACCCACTTCAGAATTGCCCATTTGTCCTTCAGGCAAACCTACTGCCTCTCCAAAGGTCGTTAAGGTTGTGTTTGGATAAGCTTCAAGTAAATGATCCATTACCGGTGTTTGGGCCATGAATACACCATCAGTATGATCTTGATTGCCAATTCCCCAACCATCTAAAATGATGAGACCGAATTTTTTCATGCTTTTTTGAGAGTTAAAATAAAATGTGCGCCTTTGCTGGATGGTGATACAAAGAGGTCCCCATCGTTCAAGCGGACAAATTCGCGGGCGATGTAGAGTCCTAAACCTGAGCCTTTCTTTTGACGGGTTTCTTCGTTGCCGATTCGCGAAAATTTATGGAATATTTCTTTTTCGTATTCTTTAGGAATACCGGGGCCTTCGTCTTCTACGTGCAGGGTAACCCGATTTTGATTTTCTGAAAAACGAACCACAATAGGCGCTTCACTTCCAGCATATTTCAATGCGTTATCCAAAAGATTTACAATGGCCGTTTCAACGAGTTGTTGATCGGCATGCACCGAAATATTTTCCGAGTGTTGCAGTTGTAAATTGCTTACTTGGTACGTTTTTTCATAACGCTGAACAATTTTCTTCACCAAGTCATTCAATGCAAAGTTCTCTTTCTGAATTTGAACATTTTGATGATCCAAACGTGTGGCGTTTAGAATGTTATCGATCATCCCTTCCAGGCGAACATTCTCAGAAATGGCTTTTTCCAACAAATCGGCTTGCTTCTCGGGATCTAGTTTGCGTTTCAACAAAGTTTGAAGAAACAACTTGTTGGATGCAAGAGGAGTTTTGAGTTCGTGCGTAACCGACAACAAAAAATTCTGCTGTCGCTCGATTAAGAACAGCTCTCTTTTGATGGAATAACGAATGCGCCAAAGTCCCAAAAGGATGATGAAGAAAAAGACCAATCCTTCGCTTAAAATCATCAATACCTTTCGGTTTACGTTTTGATCTTCTATGCGATTGATTTGTGTCAACTCGATGAGATGGTATCCCCACCAAGCAAACTGAAGCAAGACATATCCTCCTAGAATGTAGAAAAACAATGTCGTGCCTCTTTTCATCTTAATAGGCTCTTACGTTTTTGCCTTCTTTCCAGTTGATGAACGCCTTGTTCACTACTTTGTTTCCTCCAGGTGTTGGATAGTTTCCAGTAAAGTACCAATCTCCTTTGTT
>JAOASF010000030.1 GCA_025210175.1 Crocinitomicaceae bacterium | reverse complement strand
TAGTCTTCAACTGTGCATCCGAGAACCAAAGCGTTATGGCCAATGGATACATTGTTCCCCAATTCCACCTTTGTTTTTTCGTAGGTACAATGCAAAACCGCTCCGTCTTGGATGTTGACTTTATTCCCCATACGGATACTGTTTACATCCCCACGAACCACGGCATTGAACCAAACTGAACATTGGTCGCCCATTACCACATCACCTACGACAGTTGCGTTCTCCGCCAACCAACAATCGTCTCCAAATTGAGGACTTTTACCTCTACATTCCTTTATTAAAGCCATTTTATTTATCTAATAAACGCAAGGCCTCTCTTCGAGCGAGCCCTACTAATTGTTCTTCTTCTACAAAATCACGTACTGCCTGTCCATCTTCGCGGGTGTGCTGACGCAGGGTCCAACCGATAGCTTTTTGAATAAAAAACTCCTTGTTTCCTTTGAACTGACGAATCAAATCGGTCAGTAAGTCAAAATCGAGCTGGTCTTTGTATTTCAATTGGAATATCATGCAGGAACGGTGCAGCCAAAAATTGTCTCCTTTTCGCCATTTGTCAACCCACTTCTCTTTTTGATCCGGAAACACAGCGAAGTACTTTCCTAGATAATTGGAACCAATCGCATCCACAGAATCCCACCATGAATGGGTGGCCAATAAATGCTCCAATTTTTCACCATCACTCGCATCGAGAAACTTCTTGGGTTGACTATTCAATAAATCGATCGCGAAATAATGCAATTCTCTTTCGGGTTGTTCCCACAATTGAAAGATCAAATTCCAGATCGCTTCTCGATCCAATTGCTTCTTGAATTCGGCAAAGAAAATTTTCTGAATCTCTTTTCTTTCGGGTGAGGTAACACCGTAGTATTCGAACTTACCTTTCATGTAAGCCTTCATGCCCACTGCTTTTTCTGCATTGCGTGTTTGCTCAAAAACCGCACGAATTTCCTGTAGATAATCCATGCGGTAAAGTTACTTTTTCTGAAAAGTATGGACACAAAAAAACCGCCTCTCAGCGGTTCCTTTTATTTTCTTAATCCAAATGGTAGATTTCCATAATCTGACTCATGGATTTGTTGAAGTCGAAATTCAAATCGATCAACTGACCTGAATGGATATCGAAGACCCATCCGTGAACGGTCAATCCTCTATCTCTAAACGCACGTTGAACAACAGCTGTTTTCAACACATTCACACATTGCTCTTGTACATTTAATTCGATCAAGCGCTTGTATTTTGCATCCTCATCAGAAATTGCATCCAACTCTGCCTTGTGCAAACGAGCCACGTCGCGAATGTTTCTCAACCAAGGGTTCAAAACACCTAAATCAGAAGACGCCATGGCTGCTTTCACACCACCACAGTAGTAGTGACCACAAACCACTACGTGATTTACATTCAAGTGTCCTACAGCGTACTCGATCACTGACATTGAACTCAAGTCGGTATTCGGTACCATGTTCGCGATGTTGCGGTGAACAAACACATCACCAGGAGCCACGCCCATCAACTCTTCCGCAGTAACGCGACTATCTGCACATCCGATGTACAAAATCTCTGGGCTCTGACCTTTTGAAAGGTTTTCGAAATACTGACCATCTAGGTTCAACTTCTCCTTAATCCAAGCCTTGTTGTTCTCAAAAATCTTATCAATTTTCATCTTCTCTATTTATTAATGTTGATCAATTCAACCTTTATATTCTTGTTTTTGGAGGTAAAGCTAGAAAACTCATTTAAATATTCGAGCACATCGTAGTCGATCGATTTACATTTTGATCCGTCGATGGTTACTCGGCTATTGGGTTGCATGGCTTCTAGCATATCCGCAATTCCTCCCTTGTTTAAAAAACTCACTTCTTCAGAAAGAACAATCGTAAGTGAACCTGTGTTCTCCAAATCCTTTTTTTCTGCATTGGCCATGAAGTTGTTTTGGTAATTGTTCTTTAAAATAAAGAAGATAGCGATGGCCATTCCAATTCCTATACCGTTTAATAAATCGATTAAAAGTCCCGCGATAATGGTACCAGCGAAGGGCAAAAACTGCTGCCAGCCCAATTTATACATATTGGTAAACAACTCCACCCTGGTCAACTTGTAACCAATCATCAAAAGAATGGCCGCCAAGCTCGCTAGTGGAATCAGGTTCAAAATCTGAGGAATAAAGGCAATACTCAAAATGAGAAGCACCCCTTGAAAGATGGTCGACAATTTGGATTCGGCACCAGAGGCAATATTTGCGGTACTTCGAACGATGACTTGGGTCATGGGCAAGCCTCCGATCATTCCCGAAACGATATTTCCGATTCCCTGAGCCTTTAATTCTTGATTGGTAGGCGTGATGGGACGAATGGGGTCCAACTTGTCAGTTGCCTCCACACTCAGCAAGGTTTCTAAACTTCCGATTAAAGCCAAACTAAAGGCGTAGATATAGGTGTTTGGATTGGCAAAGAAGGACCAATCTGGTAGACTAAAAAAAGAAACAAAGCTGCCAAAAGATTCGGCTACAGGTAGTTGAACCAGATGTTTTTCGGTTACCACCAAATTGGGCATGGAGGTGATAAAAAAGGCATTGATTCCAACGCCAAGAATCACCACAAACAAGGCAGGTGGAAGGTATTTAAAGAATTTAATTTTTTTGAATCGCGGCTGCTCCAATAGGATCAAAATAGCCAAAGAAAGAAGGGAAATGATGATGGAGCCAACTTGAAAAGAATCGAAAGCGTACCAAATTTCTGTAAAGGTATTGTGCCCGTCGGGTTGCAAAAAACGATCGTCTCCAAAGAAATCCTTGTCGTAGCCAAAGGCATGGGGTATTTCCTTAAGAATAAGCGTAATTCCAATAGCGGCCAACATTCCTTTGATCACAGAACTGGGAAAATAATTACCGATTACCCCTGCCTTGAGATAGCCTGCTACTACCTGTATCACTCCACTGAGCACAACGACCAATAAAAATCCTTGATACGAGCCCAATCCAGCGATTGCTGCAGTTACTACGGCAATCAACCCTGCAGCAGGGCCCGATACACCTAAGCGACTACCGGAAAAGGCACCGACAACCACACCACCAACGATACCGGGGATGAGTCCAGCGAATAAATTAGGGAGACCATCAATCCCCTCCACATTGGTTGAAGCCAATCCAATCCCCAAACAGAGAGGAAGAGCGACTAAAAAAACGACAAGACCTGCAGGAATATCTTGTTTCCAATTTTTAAAAAATGATTGCATGTAGTTTTATTTAATAAGCAAAAATGTATTGGTTATCAAACAAAATCGGGAGGTGTAAAATGGGCATACACAATGGTGTTACTCCATTTCTCTCCTTCTTTTTGCAGAATACTGTTATCCTTCTTTTGAAAGGTAAAAAGGTGAATAGTTTCGGACAAAAAAACCGATGATTTCTCAGTCCAAGAATGAACGTAAAAGGCGAACTTTCCTCTATTTGGCAACTTCAATCTGCGCTCCATTTTGGCCAACCATGGACCTACTAACTTTTGAAAAACAACCGATTGAATCGAAAGTAAAAGCAACGAAAAGATGAAAAAAGCGACTTTCATTCTCTTATAAAGATAAAAAGCCCAACCAAAGTTGAGCTTTTTATCGTGAGAATATTTCAAATGTGCTTAAATCACTCCAAGTTCTTTTCCAACTTTAATGAAAGCAGCGATGGCCTTGTCCAAATCAGCTTTTGTATGTGCTGCAGAAATTTGCGTACGAATACGTGCTTGACCTTTTCCAACCACTGGGTAGAAGAATCCGATGGCATACACCCCTTCTTCCAATAACTTGTCGGCAAATTTTTGAGACAAGGCTGCATCGTACAACATGATTGGAACAATTGGAGAATCTCCCGGCTTGATGTCAAACCCAGCTTCGATGATTGCTTTCTTAAAGTAAGCCGTATTTTCCTCCAGACGGTCGCGCAGTTCCGTCGTTGAAGACAAGATATCGAACACCTTATTGGATGCCCCGACGATACTTGGCGCCAATGAATTGGAGAACAAGTAAGGACGTGAACGTTGGCGCAACATAGCGATGATCTCTTTTTTACCAGTCGTATATCCACCCATGGCTCCACCTAGCGCTTTACCTAGAGTTCCTGTAATGATATCAACGCGGTCCATACAGTTGTGGTATTCTGGAACACCGCGACCGGTTTTACCAATAAATCCAGCTGAGTGACACTCATCGGTCATCACCAAAGCATCATATTTGTCTGCCAAGTCGCAAATTTCGTTCATTTTGGCAATATCCCCGTCCATAGAGAATACGCCATCCGTAACGATGATACGGAAACGCTGCGCTTGTGCCGCTTTCAGTTGCTCTTCCAAGTCAGCCATATCCGAGTGCTTGTAACGGTAACGTTGTGCCTTACACAAACGAACTCCATCTATAATAGAAGCGTGGTTCAATTCATCCGAAATGATTGCATCTTCAGCACCAAAAAGAGGTTCGAAAACACCACCGTTCGCATCAAAAGCTGCTGCGTACAAAATCGTGTCTTCTGTACCGTAGAATTTCGCGATTTTTTGTTCCATCTCCTTGTGAATGTCTTGCGTTCCACAAATGAAACGAACCGAAGACATACCGTATCCATGCGAATCCAAAGCATCTTTAGACGCTTGAATTACATCCGGATGAGAAGACAAACCAAGGTAGTTATTGGCACACATGATTACCACATCATCGCCACTGTTTACCTTCACGTTTGCTCCTTGAGGAGTTGTAATTACACGTTCTCTTTTGTACAAGCCATTGTCTTCAATTGACTGTAGCTCTTCCGTTAAATATGATTTGATTTTTCCGTACATCTCTCTTGATTTTGGGCAAAGATAATTCTTTCACCAGAAGTGGTTAGAAATTGAATTTCATATTCCGCAGGTCGAGCATGGCGAAACTAATCTTGAAGGTAGACCTCGGATTTATTTTGTTCCCATCAGAAGCTACGGCATAGATACCTACGCGCAATTTCCTTCTCGAGAACTTGAAATTTCGCTCCAAACCGGTATACATCTCGTAATGAAACCAGTCAAATTCCTCCACATACAAGGCGCCTGCCCCAAAGACCAATCCGATTCCCGTTTTCTTCCAAAAGGGTATCTTATTGAGGATGGCTCCATTGTCGTGGTGGATAAAATGTGCCTCGTAAAATATCTGTTTCGAAGGCAGAGAACTATCCAAGTCTTGAAAGGAGTACATGGGATTAGAGAACCAAATCGGGTCGCTTCGGCGATGGTAGTTGAAGTCGGCCTCGTACAAATTGCGGGAGGATAAAAATTTACCCGTTTTGATATGGTAATTGCTCGTACCGATGGTTCCAATTTTGAAACTTTGACGCATTCCAATCAAACCGTACTCGTGATCCACTTCACTACCAAACAATTTGGGAATACCTCGTTCGTAATAAATGTAAAATTCTGGAAACTTACTCCCCAACACGACTTTTCTATTGGGCTCTCGCATGTATTTCTGTTCGGGCGTATACGAAAGTGTCAGTTCCAAAACGGAGGCTTGATAGGTCTGAAAATCAGTAGGGTCTTCGTTGGGAATGGTATTGTCCAACCAGGTAACGAATTTGTAGTTACCAACTGGTCGACGTTCGGAGAATTCAAAATCGGTATTGAAATACAAACCATTTACCAATTCGCGAAAATGGTTCAGGCCAATTTTGGACGTTTCGATGAAATTGCTCCGCTTGTATATCTGCGTTATGGCATCAAAAGAACGGATCACATCAAAATCATTCGACAGCCGAAGACCAATGTTTCCAAAATGGAAAGGATCATAGCGATAGGTCGCCCATAAGTTCCCTTTCACATCATTATTGACGAGTCCATAGGTTACCTCCGTATAGGTATCAATAAAAGTTTCGTTGTTCCACTTTTTGTAGTAACTAAATCCAGGAGCCAAGCGCGGACCAGCGATGTAAATTGGTCGAACAAACGCAGCTAAGGAATTGGCGGTCCATTGAATCTTTTTTTCCCGATTGCGATGATCTACACCAAACCACAGCACTTTCATCAAAGTCACCTTATTGAATGCCGCATCTACAGAATCGAGATATTCTTTTTTGTTGTGCGCCGCTTCTATACTGTCTTTGTAGAGAATAAAACGCTGTTCATCCAAGGTTAAAGTATCCGTTCTTCGCTTACTCCAGTAGGCCGTATCCTTTTCATAGGCTTCTTTTTCGGTAACGGAAAGCTCGTTGTTAAAATACCTTTTTTCGAAGGTGGGGTTGAAGTTATAATCCTTGAACTCAGAATAGGTAATACAGTCTGAATCCATGTTTTTAAAACGCACTCCATAGTTCAATCGCTGTTTGGTTAACACATTCAGCGTATCTCCTTGATTTTTGTACTCTTGATATACCGTAAAGTTGTCATAGATATACAAGTTTCCTTTTTCCATGGTCAACTCCAATTTTTGGACCATCCAAATGGAATCAATCACCCAAATGTAACCTTCCAAGGTCGTCGTGGCTGTATTTCGGGGAATGATGTGAATTTTATGAATTTTCTGACCGTTTTCTTCGTATTGATCTACCAAACGGTATTTGTAACTCAAAATTCCGGGACCAGAAATGGGTGAGCTAACGGGCGTTTCGTGCAGGTCGTCTAAATGAATCAAATTCTGGAAGAAGTTAAAGTTCGATTTGACCGTGGTAGTGTAGTAAAGATTGCGTCTCGAGCCCCGTTGCTCAAAGGCCGTTCTGTTTTCCTTCACAGATCGAGGTGGTGCAAAATCGCGGGTTAACTCCACCTCTACCATGTTCATGTTTTGCACCAATCTTTCCCTTTCCTTTTTCTCTGCGGCAAAGGGGTCTTCGCCATTGATTTGTTGATTCGGGTCTTCTTCGTTTTTCTTTTTCTTTTCTTGTTCCTCTCGGAGAATTTTTTCTGTGGCTCTAGTGTACACGTTTACCGAATGTGGGTACGACCATTGACTGATGGTGTCGCGCCTTTTCACAACTTGTAGCATGATATCCCGTCCTGGATTGGATTTCTTGGCCGAAGCCTCAACATCAATGAGGTCTTGAATTTTGGTCGGAAACAGATTGATGACCTTGTATTGCGGTTCATCGCGCATGGCCAAGTAATATTCGCGGTCATCGTATCCAGTAAAAGTGAGTACCAGGTAATATTCACCCGGCAAAAGACGCATTTCGAATTTCCCATCCTTGTCTGCCAAGGTTCTTTGAGCCGCGTCATTCTTCACATAAATCTTTGCAAATGGGATCGGTTGGTCGTTTTCATCCACAACCATCCCTGAAAAGGTTTGTTGCCCAAAGGAAGAGCCAATTATGAGTATAAAAAGTAAAGCAAGAATCTTTTTCACTGCAAGTATGACTGTTAAAAAGGATGAAAAGTTACATCAACTCGGTTGAATAAACGAATAACTAATTCGTTTTACGGTGAATTGAAACCCTTCATCGGTAAATAGATCATTTCGAATCTCTTCGGTGTTCAAATCCAATGCAAAAAATTGGTCAAGTACCGTATCGTACATCAACTGAACGTGAAATTCTTCGGCTTCTTGTGTACACTTTAGAATATCCTCTGCGTATAGGAATTTTGCATTGACATCTTTCAAATGGAAGCAAGTATCTAGAATAGTGGCCTTTATTTCCTTACCGCTCCACGCGTATTCATCTTTGGAGTAGTACCATTGATTGCCAATTTCCTTTTTAAATCCGACAATCTTGTTATCTACCCGCAATCGGTAACGCGCTGGCATTTATTTTTTGTTCATTTCTTCCACATGCTTCTCCATGCGTCGCATCATCCATCGTTTAACGAACCACATGAAGATGGCTACAACGGGAATCACGTACATGAAGACCCACTGTCGGTAGTCCTCGACGATGCACTTATAAGTAGTGAAGGCAAATACCACAATGGCGATTACCAACCATACTTTCAACATTACTTTATTGTATAATTCCATGCTATTTAACTTTAAACTTCCCCTTCGGCTCGATGAAGGTGTACGACTCAAAATCTTGTGTGGTTCGTATCCCTTTTCCGTATAAGATACCTGTGGGACTTGTAACCACTACACTCTTATTGGAGTAGATCAAACTATCATATTGATTCCAAATGAGTTCCTCGGTTTTTAGGCGCTGTTGTTTTTCGATATTGAACAACTCCACAGAGTCTCGCACGAACATCAAGCCTTCGTCGGTCTGAATTTCGCCGTATTGAGAGGTCAACACAGAAACCACTTCACCCAACTCGTTAAAAAACTCCACTTTAAGACCTTTTCTGAACTTGGTAACTTGCTTGGGCACCACATAACTCTCTGCCAGTTTTGCGTACAAGCGAACCTTGGGGTAACCGCTATCGGTATAAAAAACCTCCAGGTCTTCTGTTACTTCACTTGGCGATTTGGGGTCGTAAGTAATTTTCTTGACGTCATTCAAATCATTGACACAAGAAAAAAGGATACCTGCCAAAGCTATGACAGATATCCTTTTAAAAAATTTATGTCGTTTTGTTCCGATCATTAACGAATGGTAACGGTCACACCCCAGCAAGACAAAGTAACTGTTTGTCCTTTTGAGTATCCGTTGTCGAACAATTCACCCTCACTTGGGTAAAGCGCTTTGTATTTAGCAATTAAACTTGAAACGCTCGCTCCATTTGCTTGAGCTTTCTCCAACAAATCTACCGCATAGTAGTTGTTGAATTTTCTTTCCACTGTACTTGATCCACAGTTGTTTGCGTTTTGCCCTACTGCCTGACCTGCAATCTTCAAAGCTTCGCCTCTGTTTTTTCCAGTAATACCCATCGCTGTGGCGTAAGCTGAAGAGTACGCATTCAGGTTGTACATTTGGATTTCTGCGATGTTGAATTCGATTTGTTCTTTCAACTCAGCATCTTCTGTCATTCCTTTTGCTTGCTTGTAAGTTGCAACTGCTTCGCTGTACTTTTTCTTTGCTTTCAACAATTTCGCTTTAGCGATTACTGCATCAACGTTAGGATCTATGGCAATCAACGTATCGATCAACATTTCGTATTCCTTGCTCGTTTCGCATCCTTTCTCTTCCAACAAAGCGATAAAGCTTTTTACCGTTTCCTTCTTGCTTTCTTTTGCTGTAGGTAAAGACTTCATGAATCCACCCAACTCCGGCAAAATATCCTCGCAAGATTTAACCACATATCCGAGGTACGTATTCAAGGTTTGCTGAGTTGCAGGTGACATTCCGTTTTCAGTCGCTAATTTTGACAACATGAAGTAATCTGAAATCAATTGTTTTTTCACTTCTGCTCTTTTCGCAGCTGGCGCTTCATTCATCTTCATCAAAGAGTTGTAGAAGAACAAAGTAACGTACGCCTCATCAATTTTTCCTCCCGCTACTTCGATTCCTTTTCGGAACAAAGAGTCAGAAACCATGCGACGAGGTTTGGAAGAATTCATTTCGTACTGAGCGCGAATCATCAACGCTTCGTCACTTACTGCTCCTATTTTCGCTGCTCTTTCATAAACACCGATCAAAGTGTCTGTAAAAGCCTTTTGACGAGCCTCGTCTTTCTCTTCAGAGATAGCATTGCGCAATGAACCGATCAAACGGTCGTAGTTGGCTTTATCAAATTCTTTACAAATTTTTTCTCCTTTGAGGTAGTATGTCGCCGCACCAGAATAGTTGTTAATTTTCAACTCTTCTCCCGCCAAAAAGCGCATGCGAAGACATTCTCTTTCTTGATCACTTTCTTCTTGAGCGTTTACCGCAAAACCTGCTGCAAGTACAAATCCGAAAAGTAAAGTTTTGAGTTTCATTTTTATTGTTGTGTTGTTAATCCAATTTAATTTTTCTGAACCAGAAGTCGGCTGTAGAAGGAGAGATGATTACCCCGAATTTAAATCCGTAAAAGGTTTCATTTACTGCTCCAACTTGACCGTTGGTTCTTTGTCCGATTTCAAACCCGAGATTTACACTTGAAAAGCCTCTTTGACTCAGAATCGGTATACCAAAACCAAATGTTGTGCCAAACTGCTTGAAGGCCTCGTTTTTGACCGTATAAGGAAGTTGATCTTGGTAAGCTCCAACGCGATAGGTCAGGTTGTCGAAAAAAGTATTGGTGACACTTCTTTCGCGGAAGTTTTTATCGGGTGAAAATTCGATTCCGAACGACAATCTTGAAAAGTCGTTGGAGTAATACGAAAAATAGGTTTGCTTATCGAAAGTTCTTGCTAAGTCTGAATAACGAATCGTTTTATAGGCCGCCAAAACGCGAAGACGTGACATTTTATCACGGTTCTTTTTCGTGGTGTGTTGCCAGTCTCTGGTCAAAACCAAGCCCAGCCCAAACTCCTCGGCCGATTGCAAAAATCCCTTGTTATACGTACTGTCCAATACCACATTACTCGCCGATGCCGGCTCATCCATGTTGGGACGGTAATATTGTTCGTTGCCAAAATGGGTTGTCAACAAGGTTGTGGGTTTGTACATACCCGTAAAATCAACCAAAACATCTTTCTTCACTTTCCAGGTAAGACTCGTCGCTAGGTCATAATCAAAGGCAACCATGCGCTGAACTTGCTTATTGACTCCACCCGAAGCCGACCCGGACAAAACGGATGTTCGTTCATTGTAGGTACTACCGAAAAGATGTCCAAAATTGGCTCCTACCGACCACGTCAACAAATGATTATCAACGACATTAATAGACAAACCTGTGAAAACTCTCGAAATATCTCCCACACCGTCGTAGGTATAATTCATCGTATCACCCGTGTTCAACACTTCAAAAGTGGAAATGGAATAATTTCTTTTGGCGTAGGGAGTAAGACCGAAAGCTAACCCAAAACGCTTTGCAAAAGGAAAGGCCAAGGCAAAATGGTCGATGTAACTATTGAAGCTATTCGACGAATTCACGCCATCCTTCATTTGCGTGTAGCTTCCATTCAACCCTAGGGAAAACAACGGATAACCACTGCTGATACGAGAATAACTAGCTGGATTGTTAAAGTTCAAATAAGTAGAGTCCAAAAGGGTAAAAGAAGAATTTCCCAAAGCCAATTGAACAGGATCTGACGTCATTTGCATCGACCCAATACCATTGGAAGCATACGGACTCACAGGACCGGTTTGCGCTGTACTGATAAAAGGCAGTGCCATAATGGCGAATCGAAAGAGCAATTTATGCATTCAGTTGATATATGTAAAACAAGCCCTTAAGGGTCAAATTTTCGGATGCAAAGATGTTACTTTTTGAAGGGAATTCAAAGTAATTCGAATCGCCCCCAGTCACAAAAATCGTTAAGCCTTGAAATTCAGCTTTATACCTCATTATCAAAGCGTTAATTTCGGCCTCAATCCCCTGATACACACCGGCATGCATGGAATCTGCTGAATTTCTACCGATCTCTCTTTGCTTCTTTGGTTGTAGTAACGGCAATTTGCCCGTAAAAGTATGCATGGCCTTGTAGCGCATCTCCAATCCTGGCGAAATGGAACCGCCCAAATAAGTTCCGTTTTCATCGACAAGGTCCCATTTGATACAAGTACCCATGTCCAAAACCGCCGCTGCATGGCCTTTTTGCATAGAAGCAGCATAAGCCGCATTGGCAATTCTATCCTTTCCTAAAGTCTCGGGCGATTCGTAGGCATTAATAAATGGCAAGGGGGTTTCACTCGTTAGGTAGTCCACTTGATAGGATCCAAACAACATTTCATTCATTTCATCCGACAAAACAGACGAAATGAATAATTTTTCGATTTTTTTTTCGCTCAAGAAATCTTTGAAGCGACCCACCTCATCCAACTTAAAAAACTGAACTTCAAGTAATTCACCTTCAAGAAACACTCCGAGCTTCAAACGGGTATTTCCCGCATCAATCACCGTAACTTGTTTAGTATCAATCATGCACCGCAAAGATAGCCAGAGTTTGAATAAAAATTTTCCAAATTGTTTGCGAATTCAATTTTGTTTCTATCTTTGCACCCACATTTCAAGGCGGTGATGTAGCTCAGTTGGTAGAGCAAAGGACTGAAAATCCTTGTGTCGGCGGTTCGATTCCGTCCATCACCACAACTCAGAATGAGAATGAGAATGAAAAGCAGAATGAGAGTTCTGCTTTTTTTGTTTCCAGTAGTCATACTCGTTTAAAAACTAGGCGGTTCGTCCCGACAATTTTCGGGACCGTCCATCACCACAACTCAAAATGAGACCGCCGAAGGCAGCAGCGAAGCTAATGAGAATGAAAAGCAGACCGCCGAAGGCAGCAG
>JAOASF010000029.1 GCA_025210175.1 Crocinitomicaceae bacterium | reverse complement strand
TGGGTCATTTACACAGGTCAAACTGTCCAAATCAAAATTTGCCACGGGCAACGGATGTACTAAGGCTTCTAAAGTGTCGTGATTTACACATGAAGTGGTCGGATCTGTAATGGTATATGTAATCGGGTGGTTACCCGCTCCTGCCATGCTTGGTGAAAATGTCCCTGTGTTTTGGTCAATGATACCGTTTCCACTCCATAAACCCGATAGAGGTGAACCTTGAAAATTGGTATCGGCATCATTCAAACAAAACTCTTGATCCAATCCAGCATTTACTGCCGGAAGGTCGTGAACCACAAAGTTCATGGTGTCGGCAGTGTAACAATTTCCAGTACCATTCGAGAAAATGAGTTCAAAACTTCCGCTCGTATTGGGGTCAAATTCTCCGGAGGAGGTAACATTGGTCCCTAGCCAAGTACCAAACACAGGTGTTCCGCTTAGCTGAATGATTGAATCGTTCAAACAAGCCTCCAAGTCCGGTCCTGCATCACTTGGGACAGGATCGTTTACAGTAACCTCTATTGAATCCATATTGGAACAATTGGTCCCTGCAATGTAACTATAGTATAATGTGAAAGTTCCCGAACCGTTGGGGGTGAATTCTCCCGAGCTACTTATATTCGGTCCGGTCCAAATTCCTCCTGCAGGCAAGCCTGAGAACTGAACACTGATGGGCTGATTACAAATAGTGGTGTCATTACCTGCTTCCACAACTGGAAGATCATTGACAAATACGGTTAGGTTATCGGAATTGCTACATCCCGTGCTGTTGTCAGTGGTTGAAAGTGTAACTACGTGACTACCAACACCGGCTTGGTTGGGGTCGAAAAATCCATTTGAGCTAATAATACCGAATCCAGACCAGGAGCCATTTACGGGATCACCTACCAATTGTATTGGGTCTGAATCGACACAAACTGTGGTGTCTGAACCAGCATCGACATATGGTAAGGGTTTTACGACTAATATAATGCTATCCTTGCTTTCACAGTTTCCGGCACCTAAGGTATAAACCAATTGAAAACTGCCTACCGTGTCTGGCGAGAAGGTCCCCGAAGGGCTTATGCTTTGACCAGACCATACACCATTCGTTGGGTTTCCAACTAAGGAAAGGTCAGGATCCATGAAACAGGCGGTGGAGTCAGGGCCTGCGTCGGCATCGGTAACATCGCTTACATCTACAATCCGAAAAGATGAATCAATACACCCATTTACATCCATGTAGGTATAACTCAGTTGAAAGGTTCCATTACCGTTGGGTGTGAAACTGCCACTCGGGTCAACGTGCGGGCCGGCCCAGGTTCCCCCAGCTGGTGATGCGTTTAATTGGATTGGGTCAGGAACATTACAAACGGCGGTATCCGGACCTGCATTAATGATTGGTAGTGGATGCACAACTAGTTCAATTGTATCTATACCGATACAAATTCCATCTGTTCCATACACCACGTAATTGGTCGTTTGACTTGGAAAGGCCAGCACGGTATTGCCTGTGCCTGAACTAAGACTGTCTGTTGGAGACCAGGTGTAAGTGGTGGCTCCCGTCGCAGTTATGGAGATGGTGTCTCCGAAACAAATTTCAGCTTGATTGGGAGTAGCTGTAACAATTGGAGAAACATTCACGACCAATTCTACAGAATCCACAGGCCCAACGCAGGCACCTAGGGTTCCAAAAAGGTAATACCATCCTTGTTCAGTGGTTGTGAGTGTTGGAATGGTGAAGTTTTGATTGGAATTGCTAAACCCATTCGGACCTGACCAAGAGTAATTGGCATCTTGCAAAAAATCACTGGTAAATTGTGCTGTGTCATTTTCACAAAGCGGTGAATTGACAACAGGATTAAGCACATCTGGTGTAGGAGCAACCGTAACGGTCGTGTCTGCCGATGCTGAACCACATAGATTGGAAATGTCAATTTGAATAGGAAAAGTACCGGGGTTTGAATAGGTAACATAACCAGGGTCTTCTTGGTTGGATGTGGTTGGATTGGCACCACCAAAAGTCCAAGTGTAAGTGTCAACATCTTCTAAACAATCCAAAATGGTCGCTTGCGGCGAAATGCTATCGCCGGCACAAATTTCTGGAAAACCAGCAAGTGCAACTTGAGGAATGGTCTGCGCAACAATGTCAACAGCATATTCAAATGACCCACATGAATTGATCATGTTTAAGGTTACGGTGTAAGTTCCTGGATCAATAAATTCGATTTGCGGATCGAGCGATAGTGCATCTGTTCCATTCACAAATTGAAATTGTCCGCTTGACGGCTGACACGGGCTACCATTGAACAGAACCGTCCATACGGTACTGGTGTTACAGGAGTTGGTAATGGTAGATGTATTGGTAAAGGTGGTGGTAAAAGGTACACAACTCGAATCTGCCGACGGGATAAAGGAAGGGACAGGTTCGTCTTCTACACAAACAGTGTGGGTAGAAGTATTGGTCGCACAGTTATTTGTTGCCGACATGGTTACCGTGTAATTCCCTGGAGAAGTATAGGTATGCGTCGTACTGTTTGTATTGGTCGTGGTGGAGGTGGTTCCATCTCCCCAGTCCCATTCAAAAATGGCTGCGCTACTACATGAACTATTGAATCCTGTGGTAGTTGTGTTTTCGAAGGTTAAGGGTGTATTTACACAACCCGTATCTGCTACAAAATCGGGTTCTGGAGCTATAAATACGCGAATAGGTGAGATGGTTGTTTCGGAAACATCGCAACTGTTAATGGCTTGAATAACAAACTCGAACTGATTACCTGGTTGACCGCAAGAGGTGGAATCGTAGGTGTGACAAACAGTTGCGGGTGGAGGGTGCGGTAAGGTGTCAGCTGGTGTTCCATCACCGAAATCCACGATGTAAATGGTTGAGTTGTGATTGGAAGCAAAGTTGTTGAGCGGAAAGCACAAACTCAATGGACCACAGCCTGTAGTACCTCCTGGATTGGCAGCCCCGATGGCTGGGTTAGTAATGTTCGATACCAGGTAATAGGCGGTGTCTGAACAACCTGCCGCATTTGTCACAATATACTGTAAGTCAAACACTTCTGATGTGGAATACGTATGATTTAATCCGCCACTAGGAAAACCTGTACTGTCAAAATTCGGTGTTCCATCGCCCCAAATTACGGTGTAGTGATTAATAGCTGTTCCGGTTGATGCATCATAAATGGTCATGTTGTAAATGGAACCATCACAGTTTCTGAAATCCGTAAAGGGATCAACTAACTCAGCATTGGGAGCTCCGGTAAGAAATACCGTGTCCGTATAAGTTGAAGTACAACCGCCAGGACTGGTTACGATTAACGTAACAGGAAAACTATGCGTAGAGGTATCCGTTACAGAATAAAAATGACTTGGGTTAGCTAAGGTACTGGAGTTGTCGGCACCAGAACCCGGGTCGCCAAAGTCCCACGAATAGGTCATGCCAGTTCCTGTGGAGTTGTTGGTGAATTCAATCTCAGAACTCGCACAGCCATTGTTGCCCGTTATTGAAAAATCGGCAACAGGTGCTGGAAAAACTGAAATGGTAATGTTTGCGTTGGCTACACAACCCGTATCGTCTACTACAGTGAGTGTGTAGGTAGTATTAGAAGTAGGGGAAGCGATTGGATTTTGACAGGAAGTACAAGACAAGTCTGTGGCTGGTGACCATGAATAGTTCAATACCCCTGAACCAGTCCCTTGTCCATTCAGTTGAATTGATCCTCCTACACAAATGGATGTGTCGGAACCAGCGCTCGCTGTACATTGAGCGTTTCCATAGAAAATAAGGAAAACGAATAGCCAAGAAAGGGTGAATCTGGTTAAGCTCACAAATTAGGTTTTTCAACGATAGTTGTTCAGTTTTACTGACGATAGAGCAGAGGGAAGGTTGTCTCCTCATGCATGAAGTCTGAAATTCGGCCCAACTATCGAAATATTCAGCAACTTATGAGGGCAAAAATAGTATCTAATTCTATGCCTGCCAACTATTATTGATGAATGGTATTATTCTTTACATAAGGTTAATGTGAGGCGATTCGGCGAATAAAATAATGTAGAGAAAGAACTGGTTTTATGGTTCTTTTTTCTCCCATTCTGAATAGTCGAAGGACTGTTCTATTTCATCTTCTATTTCATCATCCAAGCGATGGAAAAAATTCATCCGAGTGATTCTTTCTAAATCATCGATACTTACAGCGAATTCATGAAGTTCACCTGAGCTTATGGGGAACTGTTCAACGATAAATCCAATTGCATGCCATCTTTTGTCCCAATAACCCAACAATGCTTTGAAGTAAGCGTTCGGAACAGTAACGCTGTTTGGGCCAATTGACCCAATGTTTTGCATGAAAACGGGACCGGTGGCAATGTACAAGGTGTCTGATAGTAGGGCAAACTCTCGCACTTTCTCTTCCAATTGACGCCAAATTCCGCGATTGAATTTCGGGTTTTGAGGTGAAATGTTGCTGAAATAAAAGGACTCCTTCATGGCAGTTTCACTCCACTTCATGTCACCTGCTGGTGCAAGATGTCCTCTGTCCAGACCTGAATTGCGGTAATCGCCGACTTCTGCAGTGCCATCAGGAACATCTGGGTCTGGTCGGAAATGGCCTGTACGTTTTACCTTTCCCTGCAATCGCTTGGGTGTAAGGTGATAAGCTACCCAATAAGCTTGTTCGTGCTCGTGCGCATAAACCAAACTAAAGCCTTCATGGGAAATAATGTGGTCAGAACTGTCTCGTAAAGGATATTCCAAATGAGATACACGCACCCGTTTTTGACGCTCATTTTGCGCATTCGCTTGAAGCGAAAAGTTGAAAATAAGTGTTGAAGCGAGAAAATATCGAAAGACTTTATGAAGGACCATGGTTTGAAGGTAAGTAATGTTTGCAATCTAGCCAGCTCTATTTCGGGATAAGGTTTTGTATGCCGTTTCTGTCGCAAAAATCCTTTAAAAAGACTTTTAGTTGAAGTAGAGAAAGTTCATCGATAAGTTGAGTGTTGATCCGTATTTGGGTGTGCTGATTACCGATCACGATTTCTCCTCGTTCGTTTTTGACGAATTCAATCTCTTTCAAGGAGATACGGCGAGAGAAAGGAGTAGATTTTTGAATAAAGTGATCGTTGATGATAACGTATTGATACTGCAATTGGTAAATGAAAATCAGGAAGTAAACGATAGCAAAAACAAAATAACCGAAATCCGACCACGAAGGGGAGTCTGAGGTATAGGTGACGTACAGTCCAAAAAGGAAAAAACTCAAACCCAATATAAGGTTGAAATTAATTCGACCACGTTTGAAGTGAATTTTCATAGTATATAAGTTAGCACAGAGAAGATACAAAGATTGAGTGATCTTAGAGTTATGGAAAGAAGAAACTTTTAAAAATTTAACAGCAAGGAGGAAGGGTGTTTGACTAAAATCTTGCAATCACCTTTGGTATCGAGTCCCAATAATTCCAGGTTCTTTTTTTAGGAAAAAGGGTTTTATCCATTTTTCGAAGAAAATGGTTCTCTACGTTCTGATCGAGCTCGTCATATTCCGTTTGATTAAAAACAAAATAAGTAGGTGTTTGAAGGTTGAGAAAAACTTGAGGAAATTGATCACAAATTTTGGCGCATATTGTGTCGGCCTCCATTTTTGCTTTCTTTTTTTGAATTTCATTCCACGGATTGATGATAGGAGATTCAAAAATGGCAAAAGACAGGTTGATTTTAGCAAGAGCTAGTGCACCGGCCATGGATGCATTCTGGAAACAATGTAGTCCCAATCGGTCGTATTGAACATTTTGCTTGACCCAGGCCACAGCCGTCATCAAATCTATAGTGGGTGTGTTGGTATAGTAATATTGCGAAGCATCCAATGGGGAATTTTCACTTTCCGAGCGATAGGAAAAAAGAATACTTGTATAGCCTAGGTATTGATAATGCTTGGCTGTGCTACCATGGTCTTTAATGGTTTGATGATTGTCACCCGCAATAATAACGGCAGTTTTGAGGTCTTTTTCAGGATTAGGAAGGAAAAGCCGAATTTCTAAATTGGCACGATCGAAGGTAGGAGTATGGTATTGAAGATAGTCCTCCGAGGATACCTGAGAAAAGGAATCATGCTTCCGCTTAAGTGAACATGAGATAAGTAAAAGGAGTAGGGTAAGCGTTACTATCTTCATTAAGCGAAGATAGCGTTCCTTTCATTATGAATAGAGTCTAAAAGGGCATAATGCGTTTTGCATCCTCCCCCTTGTTTTTTAAGTATGTTCTTTTGAATCAAATCTTGAATATCACGCAGGGCAGTATCAACTGATACGCGAGTCTTTCTACCCCAAGAAGTGGCATTGATGCTTTTCATGGAGCCTTCCAGCATTCCTTTGAGCATTTGTGTTTGTCTCGGATTCAGTTCCAAATCGCCGTGCAATAAGTCTTCGATCGTTGGCTGCATCAAAATGACTTCTTCTTCACTCGTTTTGATTGCTTGAGCCAAAGTTTCCAAATACCAAGTCAACCAAGAAGTGATATCGCCATTTCCTTCGCGAATTAAACCAAGCATTTCAAAGTATTCATCTTTGTTTTCAACCAAACTTTGAGAGAAGTTGAAGAACTTAGAACCTTTTTGATCTACACGGGCCAATAAAATGTCGCTCATCAAACAAGCCATTCTTGTGTTGCCGTCTTCGTATGGTTGAATGAGTTGAATGAAAAGGTGAGCCAGTCCCGCTTTGAGCATTAAGTCCATGTCTTGATTTTCGTTGAACCAAGCCAAAAAAGCATCCATTTCTTTGGGAACACAACTTCCTTTTGGAGCCTTTAATAAGGTTTTCTCTTTGAAGCCGCATTTACCGAAATCTGGGATAATTCCCATGCTGTCCAAACGCCAAGTACCTGTTACAATATGAAAAAATCCACTTCGGCTATGTGGAAACATGTTTTGTTGCCAATTGTGGATCTGAGAAACTTCAATTTTTTGATTCAAATTGTTGAATGCCGTCAAGTAGTTTTTAACGTATCCGTCAATTTGTTTTTCGATGTGTTCAGTAGATAGAGTCGGTATTCCGTTTTTCTGCCTTTTGATGGAGGCTTCAACCAGTTCTTCTGAGAAACATTCCCCTTCCAACGCTCCTGCACAAATAACACTTTTCACCAATACAGAGGTGTGAATGTCGTCTTGCATTTCTTCGCTGAGG
>JAOASF010000028.1 GCA_025210175.1 Crocinitomicaceae bacterium | reverse complement strand
CCTCGCACTCAAGCCAAGATCGTACAATTCTCCTAAAAAGAGATTTAAGTCCTTGAGATTGAGTTCTATTGGCTCTTTCTTGTTCGCCTCGGCGAAGGCCTTCAATTTATCTACGTCGCGCTGGTAGGCAAAAATGCTGTTTTCGGCTAAGCCTCGCTCTATTTTTAAGTAAGCGGCAAATTGTTTAATATAGCGTTCCCAAAGCTTCATTTCATGAAAATAGACATCATCAATGGCCCGAATTTAAACTTAATCGGACAAAGACAGCCAGAAATTTATGGTCAAGAGACCTTTGATGAAGTTTTGGAGAAATGGCGCACCACTTTTTCCGTGGAATTGAACCTTTTGCAAAACAATGTGGAGGGAGAGTTGGTGAATCTTTTACATGCATCTTCTGCTGACGGTATCATCATCAATGCAGGAGCATATACGCACACGAGTATTGCACTACGCGATGCTATAGCGGGAATAAAAAAACCGGTTATTGAAGTGCATATGAGCAATGTGGCTGGTAGAGAAAGTTTCAGACATGAATCCTTCCTAACTCCCGTTTGTATGGGCTGTGTATTTGGATTTGGGATGGATTCGTATCGCTTGGCAATAGACCAATTAATCCATCATTTGCGCTCTTAATTATAGATCAGAATAATGCGTTTTTCCGTGTATGTAACGTTGCACAAGAATACTTTTCTTGGATAGTCCTGCTGCGTTAAATTGAGTAGAAAACGCTTTCAGTTCCTTTCTCTTTTTCAGCATTTTTCCCAGCTTTTTGTACATGTCGCGATGGGCTTCCCACAAGGCTTTCAATTGTTTGGTTTCTCCAAGTACGAG
Organism: Crocinitomicaceae bacterium; assembly: GCA_025210175.1. GTDB lineage: Bacteria > Bacteroidota > Bacteroidia > Flavobacteriales_D > Crocinitomicaceae > UBA2040. The sequence continues at coordinate 2,556 of JAOASF010000028.1, read as the reverse complement.
AAAACGAGCACCAGCCACACCGTCCAAGCACATGCGAATCAGCCACTTAATAAACAATGGACCTTCATGGTTTTTGATAAGCATGAAGAGGGAGTTGCGGAAGTTTAAATAGGTTTTGAATGGCGAAGCATAGGAAAGAGTGCCACCTCCAACGTGGTAGACCACAGCCTCTGGATTGACCATGAATTTCCAACCTCGTCTCTTGGCGCGCCAACATAGATCAATTTCTTCCATATGGGCAAAGAAGTCTTCATCGAAACCACCAACTTCATGAAATACCTTGGAACGGATCAACAACGAAGCGCCTGTGGCCCAAAAAACTTCGGTAGGTTCCTGGTATTGACCTGTATCTTCTTCCGTAATTTCAAAAATTCGACCTCTGCAATACGGGAAATAATCACGATCTAAGAATCCCCCAGATGCGCCGGCGTGCTCGAAGTGAGATTTATTGTCGTAAGCCAGTACCTTGGGCTGAACTCCAGCAACCGTTTCATCCTGAAGGGTTTCCAATAACTTTTCGCACCAATTTTCCGTCACCTCAATATCGCTATTGAGCAGCAAGTAAAAGTCGGACTTTACCTGAGCTAAGGCTTGGTTGTAGCCTTTGGCAAAACCTCCGTTTTCCTTTAGTTCAATTAGTTGAATATCGGGATGTTTTTCCTTCATAAAGGCGACTGAATCATCGGTGGAGCAATTGTCCGCCACAATGATTTCATGACCTTTTGAATGTTCGATTACGTTCGGGAGGAATTTTTCCAAATAGCCTTTCCCGTTGTAATTCAATATTACGATAGCAAGTGTGTTCAAGGTAGCCTGTCGGTTTAGTATTGACGGAAAAGATCGTTGCTCATGCCTCCATAATGTTGCTGAACATTCCCATTCGGATTGTCAACATTTCCATTGGTGGTGTTGCGTTGATTTAAGGCAAGTGGCCAATTGTTATTGCGAATTTCACCTATCATATCAGAATGCAAGAGGCGATAGTTGTTGCCAATTAAATCTGGGTTATAAAACACAAATCGTTTGTTCGAGAAGCGGCCTATTTTGTTGTATTGCCAAATCTCATATGGGTACTCGGATGCAGATTGTTCTCTTTGTACCATGTTGGTTGGCGAACCGTATTGCAAATACACTCTACCTCTATCGGTTTCGTAACCGTCTTGAAAATTGGTATGGTACAATTTTTCCACCAACTGAACCTGAGTTTTGTAGCGCATCCATTCATCATATGCATTCACTTTACCTGAAGTTGCAACCCAAAATGACTGAATGGTAGTCATGGCTTTTTGTGCATCCTTTTCACCAAGTGTTTGAAGAATAATGCGTTGGGTTTCTGCCTTGGCAATAGGAATTAGACTTCCTAAATAATACAAGGAGCTGTCGAGACCAATAGACTTCTCAAAATTCGGATCAAGAACCACATTTTCGGCCAAAAGATCGATTTCCTTTTCCTTGGTTCTCTCGATTAAAGTTGACGTAGAGTGAACCTCCGTCATGTTTTCATCGATGATGGCTAATTCCAATTTGTAGCGACCCGTATACAGATTGGAAATGTCGAGATTCTTTAATATCGGCGTAATGCTGCTGGTATCGTAGCGGTAAAAATTGGTGAATTGTTCAAGCTCTTCATCCGATTCAGTATCGATTATTCGTTGACGAACCCCAAAAATATTGCGGTTCATGTTGTTGGTTTGATAAGCTTCAAGATAAAAAGGGACGAAGGACAAGTCTTGTGGGTAATAATTGGAAATTCGCGGCAATATTTCAAGGCCCGATTTAAAAAATGGACTTTCCACGTTATCCGACTTCCAGGCATATTCTACCAATTGAATAGGCGATAGCGCCGTTTTTGCGCCAAGGTCATTCACTTTAACCGGCACCGTAGCAGATAAACCTTCGTCATCGCTATTGGCATCAAAAAATTGTACACGGATGTCATAAGTTCCTGGTGAAAGCGCGAAGCGTCTCACGTCGTAAAAGTTTTCCAAAATGGAATCGCGCATATGAGGGGAGGCCAATCGATAGCCATCTACCTTAAGAGATTTTCCTTGCTGCAGGATTTCAATGTTCACAACTACTTCTCCGATTAAGCCATTTTCGTGACCTGTGAAGTTCAGACTAAGGGCATCAAATTCGAATTGTAGTTCCAGATAATTGCCGATGCTCGGTGCGTAGTATTGTTTGCTATCCATGAATACACGCATCTTCTTCTGGGAAAAGGAGCTAAGCGATAAAGTAATGAAAACAAGAAATAACAGTCTTTTCATGCAGGGTTTTATATAGGCTAAAGGTACAACAAAACACTTGGAGACACCCAATTTGAGATGGATTATCGAGTGAAAGGTTGTTAATTCTGAACAAATGGTGAAAAAAGTAAAAATACAAGAGACTCATTACCAGAGCGTAAAGAAAAAGTTGTGTTTTTTTTCGAAAAAGGTGCTTGTCGAAATCTAAAAAAGCAGTACTTTTGCCGCGGAGAGTTGGCAGAGTGGTCGATTGCGGTGGTCTTGAAAACCATTGTACCGCGAGGTACCGGGGGTTCGAATCCCTCTCTCT
>JAOASF010000006.1 GCA_025210175.1 Crocinitomicaceae bacterium | reverse complement strand
TTGCGTTTGAAATACAACACAAGTGCAATGGCAAGAACAGCCATAACTCCTAACAAGTAGAAATAAGCGTGTTTTACATGCAATCCTGGAATATTGTCGAAGTTCATCCCATAAATTCCTGCCAAAAATGTAAGAGGAATAAAGATAGCACTCACCACTGTCAGGACTTTCATGATTTCATTCATTCGCTGACCTTGGACGGCATAGTACAAGTTGGTCAATCCTTCTAAGAATTGTTTCATGGAGTCGATTTCGTCCAACACGCCTAGACAATGATCCTTCAAGTCCATGAAATAAGGTTTGTTCACCTCTTGGAAAAGTGGATTGGAGCTTTTCTCAATTTGAGAAGTTATGTCCCGCATGGGAAGGATTAATTTTCTGAGTTGAGCCACCTTTCTTTTTTCAATCTCGATAACCTTCAGTGTGTTTGAATGCGGATTGCGCAAAACACGTGCTTCTAACCGATTGGCTTTTTTGGCAACATCATCCACCACCTCGTAATAATTATCGATAATGGCTTCGAGCATACGATACAATAGAAAATCAGAGTCCTTCTGTCTAATTTTCCCTTTTGGAACCTCAATACGCTGGCGAACTTCGGTGAAATGATCCGATTTTTTCTCCTGCAACGACACCACAAAATGATCGCCCAAAATGAAGGATATTTGTTCTTGTTTCAATAGGACCTTGTCCTCCTCTGCCGGCAATGCAGATCTTACCTTGAAAAAGATATACCCGTCGTATTCCTCAATTTTTGGCCTTCTTTTTTCGGTGTAGACATCTTCAACTACCAAGGAGTCAACACCAATATTGGTGAGCATGCTCGAAATTTCCGCATGACAGTTGATTGTGTGAAAATTCAACCAATGCACCTTGCCTTTTTCGAGCTCTTCACGGGTAAAATTCTGAGAAAAGAACTCCGGAGTATTTTTGGTGACGGCTAAATCAGTTTGATTGTATTTATAGAGTTGGCAAAGATTGGTCTTTTTTCCCATGATGAAATGTTATACTTAAAGCTAATTGGAAAATAACGGAACTACAAATGCCTCATCAGGTAAACATACAAATCCACCATCGCTTCAATATCCTTTTTATGGACGATTTCATCCGGACTATGGACGTTATCTTCCGCAGCCCCAATAAAACACCAATCCCATAAAACCTGAGATTTTTGAAGCATACCTCCATCGCTGCCACCGGCTGATTCCACTTCCAATTGAAAGGAAACCTCTGCTTTTTTCGCCAGTTCTATAATTCTATTCAGATAACTTCGTCTCGGAAGTCCACTATCGCGCATCGAAATAGCGACTCCTTCCCCTTGCTTTACACCATCAGTAGCCCATGTGATATCGGCTATTAATGCCTGACGCATACCATAGTTTTTCTGTAAATATTCAGCCACATAAGCTACTGAATTCCCTCCGTGTTCTTCGTAGGTAGAAAAAACAATGACTCCATTTTCAAGACTTTCTGCAACCTTTAAGGCCACACAAACTCCTAAACGGTTGTCCATATACGGCGACTGAATAAAGTCTTTGGTTTCTCTAAAGTTTGGTTGATAGGTCAAAATGGTTCCTCTTTCAATGGGTTGATCAGAAACGTAATGAGGAAAATTTCTTCCACTTTCATCCTCATAAATAACCACTTCGGCGTTTACATCTCCACTGCTGTCCTCCCCTACTAATTTCACCCCATCTATCAAGGCTGGGCCACCTATTTTAATCAATTCATCTGCATAGCCCACAGAATAACCTATGGTATCGTAGTGTGCAAAAATGGCTGTACGCGGTTTTCCGAAAACCAATATCAATTGATCTTGAAATTCATCACCAACCAAGATTTTTGGTTTTACCTTCCAGTTTGACTGGTTTTCCAAAACATGGTTCAAAACGAATTCTTTAATCCGCTCTTCATCGCTTGAGGCTCCCCTCACTTCAACCAGTTTTTCCAATAGATTTAGATCTATACTCATCCCTTCAATCCTTTATTTTCAATTTCAATACTCGGAAACAAGCGCTTTACCTCTTCCCAGTCTAATAATTCATTTTCATCCAAACGAAGCATAAATTGACAATCCAGTTCCATTTGAATATCCTCAGCCGTGTACCGTTCTCGTTTTAAAAAAGCAAAAACATGCGGCATGTCTTCGTAATTGCAACTCAATTTAAACTCATGCTTAAGTATCCTGTTTTCAATCACTGCTCCATCGAGAACACCATGCGCAGCTGATTTATAGGCTGTAATCAAGCCTCCTACCCCCAACTTAGTTCCACCATAATAGCGAACCACTCCCACCAACACATTGACGATTTCTGAGGAGTGAATTTGACCTAAAATTGGTGCTCCTGCGCTATTCGAAGGCTCACCATCGTCATTGGCTCTGGTAAATGATTCGGGGTAACCAAAATGATACGCGTAACAGATGTGTGTAGCATTGGGGTGATCTGAATGCCATGAACTCAGCATTTCTTTCACTTCCTCTTCACTATTTACTTGCTCAGCCAAGCCAATAAACTTCGACCCTCTATCCCTCCATTCAAAGGGAGTGGCTTCTTTAATGGTTCGAAATTCATACTTTAGCATGGTACAACTTACTTTTTGAGGGCATGAATACAAAAATAAAATTACTGTTCACGTTATGCGTATTGGGGTTCACATTATTGGCCTGTAAGGACAAAGAACCTGTGGTAGATAAATGCAAGAATAATTTTTTAGATCCAGGAGAAGAGCAAGTGGATTGTGGGGGCGTGTGTCCTGAATCTTGCCCAGAGGAATACAATCCCACTTTGTTTTGCAAGGTGAATGGCATTCAAACCTCTTTTTACACCAAGACTTTACAAAAGAGCAGCGACCACTGGGTACTTTCATGCGAGAATGATACCTGTTCTTTTTTCTTTCGCTTTGGAACCAATGGAAGTGTGGGAACCTATGGTTTGCAACAATTGGGAACCTATATTTTCTTTCAAAACATACAGTACGATATTGTAACAGATGGATTTTACACCATTGGCTCGCATGATACAGGAGCTAGAAGGATGTCGGGCTTTTTTCAAGGTAAATTTTCAAGACCGAACAATGTAGATACGGTTTACATCACTGGCGGTCAATTTACCGATCTTAAATATTAAAACAAAAGCCCTGATCTCTCAGGGCTTTTTCAATTTATTCATTGGACTTCTGGGGACTTCCTCCTCGGTCCATATTGGCTAATTCGTTGCCGACAAAGGTTCCATTGATGATTTGATTTTGGAAATCTTTCATCCCTCCAGGAGAATGCGGCATCAGGATGGATGAATTCTTGGAATTGGACCCTATATCCTTAATGGTGTCAAAATATTGGGTCATCAATACGAACTGCATAATTTCTTCATGTGTAACGGTATCAAGTGACTTTTTGAAGTCCTCAACAGACTCTTTGAAACCGCGAACAATTTCCATACGCTGACGTGCTACACCTTCTCCACTCAGACGCTTTGACTCAGCTTCGGCCTCCGCTTCTTTGATGATTTTAATCTTTTTAGCTTCACCTTCTTCGAATGCTGCTTCTTTGTCTCTCTTGGCAGCATTAATTCTGTTCATCGCATCTTTCACTTTATGATCGGGATCAATATCCGTTATCAAAGCTTTGATAATGCGGTAACCGTATTCGTCCATCGAAGCTTGAATGTTTTGTTGGACAGCAATGGCAATATCTTCCTTGCGCGCAAAAACATCGTCCAACTCCAAACGTGGCACTTCAGAGCGCACATCGTCGAAAACGTAAGATGCAATTTGATTTCTCGGGTTATCCAAAGAGTAGTAAGCCTCGCGCACCTTATCTCTTTGCACCTGGTATTGAACCGAAACTTGAAGATTGACAAAAACATTGTCAAGCGTCTTGGTTTCGACCTCTACATCTAGCTGTTGCACTCTCAAGTTAATAATGGAAGCTTTGCGATCGATAAAGGGAATGATGATTCCAAAACCAGAGGAGGCAATGCGATTAAATTTTCCCAAACGTTCAACCACTACAGCGGTTTGCTCGGTAACAATAAGGACGGCCTTAACGATTAAGACCAAGACAATTAGCACAACAAAGGCTAGTGGTAAATAATTCTGTAACATAGTTAGTAATTAAAAAAAGCTACCCTAAGATAGGATAGCTTTTGTGTTTTTTATTGTAAAGTGAGTTTTTTCTCCAAATCTTCGAGGTATCCTCGGAACTGCTTATCGGTTTCAGAAAGATTCATAACCGTTCTACAAGCATGAAGTACAGTGGCGTGATCCTTTCCACCGCAGTGTGCTCCAATGTTGGCCAAAGATGATTTGGTCATGCGCTTGGAGAAGTACATGGAAATTTGACGAGCCTGTACGACCTCTCTTTTTCTAGTTTTCGATTTCAACATTTCAACAGGAAGGTCGAAGTAATCCGAAACTACTTTCTGTATGTATTCGATGGAAACTTCTCGAGCTGTGTTTTTCACGAACTTGTCAACCATTTGTCGAGCCAAATCCAATGAAATACTCTTTTTGTTGAGGGAAGCTTGAGCCAACAAGGAGGTCAATGCTCCTTCCATTTCGCGAATGTTCGTATTGATGCTGTATGCCAAGTACTCCACTACATCGCTAGGCAACTCAATTCCATTTCCGTACATCTTCTTTTCCAAGATGGCAATTCTTGTTTCCAAGTCTGGCGTTGACAAGTCTGCCGATAATCCCCACTTGAAACGAGAAAGAAGCCTTTGCTCCATTCCTTGCATTTCAACTGGCGGCTTATCCGAGGTAAGGATAATTTGCTTTCCGTTTTGGTGCAAGTGATTGAAAATATGAAAGAAGACGTCTTGCGTTTTTTCTTTACCAGCAAAGAACTGAACATCATCCATGATCAACACATCAATCATTTGATAGAAGTGGATGAAATCAGCCGTCGTATTGTTCTTAATTGCATCGATAAATTGGTGAGCAAACTTTTCAGAACCTACATACAAAACTGTTTTGTTCGGAAATTGATTCTTGATTGCAATACCAATGGAATGTGCCAAGTGTGTTTTTCCAAGACCAACACCTCCATAAATCAGCAAGGGATTGAAAGCTGTACCCCCCGGCTTATTGGCCACTGCATAACCAGAAGCTCTTGCCAAGCGGTTGCAATCGCCTTCAACAAAATTTTCGAAAGAATAAGCTGGATTCAAGTTAGACTCTACATTCACCTTTTTCAAGCCTGGAATGATGAATGGGTTTCTAATTTGATTCTCCGAAATGTTCAAGGGCATATTAACCGGTTGGTTCTTCAGCGACTTTTTGTTAAGAGCCGGAAGTTTAACCGTATAAGGAGTGCTTTTGGTTGTATTATTTTCCATAACAATGCTGTATTCTAATCGTCCTTCAGCACCCAATTCTTTCTTGATCACCTTTCTAAGCAAGTCAATGTAATTTTCCTCCAACCATTCATAAAAGAAATGCGAGGGAACTTGTAAGGTCATGGCATAGTTGTCGAGACGAACAGGCACAATAGGCTCGAACCAGGTCTTGAATGCTTGTAAGGGTAGATTATCTTTAATAACCTTTAAACAGGCATCCCAAACCTTAAGATGATCATTGTTCATTTATTAAAAATGTTTTTAATTGTAGTTAATAAATTAGTGCGTCAGTTTTCTTCATTCAGTGTATCCAGCAGGGTTGTGGTTAGTATTACAGCCTTCTGACGAACTTGGAACAAATATTTGGATAAAAAAGTGAAAAAAAAACCTGATGAGGGGTTGATAATTTGAAACTTTTTACTTCCCTAAAATTTACTGTTTTTTAATTACGAGTTATGTAAAAGTTAAGTGTGAAAGTTGTAAAATCTCACAAACCAACAGCAAGTGGTGAAAAGCATTTAACTGGAGACAAAAGTACGTAATTGCCTACGATATAGAAAGCAATTCGGAGTTTTAATTACCTTTGACATACTAGTAAAATCAGGCATTGCATGGAAATATTCAGTCATCAAACTCAATTGAGAGTTCGCTATGGAGAAACGGACCAAATGGGCTATTGTTATTATGGAAATTATGCCCAATATTTTGAAGTTGGCCGAGTTGAAACCATGCGATCTTTGGGATGTTCTTATCGTCATTTAGAAGAAGATGGGATCATGTTACCCGTTGCAGACTACCATGTGAAATATTTTCGTCCGGCGCTCTATGATGACTTATTAACAATTGTGACAAGCATTTCTGAGATTAGAGGGCCCAGAATCGTCTTCAAATACCAAATTTTGAACGCACAAAAAGTGGTTCTTTCAACAGCCGAAACAACGCTTGTTTTTGTCAAAAAAGAAACCATGCGCCCCACTCCTCCACCGACCTATTTTGAACAACTCTTGAAAAAGAAGCAAGCTCAATGAATTACGTATTTCAATTAGCCCAAAAGTCTAACTTTTCCTTTCAATCAAGAGAAGGCGAAACAAGGCTTTGGGAGAAACTTGATTTTGGTTCTCCTCAGTCAGAAAAAAAGTACCTGATTCTGGGAATTTCTGAGGATCATGGTCCTCAGTGGAACAAGGGTTTACCAGGAGCCAATAATGGATTCAGAGCTTGTATAGAGAAATTTGGGCACATGCAAAGCAACCTGTTTCTTGACGGCTCGGAAATCGGGATACTTGGTGAAATTCAGCAAAAGGAGGGATTTTCCCAAACTCACAATCACATTGAGGAACTGGATAAATTGGTAGAAGACACCATCAACAATCATCTTCAGGATCATCAACAACTGATTGTTATTGGAGGAGGACACAACAATGCCCTTCCTCTTTTGCGTGTGGCTAATGAGCGTTTCGGAATCAATAGTTGTATAAACATAGACCCACATGCCGATTTGCGCAGCATGGAAGAAAGACACAGTGGAAATCCCTTTAGTTTCGCTTGGCAAGAAGGTGTTCTTCAACATTACCATGTACTGGGACTTCATGAGGGATACAACAATACTTATATATTGAATCAATTCGAGCAGGAGAACATGAGCTACCAAAGCTTTGAAAGTTTTCTTGACTCACCTGCTGACTTTCTTCTGAAGCTAGATTCCATTTTAAATACTTTTCCAGATAGAGTTCAATTGGACATAGATTTGGACAGCATTCCTTTCATGCCTAGTTCTGCGTGGACCCCAAGTGGTTTTTCCCTCGATCAAGTACGTTCCTTTTTGCGTCTGCTTGCACGCACCAAATCCATCCCCATTCTTCATTTACCAGAAGGCGCACCTAAAACCGAAGAAGAGCTTCGCTTCTATAGCAAAAGCCTTGCTTATTTGATGAGTGATTTCATCAAGGTTCAAAACAATAATTTTCCGCTATAGCAAACCAAGGCTATTGCTTTAATCGTTATATTTAATAGTATATGCAACAGGAAAAAGTAAAATGGACTTTATGGCGTTTTTTGGGCGCATTTTTTCCTTTGCAACTATTGGTTGCCCACCTCAAGTACAATTTACTGGCCTTGCTTTACTGGTTGCTCTTGTTATTAATTGTAACAGATAGTTTTGGATCTTCTTTTGGCATTCCGCTTCTTTTTTACTCCCCAGAATACTTGGGGCACGTCAGTCCGATATCCTTCTTGATACTCGGGTTTTCGCTCGGTGGGTTTAACATGGGATTCAATACCTACAGTTACATGAAGTTGGCACCTCAATTTCCATTCTTGGCTTCTTTGGTTCATCCGTTTCTCAAGTTTTGTGTAAACAATAGTTTGCTGACCATCTTGTTCAACATTGTCTTCATCATCAACTTCAGCATTTTTCAAGCCTACGAGGAATATGCCAGTGGCATGCAAATCTTCATATACATCCTCTCCTATCTCGCTGGTTTCATTTTGTTTCACTTGCTCAGTGTTTTGTATTTCTTTCCGCTCAATAACCGTGCACGTCACAGCATTATTGACCCCCTAGAAGAAAAGAAAAAGGAAAAAATTGCCAAAACGGTTATTCCCAACCACGACAACTGGACCAATGTGCGCAACAAGCCAAAGGAAAGTGAAAAGGCCTATTTGTATTTTGGTAGACGCATGCGTCTTTTATCCTCGAGATGCATCAAACACTTCAAGAAAGACCTTTTGATAAAGATTTACGAACGCAATAAAGTGAACGCAACAATCTTTGAGACCTTGACCTTGTTGTCCTTTATTTCATTGGGATTGTTTCGTGAAAACCCTTGGTTTGAGTTCCCCGCTGCAGTATCCATCACCTTATTGCTGACCATCATATTGATGTTGTTTAGCGCTTTGATCTCTTGGTTACACCGTTGGGCTTACCCCTTATTAATCGTTGTTCTTATTAGTATGGACTATTTAAGTACCCATACGCCTTTTTTTAGATACACCAATTTCGCCTATGGCTTGTCGTACGATAAGAACGATGAAACGCCCTATACAATTGAGCGAATTGAGGAAGTTTCCAATGCAGACTTTAACCAACAAAAGACGAAGGCTAATATCATTCGTGTTTTGGATGCATGGAAAAAACGGACGGGGGAAACAAAGCCCAAACTCGTGATTGTCAATGTATCTGGAGGTGGTTCGAGAAGCGCTTTGTGGACGCTGAATATTCTACAAAACTTAGATAAGGAGCTCAATCACAATCTAACGAAACACACCCAGATGATTACTGGTGCCTCAGGCGGGATGGTTGGCGCGGCTTATTATCGACAGTTGCACCTGCTTTACGATCAAGGAAAAATTGCCAATCCATTCGATCAAGAATACCGAGATAGAATAGGTTCAGACTTGCTCAATCGACTCAGTTTTGCAGCCAGTACCAACGATATCTTTTTCAGATACCAGACAGAAATAATAGACGGTAAGCCGTACACCAAGGACAGAGGTTTTGCCTTTGAGACGCAGTTGCACGAAAACACAGATGGCATCATGGATGTGGATTTGGCTTATTATCAAAAATACGAGAGTTCGGCTCAAGTACCGTTAATGATTTTCACGCCAACCATTGTAAACGACGGAAGAAGACTTCTGATTTGTTCACAACCACTTACCTTCCTTACTCAGGGAGTTCAAGGGCCTTCACGCTTTTCCAAGAGTTATGAAAACATCGATTATTTGAGCTACTTCAGTAACAATGAAGCCTTGGATCTTCGCTTTTCGAGTGTTCTTAGATCGAGCGCTACCTTTCCCTTTGTAATGCCGATGGTTACTATGCCTACCTCTCCAGAAATTCAATTGATGGATGCAGGATTGCGCGACAACTATGGCGGGAAAATAACGATGGAATACTTATTTGAGTTGAATTCGTGGATCAAGAACAACACCTCAGGGGTGATCATTGTACAGATCAGGGACACCAAGAAAGTACTCGACAACGAGGCCTACCAGCAAGTATCCTTACTCAATAAATTCACCATGCCATTCGGCAATATGTACTCGAACTTTCCGCGTACACAAGATTTTGATCAAGAAGAACTTTTAAAAATTGGAACCAAACAATTCGATTTTCCTGTTGACTTGATATCCTTCAACCTTCGCGAAAATAGCAAGGATAGAATTTCTTTATCCTGGCATTTGACCACACAGGAGAAAAGAAAAATTGAATCTGCCTTCAATAGTCGCCGCAACCAATACAGCCTGAAGCAATTGAAAAAATTATTGAAGTAACTATTCGATCGAAACAATGCGAATGGTCATATCTACCGAGCACCCCTCAGGAGCTGGTGTTTCAATTTTTTTATAAGTAAAGGTCACTTCTCTGCCTTCCGTCTGATAAGCCTTATCCAAATTCACGGGATACAACCAAAGCGAAGTAGCGCCTGTTTTCATTTCTATTGTGTTCTCACAACCTTTCGACTTCAAATGAACCACTCCCTGCATGGGAATATAAGCCACATCCTCTTCCTCTGGCGTTTCCGTAATGGGTTTACTATCAGGTGCTTTTTCTGCCACAGGTTTGGCTGAACTTTTTGTAGAGCTAGAGGCAGAAGTAGATCCTTCCTGAACACTTCCACATGCCGAGAATAAGAATAAGATAGAAAGCAGAGAAAAAAAGCGCATACCGAATGATTTTATTTGACAAGTATAAACAAAAAAAGGCTCTACCGAAGCAGAGCCAATGTCACCAAAAACCTGTAGAATATAATTTGATAACTTGTCTTCTTTAACGGGCAGTACGGGGAAATGTTACAAAAACTTAAAACTTTTTGAAATGCATTTCAACAATTCACGTTTTATAAATGGTAGGCTCCTTGTTCACAACACATTACCAACTGCCCTATCTTCGTTGCAGAATGTCAGGTTCTAATCAAATAAAAGCTTTGATTCGTTTGGTGGAAGACCCAGATGAATTGGTGTTTGCCCATGTGCGCGACAAACTTTTGGATTATGGTCCGGAAGCTATTCCTTTTTTGGAATTGTCTTGGGAAGATTATGAAATGGGCATTTTGTTCCAAAAGAGAATAGAGGATATCATTCACGATATTCAATTTCAATACATCAAAGATTGTTTGATTGACTGGAGAGAAAAGGACGACAAGGATTTGCTAGAAGGTGCCTTGTTACTGGCACGTTTTCAATACCCTGGACTCAACGAGGATGAAATACGTGCCGATTTGGCGAAAATACGCCAAGACATTTGGCTAGAAATCAGCCAGAAAAACACCATTTTGGAAAAGATTCGAATCTTCAATAAGGTCTTTTTTGGTGAGCACGGATTTAGAGGAAATACCGAAAACTACCATAGTCCGTTGAATTCATACCTCAATACAGTTCTCGAAATGCGAAGAGGGAATCCATTGAGTTTGAGCGTTATTTACAGCATTATTGCTCAAGAATTGGAATTGCCCATTTACGGTGTAAACTTGCCCAATCATTTTATCTTGGCATACTTGGACAAAGAAAACTTGGCCCGATATCAAGAGTCTCCAAATAAGTACGGTGTGCTATTTTACATCAACCCTTTTTCCAAGGGATCCTTGTTCGACGAAAACGACATCCACGCCTTTTTAAAAAATTACAACATTCCAGCTCAGCGTGAATATTTTGAACCATGTTCAAACACTAGCATTTTGCGAAGAATGTTGAACAACTTGATCACCGCTTTTCAAGAAGTAGGAAACGCTCAAAAAATCGCAGAATTAAAAGAACTCCGCGAAATTTTAGCTTAGGCCATAGGCCAAATTAAATCGTTTAAATTCCTTTATTAGATTCTTGTTTGGATCCACTTTAATGGTTCTCGAATTCATTTTCAATTCAGTCTTGGTATTCTCATCAAACAAAATGAAATTAAGCTGACACTTCCCAGGATTTTCATCACACGTTCGCATTAAGTCGGAAATCAAAATTTGATCAACATCTCGTACGTTGAGTTTCACATTAATGGCCTTTGCTTTTCTTTCAAGTACCTCGTGTAACAACTCGATGTTGTGAATGACAAACTCCAATTGGTTTCGTCGAGCTGGAATTTCAATTCTACCAGAAATCGCCACAAAAAGATTGTCTTGCAACATGTGCTTAAAACGCAGGTAGTTTTCTCTCCAGAACATGATTTCATGACTGTTTTCGTAATCTTCCACGATGATTTTACCAAAAGGATCGTTGTTGCGAGTCATTCTATGCTCGGCCGTGGTAATTACTGCTGCGAAGGTAAATTCCTTATTTCTATTGGCTTCAAGGTCTTTGAGCTGGCCAATATTTCCCTTACAGAACGATTCAATTTCCAGTCTAAAATCATCAAGTGGGTGACCTGAAATGTAAATCCCAACCACCTCTTTCTCTCGATTGAGTTTGTAGGTGCTATTCCATTCATCTGCCTTTGGCACAACCGGTTCAGGTATACTAGCACCTGAGCTTTCACCGAACAAAGAAGCTTGACTAGAATTTTCACTCTCTTGGGCATTCAACCCATATTTCACGGCATTTTCCAAGAAAGTTCGTCCGCTACCATCGTCGTAAAAATACTGAGCGCGATGAATGTCTTTGAAGGAATCAAAACCACCTGCATAGGCCAAAGATTCCATGGCTTTTTTGTTACACACTCTCAGGTTCACCCTCTTGGTAAACTCAAAAATAGAGGTGTACAAACCATTTTCTCGTTCTTGCATGATGTTTTCAACCGGCCCCGAACCCAATCCTTTGATCGCTCCCAAACCGAAACGAATGGCCCCTTCTTTGTTCACCGTAAAATGAAAGTTGGATTCATTGATATCGGGTCCCAATACTGGGATTTCCATTCGCTTACACTCTTCCATGAAGAAGGTAACTTTTTTCAAATCGTTCATGTTGTTAGACAACACGGCCGACATGAATTCAGCCGGGTAATTTGCTTTTAAATAGGCCGTTTGATAAGCAATCCAGGCGTAACAGGTAGAGTGAGATTTATTAAAGGCATAGGATGCAAAAGCTTCCCAGTCTTTCCAAATCTTCTCAAGAACATCCTTATTATGTCCTTTTTCCGAACCTCTTTCAATAAAGTTCGGTTTCATTTTATTCAATACATCAATTAGCTTCTTACCCATCGCCTTTCTTAGGGTATCTGCCTCACCCTTGGTAAACCCAGCTAGTTTCTGAGAAAGAAGCATAACTTGCTCCTGGTAAACCGTAATACCATAGGTCTCCTTCAGGTATTCTTCACAATCATCTAAATCATAGGTAATTGGTTCCTCCCCGTGCTTTCGCTTAATGAAGGAAGGAATGTATTCCATCGGACCCGGACGATAAAGGGCATTCATCGCAATGAGATCCTCAAAAACTGTCGGTTTCAATTCCCTCATGTATTTCTGCATTCCAGGAGATTCGTATTGGAAGATACCTACTGTTTCACCGCGTTGGAAAAGCTCATAGGTAGTGACGTCGTCCAAAGGAATGTTTTCTATATCAATCTCTATTCCGTGTCGATCCTTGATGTTTCGAACCGCATGCTTGATCAGGGTCAAGGTACTCAACCCCAAGAAGTCCATTTTGAGTAGACCTGCTGATTCTGCTACCGAGTTATCGTACTGGGTACAATACATCTCAGAATCCTTTGCCAAGGCCACAGGTACATAATTCGTGATATCGGATGGAGTAATGATAACCCCACAGGCATGTATTCCCGTATTTCGAACGATACCTTCTACATCCTTGGCTTTGTTAACCACCCTACTAGCGCTCGATGAATCCTTGTATATTTTGCGAAGGCTGATGGCTTTTTCCATCTCTTCTGGTCGAAGTTTTTCTTTTAATTTTTCTTCATCCCAATGCAATAACTTGTCTAAACTCAAATTGCCAACTACCATTCCGGCCAACATACTTGCTTCGCTCAAAGGCAAGTCCAAAACGCGAGAAGTATCTCGAAGGGAAGACTTGGCCGCCATGGTTCCGTAAGTAATGATTTGGGCTACTTGATTGGCTCCGTATTTATCGATTACGTAATCAATTACCTTTCCTCGGCCTTCATCGTCGAAGTCAATATCGATATCGGGCATGGATATACGTTCTGGATTCAAGAAACGCTCAAATAGGAGGTCGTAGGCTATAGGGTCAATGTTGGTAATTCCCGTACAATAAGCAACAGCCGATC
>JAOASF010000027.1 GCA_025210175.1 Crocinitomicaceae bacterium | reverse complement strand
TTCCAAGACACTTCCCAATAGGGTATAAGGGGCGTTGTGATAAGCCCATCGCGAGCCTGGATCCGATAAGTAAGTGAGACAATTGGGATCCGTGCAATCCACATTCCCACCGTCGTCTAGTCCCGTGGTCATCGTAAGCTGATGCTGGATCGTTATTTTTTCCTCTTGAGCAAGAGTTAGATTGGTCCATCCTTGTCCCAAGTAGGTAGCCGTGGTATCAGTAATTGATAAATGTCCTTCCTCTTGTGCAATGCCGATCAAGGTAGCCATCAAAGTTTTACCTGCTGAATTCCAAACATGTAGACTGTCTTTGGTAAAAGTTCCAAAGTATTTTTCCAAAACTATTTTTCCATCCTTCAATAGAATGAAAGCATCCGAATTCGTGGAATCCAAAAAGGCATATAACTCATTGATTTTTTCATCACACCAACCAAATCTTGCAGGATGCAATGTATCCCACGAAGAATTTCCCGCTGGAGGGTAATAATTTTGGGCGTGAACACCAATCCATACAGTGACTGAGAGAAGGGAAAGGAGGAGCTTTGTCATACCCTAAGTTATGAAATAAGCTTAACTTTGAAGAGGTGTAAGTTCTCAGTATTTACTTTACGATAGGTTATGAAAATTGGTTTATTGCTACCACTACTTAGTTTGACATTTTTTACCTCCTTTGCTCAGTTGAATTCCTATTCGGCTATTTCAAGAGGTACTTCAATCGGGATTGAAACGGATTATCATTGTTTGGGTGTCAATTCTTCAGCACTAGGATGGGGAAGCGGCTACCAATTCAAAAACACCTTCGGTTCTACAGAATTTTATGGTTGGTTTCAATCTGATAGCTTGGCAAAGGACAAATTCAAAAATGCTTATCAATTGTTGAGAAGTCAATACGATACGAAGGAATATGACCCACAAACCAACGAAAACCTCATGCGTAATGCGGAAACTTATGCCAAGGCAGGTGTTTCTGCACAGGTGAACACCTCACTCTTGAATTATAGCTTTCAAGGTAAAATCTTCGGTGGTATTGCTATTTCAATCTCAGAAAACTATGCCATGAGAGGGCAGTTGAATACCGAAAGTGCTGAATTGCTCTTTACCAATAAATGGTATGATTATTTTGATTCTGCCAACGTAGTTATCAAC
This sequence comes from Crocinitomicaceae bacterium, assembly GCA_025210175.1. GTDB lineage: Bacteria > Bacteroidota > Bacteroidia > Flavobacteriales_D > Crocinitomicaceae > UBA2040. The sequence goes on along the minus strand of JAOASF010000027.1, from coordinate 10,138 downwards.
CAAGACACAAACCGAGTGGCATTTCGAGAAGGTATGGCAGAAGATACACTTGCAGCACTGGTTTCTTTGCACCTGAAAGACCCGTTAAATTTCGGAGCACTAACCAATGGAAGTTATTTTAAAATGGGATGGAATCGATACTATTCCGTTGGGTACGGACGAAAACTTCTGGGCTTGGACTCACTTTTTATTTTGTACGGTGGAATTGGAGGTCGTGTTATTCAAAGCATTGCTCGTATAGACTATGTTTCTCAAAATGAAGGAGCAAGCCTTCAAACTTCACTTCCGCATTCTGCTTACTCCACAGATTTGGCCAGTTTGCAAATTTCTCCCCTCAACTGGAAATCTGTAGGTGGTTATTTTTCTGACCCGGTGGGTTTTGGTTATGGATTAGACTTTTCAGCGAGCGCCCTTTTGTTTCGAAAAATTCGTGTTGCCATGGCCGTAAACAATGTTGGTAGAGTGAAATACAGGCAAAAGGTTTACAAAGAAAAAGAAATCGTTCCTCAGGAAATTTCAATTGATGGATTTGACCCGGATAAAGTTCAAGAGAAAGTGCAGACGCTTATTCGTGGCGGACAAATCATGGAATATGTGGGAGAGGAAACATTTGCGGTAAACAATGCAGGGACTTTTCAAGTAGGAGGATCCTTTCAGCCGATTAAGCAAATTCAAATTGGGATTGAATTTATCGCGCCCTTTAACAAGGAAAACCCTTTTGCACTGCAAAGTTCGATTTATTCACTCGGTATGGAAGTAAGACCAATTCGTTGGCTTTCGGTTATGACTGGTTATTGGGCCGGAGGGGCCTATCAAGGACAAATTCCAGTTGGCATTACTCTCCGCAAAGGAAATGGAGCTTATGAGTTCGGTATTGGTTCGCGCGATTTTTTGCGTTTTATAAAAAATCAATCGACCATGATTTCGATGGCCTTTTGCTTTGCTAGAGTGCGTTTTTGATGAGCTGCTTGAATTCGTTCAAAACAATCGCTGTTGCTCCCCAAATAATTTTGTTTTCATAGTTGAAACAAGGGATGTTTTTGAGTAACATGCCATTCCCTAAATCGATGTGAGTAGATTGACGAAGGTTGTCGTCTAACAATTTTTCGAGGGGTAAAAAAAAGATCTCATCCACTTCCCGGTCATCCTTTTTCCAATTCCAATCTACTGTGGGGTGCAAGAAAACAAAGGGTTTTACCAAAAATTTTGAAACTGGAATGTACACTTCCGTGAGTTCTCCCAATTCCAATCCGCTTTCCAAAGGCAAACCTGTTTCTTCAAAACTCTCTCTTCGAGCCGTGAATATTGGATTTGGATCGCTGGGCTCCATTTTTCCACCCGGAAAACTGATTTGTCCACTATGTGCTCCTTGATAAGATGATCGTTGGGTCAATAAAATTTGTGGCTCATTGGAAGCGAGTATGTGTACAGCAACAGCACTATTTCTATACGAAGTGGCGCCCTTGAGTGCTTCACTGGATTTTTGACGCCCAAGTGGGGAAAGCTCCAAATGAGCCTCCTCTCCAGGTAAGACCTTGAATAAGTCACTGGTTAATATGTCATCCCAAGGTCTCAACGCAGTTCGGTTAAGGCTTTTTTGGTTCCAATGGTACGCGTTATGTAATCCTTTTCCAATTTTGGACTGCGGGCCGGACTGTATTCTCTTCCATAAAAGATGATTTGCAAATGCAGTTTGTTCCACGTTTCTTTTGGAAATACCTTTTTGGCGTCTTTTTCGGTTTGAACCACATTTTTACCAGTGGTAATTCCCCAACGAGTGAGCAAACGATGGATATGGGTGTCGACAGGGAAGGCTGGAACACCAAAAGCTTGAGATACAACTACAGATGCCGTTTTGTGTCCAACTCCTGGTAATTCCTCCAATTTTTCCAAGTCGTTTGGCACCTCTCCACCGTACTTGTCGATTAAGATTTGTGAAAGGGTGTAAATGGCTTGACTTTTACGAGGTGATAAACCGCATGGACGAATGATATCACGAATTTCCTCAACCGTTAACTTGATCATGTCGAACGGATTATTCGCTCGTTTGAATAGCAAAGGAGTAATCTTGTTGACGCGCTCGTCTGTGCATTGAGCAGAGAGTAAAACAGCAATCAGCAAGGTATACGGATCAGTATGGTCAAGTGGAACAGGTGTTTCAGGGTACAACTTTTCCAATTCTTCAATGATATAGGTGGCTTTTTCCTTCTTGGTCATGAAGCTTATTTTTTGTCTTTGAACTTGAATCCATTTTTCACAAAAGACCAAAACTCCTTGCGCTGATTCTTATCGGTAAATATTTTCTTGATCTCTGTGCTCTTCGTTTGATCAGAGTCCGGTTGTTTCTTCACCCCCTTCTCATTCTCATTCACATTCTCATTCACATTCTCATTTTCATTCTGCTTCTGGATCGTTTGGTCTGTTCCTTCCAGTTCGTCGATCAAATTGTGCAATTGATCTTCAGCTTCTCTGAGTTTATTGCTTCTTTCAAAATAGCGCTTGGCCTTGTCCATATTGCCTTTTTTTTCCATCAAAAGGCCCAAGTTGTTGTATGAAATGTCATCCTGAGGGTCGAGTTCTACCGCTTTTTCATAGTCGGAAATACCTCCATCTATGTCTCCCATAAAGTCTTTGGCATGTCCTCTTGATGCATAACGGTACGCGTAATCTGGTTGGATCTCTACAGCCGTATCAAAATCTTTTAAGCTTTCCACTTTTTTACCGAGATGAAGGTAAATAACTGCCCTCTCGGAATATAACATGGCATTGTTTGGTGTGGACTGGATTAGTCTACCGTATTCAATTAAGGCTTGTGTATAGTGTTGATTTTCGAGGAGATGGTAGGCCCTCTCGTGATCCTTGCTTAAAAACATACTACTTTTGGGTTATGAGCGACAAAAATAAGGACTTTCCGATATACCGTAAACTCCCCAACAACCTACGTTTTTTTAAAATTGAGAACGATCGGCTGTTTCATGAAAAACAAGTGATGGGCCAAAGAGTTTTGAAATATACCATCGAAGCAAAGCAATATCCAGAAATGCTGAGAATTAAGGATATGATAGAATTAGAAGGGTTTGAGTTAAGCTCAAAGGACGAATTCGAGCGACTTTAGTTGTTCCAAATTAGTGTTGCATGTGGGGGGCGGAAGTAGTTTGGGACTCGATGTGTTTTACCAATAAAAGAAAAATTCAAAAGTTGACAGGATATGTTCTTTCGTTCAAGTAATTCTTTGGTTAACTCCGCATCCTTGTCATAATTGCAGCCCAGGGTCGTAATCCCGTAACGAAAAGGACCTGGTCCAAAAATGCCCACTTTCGGATCCTTTTTTTTCAATACGAAGTCTTCTTCGTTGAAAACGATGGTTAAAGAAATTTGAAGTTGCCCACTTCCGTTTTCAAAACTATCAACCAAGTTCTGTCCAGCCATTGCAGGCTCTACCAGAGTAGCATGAACTTTAACGGGGGCGTTTATAAGCTGAGGAATAACTGAGTTAATGACTTGGGCTCCAAGAGAAAAACTCAGCATCTCCATTTCTTTAATCTTTGATTGCTCAAGAAGTTTACCCAAGGATTTACCCACCTTTTGTGCGTTTTGTTGAGCTTGTTCAAAGGCTTCAAAAATTCTTTTGTTTTCAGAGAAGTTCGCTCCAATGCAGCAGTCGTATAGTCCATCCCAATAAACCAGAACGAAGTTCTTGGTCATGGGGGTAGGCAGGGAAGCCATTATACTATCAAAATCTTGTTGTGAGGTTCGGTCGTTGTTTTGAGGAAGGTAGGATTTCCGAAAACCGTGAATTAAAAATGTTGGAACCAGTTCTGAACTCAGATCAAGTGTCGATGAAAAAATGGCCCAATTTAGTGAGTCCAAGGCTTGGTCAAATGCTAACCCATCAGGAAGCTGGTAGTCGGATTTGATTTCAGAAAATACGCCAGGATTTGAAATATAAAAGTCCTTCATACTCCCGGAGTATTTTTCTAAATCATTGTTTGGTAACCGTTTAGAAGGATACAAATTTCCCTCTGCATCAAAATACAAGCTCGCTTGTTTTTCTTTCGTTCTTTCGCCAAAATACACATGGTTTTGAGCGTTTAAACAAAGAGAAATCAGTAGATAAATTGTACAAAACAGGTACCTCATTTGTCGCGGATAGGTTCTACTACACCGCCCCGTTGTATTCTCATAAAGCATCATTCAAACTTGTCTTCAAGTCTGTAGAAGCCTTTCTCTTTCCGATAATCAAGGCACAAGGAACTTGGAAGTCTCCTGCAGGGAAAGTTTTGGTGTAACTTCCTGGAATCACAACTGAGCGTTCAGGTACATATCCTCGGTGTTCTACTGGCTCATCTCCAGATACATCAATTATTTTAGTCGATTTGGTCAAGACTACATTTGCACCAAGAACAGCTTCTTTTCCTACACGAACTCCTTCCACAACGATGCATCGAGAGCCAACAAAGGCATCATCTTCAATAATTACAGGTGCGGCTTGCAAAGGCTCCAATACACCTCCAATTCCAACTCCACCACTCAAGTGAACGTTTTTACCGATTTGTGCACAAGACCCTACGGTCGCCCACGTGTCTACCATGGTTCCGCTATCCACGTAGGCACCAATATTGACGTAAGAAGGCATCATGATTACACCTGAAGCTACAAAAGCTCCATATCGAGCCACCGCATGTGGTACTACGCGAACACCCAATTCTTTGTAATTCGTTTTCAAAGCCATTTTGTCGTGAAACTCAAAAGGGCCTACCTCAATCGTTTCCATCTTTCGAATCGGGAAATAAAGAACGACTGCTTTTTTTACCCACTCGTTTACTTTCCATTCACCATTTTCCAATGGTTCAGCCACTCTTAAGCGGCCTTTGTCGATATCATCAATTAAGCTTTCTATCGCTTTCGTATACGTTGGGTCGTTCAACAAATTGCGATCGTCCCACGCTGCTTCGATTAACTCTTTCATGTGTCAGAAAATTTGGTGCAAAAGTAAGGCTTCACAAACGAACAAAAGTGCCTTTTCGCGGTAAATTCTGTTACATTTGACACATGGGAAAGGTATTAGCGTTAGATTTTGGTTTAAAAAGAACAGGTTGTGCAATCAGCGATGATACGCGCACTTTTGCTTTTCCGGTAGATACGATAGACTCACGTAAACTAATGGAGTTTGTCCAAGCTCTCATCAAGAAAGAAGGCATTTCCGAAATTGTACTAGGCGAACCCAAGCGTTTGAATAATGAAGATTCACACATTACCCAAAATGTGTACTTGTTGAAAGAAGCTCTTGAAAAGAACTTTCCTATGGTAAGCGTTATTCTGATGGACGAACGTTTCACCTCAAAAATGGCCTTCGAATCCTTGACACAAACAGGCCATAGCAAGGCAGTAAAGAACAACAAAGGTCTGATAGACCAAGTAAGTGCGACCATTATTTTGCAAAGCTATCTGCAGAGTTTAGCTTAATTAACGCATCTTTTCAATTCGAATTCGGTACAATTACCACGAAGCTTTATTTTTGCACTAAAAAAGAGAACATGATTCTACCGATTGTAGCTTACGGTGACCCGGTTTTGAAGAAGGAGGCAGTGGAAATTGACAAGGATTATCCCAACTTAAAAGAGTTGATCGATAATATGTTTGAAACCATGTACCAAGCACAGGGTGTAGGTTTGGCTGCTCCTCAAATAGGAAAGTCCATTCGTTTGTTCATCGTGGATGGTAGTCCCTTTGCTGAAAAGGAAGAAGGGGAAGAAGACGATCCGATGGCAGAAGGAATGGAGAATTTCAAAAAAGTGTTCATCAATCCGATCATTGAAGAAGAAAAGGGAGAAGAATGGGGATTTACGGAAGGATGTTTATCCATTCCCAAGATTCGCGAAGAAGTTTTTCGTCACGAAACCGTTACGATTTCCTATTACGACGAAAATTGGGAGTTACACGAAGATACCTTTGATGGCTATGCGGCCAGAATTATTCAACACGAATACGATCACGTTGAGGGCATCTTATTTACCGACCATTTGTCGCCACTCAAAAAGAAGCTTTTACAAAAAAGATTGATCAATATTTCCAAAGGCGATGTAGCCGTGGATTACAGAATGCGCTTTCCTGCTAAAAAAAGATAAGATGAAAAATACCTTTTATTTTCTAGTTCCAGTTTTGGTTTTGTTAGCTGTAGGTTGCGGACAAAATTCGGAAGAAGTCAAGGCTGAAGTTAGCCTTCAAGAGTTGAAAGATAGAGTAAACAACTATCAAGATTCCTTGGAAGTAATTCAGAAAAACAATGGAACCATTAGCTCTTTGAATAAAATTGAATTGGTGAATCGCTATTTGGACATTTATCACAACTATCCAAAATCAGACGAAGCACCTGTGGCTCTGGATCGAATTCACATGCTTTACTCCGGAATGGGAGCCTATGTAAAATCGGTGGAGTATGCCGATACTTTGTTGGAATTGTATCCTGATTACAAAGGTCGTGCGTTGATTCTTGAGTCTCAAGGTTCTAGCTACGACATATTTATTCAACCCAGAGATACGGCCAAGGTTCGTTTTTATTACAACATTCTGTTAGAAGAAAATCCGGATATGGATTCTGAAAAACGAGACGGTATTGTTAACCGTTTGAAATTTAACCATTTGGATTTTGATAGCTATATCAATATGAAGGTGGAAGAAATGGCGAAAAAGTAAGTTGTTAAGTATCTGTTAACGGATATTCACAATTGAAATTTGCTTTTATCTTTGGTTCAAACGATGTATAACTAAGAAAAAAATTACAACATGAAAAAGTTTATTCTAAGTCTATTTGTAGCTGCAGCAGCGATGGTTACTGGTAATGCGGTTGCGCAAGTTGAAAACGGTGCAAAAATTGAATTCAAAAAAGAAACGCATGACTACGGTAACGTTAAATACGGTGGTGACGGTACTTGTACTTTTGAATTTACGAATACAGGAAATGCGCCATTGATCATTTCTAACGCGAAAGGATCTTGTGGATGTACAGTTCCATCTTGGCCAAAAGAGCCAATTGCTCCAGGTGCAAAAGGAACAATCACTGTAAAATACGACACAAAGCGTCCAGGTTCAATTAATAAGAGTGTAACAATTACTTCGAATGCTGTAAACGAGCCTTCAAAAGTGATTCGTATCAAAGGAAATGTATTGCCAGCTCCTGAAAATGGAACACCGGTAAACAATTCTGGAGCTCCTGCGAACTAAGAATTAAAGAAATATAAAAAGCCCTTGGTCACTGATCAAGGGCTTTTTTTATGGTTTCAACTTTCGTTAAACCTTAATCATTGAAAATGAAAAAGCCCATGCCACCAGGTTCTCTTAAAATTAGATTGTCGACTATTTTTTGTTCGTTAAAATGATCTACTTCTTGTAAGATGGTTAGGCCCTCCTGTCTAATTTTTTCAATCACCTTCGGGTTACCCTCCTTGCCATTGAAGTAGGAGATAGACGGGTTCAAAAATAGGTGCGGACACATGCCCGCTTGCAGCAAAGTCAATCCAAAACCACTTTCATGTTGCATGCTCACAAAGCCATGCGAAGCATCACCACCCGATACGGTAAAACCTAGTTGAGTGTAAAATTTCAAACTCTCAGTCATATTGAGGGTTTCAATGGTTAAGCCGGCAGGATTTCCAAGGATTGAATTCTGATCACCAATCGGAATTTCGCGCGTCTCCTTTTCCCAATATACCCAGATGTTGGAAGGACAAGAGGCAATCCAATCTTCGCCAACTTTTTGAAAAATCCCTGGTCTCTTTTCTTCATCAGATGCAAATACTACCAGTCCAGGTCGAACGTGGACACCTGAATTGATTCGCACAATCTGATTTTTGTCCCGAAAGATTAGTTGATTTTCATGTTCTACTTGCTCCCAACCAGCTTTCTTAAAAAAGGCCACTGAATCGGAAAGATTGGGAGTTGGAGTTTGATAAATAAATTGCATGTTCTGCCTTCTAATTTTTGCCTTGAAGGTATAAATTCTGTTAATAAGTCGTCTGTTTTGAAGACAATTCTTCGGAGTCGAAAGGAGGCAATTTTGTAACTTCGAAACATCAACAAAAGAATCCCATGTACATCATTTTTGACACTGAAACCACTGGTTTACCTCGCGATTGGAATGCGCCTTTATCGGATTTAGATAACTGGCCAAGAGCAGTTCAAATTGCTTGGCAGGTGCACGATGAAATGGGAAACTTGGTAGAACACAAGGATTACCTTATTCAACCCGACGGTTTTGATATTCCTTATGATGCGGAGCGCATTCACGGAATCTCCACCGCTTTGGCTCAACACGATGGTGTACCCATGCAGCAAGTTTTGGCAGAGTTCGAAGAAGCTTTAGGTAAGGCAAAATTTGTGGTAGGGCAAAACATAGGTTTCGATTTAAACATCATGGGAGCCGAACATTTGCGCTTCAATCAGGAGTCAAAAATGTTGAAAATGCCCGTTCTGGATACCTGTACTGAAGTTACCGCGGAGCTTTGTCAAATTCCTGGTGGTAGAGGAGGAAAGTGGAAGCTACCAACACTTACCGAGTTGCATGCCTATTTGTTCGATCAACCTTTTGCTGAAGCACATAATGCGACTGCCGATGTGGAAGCAACAACGCGTTGTTTTTTCGAGTTAATTCGTCGCGAGGTTTTTACCGCAGAAGAATTACAGGTTGAAAAAGATTACTTCCAAGATTTCAAGAAAGTTCATCAGGATCTCATTGAGAATTATGGACTTAAACATATCAACTTAAAGGAAGCAAGCAAGGCTTTACAAACGGATAGTTCCGAGGCTGACTTGTCGGATGGCGATAAAAAAGAAGCGAGAGAACGCTTGAAGGATGTTCCATTCGCTCATTTACACAATCATACGCAATTTTCTATTCTTCAAGCTACTACCAATGTCAAAGCTTTGGTGGCCAGGACAGCTGCCTTAGGTATGAATGCCGTGGCACTTACTGATGTTGGAAACGTAATGGCTGCCTTTCATTTTGAGAAAGAAGTTTCAGGTCACAACAAAGGTGTTCAAGCAAGAAAAAAGGAAGCCGAGGAAAAAGGTGAACCTTTCGATGAGCAAGAAATTCTACCAATAATTGGTTGTGAGTTCAATGTGTGTAGAGATCATACCAACAAATCGGAAAAGGACAATGGTTATAACATTGTTCTCTTGGCGAAGAACAAGGAAGGATATCAAAACCTCATTAAATTGGCATCTTATGCTTTTACTCAAGGAATGTATTACGTTCCGCGGGTAGATAAAAAGTTGATCGAAGAATACAAGGGAAATTTAATTTGCCTTTCGGGGAACCTGAATGGCGAGGTGCCCAATTTGATCTTAAACGTTGGTGAATCACAAGCCGAAGAAGCGTTAGTTTACTGGAAAAACCTTTTTCAAGAAGATTTTTACATAGAAGTAATGCGCCACGGTCAGGAGGATGAGGATAGGGTGAATGAGACCTTGGTGAAACTTGCTCGAAAACACGAGGTAAAACTGGTTGCCACGAACAATACCTATTATCCAGAAAAGAAAGATGCGGAATCGCATGACATCTTATTGTGCCTGAAAGATAACGAGCTCAAATCGACACCAATTGGTCGTGGAAGAGGATTTAGATACGGGCTAACAAACCAAGAATACTACCTCAAATCACAGGAGGAGATGAAGGAGTTGTTTTTGGATTTACCCGATGCAATTGAAAATATTAGCGAAATCATCGATAAATGCGAGCATTACGCCCTTGCACGAGAAGTATTGCTTCCAGCCTTTGAAATTCCCGAGCAGTTTCAAGATGCGAAGGACTTAGAAGATGGGGGTAAGCGCGGTGAGAATAATTATTTGCGCCACTTGACCTACGAGGGCGCCAAGCAGAGATACGGAGAACTAACCCCAGAAATTACAGAAAGGCTCGACTTTGAGTTAAAAACAATTGAAAATACAGGTTATCCAGGTTATTTCTTGATTGTTCAAGATTTCTGCCAGGCAGCGAGAGATATGGGGGTTTCTGTAGGGCCTGGTCGGGGTTCCGCAGCAGGATCGGCTGTTGCTTATTGTACGGGAATTACCAACATTGCCCCTATAGCCTTCGACCTCCTATTTGAGCGTTTCTTGAATCCAGAACGTATATCCA
>JAOASF010000026.1 GCA_025210175.1 Crocinitomicaceae bacterium | reverse complement strand
GGATGTAGGGCCCTGACACCTTGGTAAATCAATTCAGCCTCCTCTTGACCTGAAATGATGTTCAAATCCAAGTCCAATTCATCTTTTAAGGTTTGCTGAAAATGATCGCCATTGTTGGCATCGCGTACAGCCGAAGTTCCAAAAGCTTGAATGGACTCCACCTTCATTTGGTGACATTTTTCAAGAAAACGTGCCAAGGTCTGAAAAGCTCGTTCCCAAGCTTCTACAGAAATGAGTTTTTCATTGATTCCCCCCATACCTAAAGCAACTCCTTCCTTTTCTGCATGTAGAATGGAGATTTTGCTACTTACCACATCGGCGATGAGTAAGTTAAAGGTATTGGTTCCCAAATCAATTATTGCTTTGCGCATGCCTTATCTTTTGATCCAACGCACCAAATGTTTCAAACGAATTCGGTGACCAAAATGTAGGATTCCGTTTTTGTAAATTCTCGCCGAGACCAATATCATAAGTGAAATGGACACAAGCATTATTACGAGTGATATCATCAACTTGTAACCTTCTCCATCGGCAAAACCGAAGGCCATTTTTACCATAGCCACAGCAGGAGCTGTAAAGGGTAAGTATAACAAACCATCCACATAAGGAGAAGATGGGTTTTGCATGACGTAGTAACCGGAATAAGCTCCAAATGCCAACAAAAGGAGGAGTGGAATAATGAATTGTTGACCATCGCTTTCCGAACCCAAGGAGGCGCCAAAGGCAGAAAAGAAACTTCCGTAAAACAAGAAGCCGAGAATAAAATAACCGACAAAAACAGTCAACATCGGACCAAACTGTACGCGCTCGTACACAAGCTCCACGAATTCATTGTACTGATAGATTGCTTCATCCGTCATTTCAGCACCTTCATTCACTAGTTGCAAGTTCGCTTCTAAATAATCTGGGAAATAACTTTGACGCATCCAGGTTAAACCGGCCGTCAGTATCGTAGCCCAAATGGCAAATTGAACAAAGGCCGCCATTCCAATTCCCACAATTTTTCCAGTCATCAATTGAGCGGGCTTCACGGCTCCCAAGAGAACTTCCACAATACGCGAACTTTTTTCACGAGATGTGGAGCGAAGTATGGTCATACCGAAAAGTGCAATGAACAGAAAGATCAGTCCGCCGAAGATAAAGCCCACCCACGCTCTTTTATCTGCTCCTTCGTCTTGCGGATCGAAAACATTTCGAAAGCTCAAGGTCAAGGGTTGCTTGATGGATCGGAACTCCTTGGGGTCCATTTGGGTGAAACGCTGCAGCATCACCTCTTCTAAGCGTCTTTCATAGGTATATTGCACCTTCTTTTCCAAGCTTTTGGACGGCATGGCACGGTAAAAAACAAACCCCACCTTATTGCCCAAAACTTTTTCGTTTACCTCCAGCAGGGCGTCGTATTCTTGAAACTTCTTGCCTTTGGCAAAGTCCTTTACCTCGATGTAGTCATTGTAAAACGAATAGGTAACATTTGGATCTTCTCTAGGTGCCATTTTATTCTCGAGTATCATGGCTTTATCGGCCACTAACACTTTCCATTTCACCGCTTTCTTACCGCCCAATTGAAAGAGGGCAAACAAGAAAAACAAAACAGCCAAAGGACCAAAAATAGCCATGGCCAAAAAGGAACGCGAACGAACTCTCTCACGCATTTCACGAAGGGCAATGATCCAACTTTTCTTCATCTCTAATGGGTATTTGCGTTTTGAATAGCTTGAACGAAAACGTCGTGCATGCGCGGAATTTTTGTTTCAATCGCTTCAACTTCTACTTGATTGATCAAAACGTGCATTAATTCGTTAATGGTATTCTCATTTCGAACCTTTACATCTACCTCATGGCGGTTGTTAGGAAGTTCGCGTTTTTCAACAATTTCAAATCCGGTCCAGAGGGCATTCACAAATGCAATCATGGAGCCAGAAAAACGCACGGTATATTCACCCGATGACTGTTGTTTGCGCATATCGGTTATAGCACCTTCTAGAATGGTCTTACCTTGGTTGAGCAACATGCCTCGATCACCAATTTCCTCCACACTATTCATGTTGTGCGTAGAAATCAATATGGCTCTACCCTCTTCTTTCAAATGCAGAATTTCCTTCTTCATTAGTTCGACGTTCAAGGGGTCGAAACCGCTAAAGGGCTCATCGAGTATGATGACCTTGGGCTGGTGTAAAACGGTATAAATGAATTGAATTTTTTGGGCCATCCCCTTAGAGAGCTCTTGGATTCTTTTTTTGCGCCAATCGGTAATTTGGAAGCGTTCCAACCAGTAATTGAGGTTCTGTTTAGCTTCCTTGCGATTCATCCCTCTCAATTGCGCCAAGAAAATTCCGTGTTCCTCCACGGTCATATTACCATACAGTCCACGTTCTTCTGGAAGATAACCGAAGTTTTTCAGGTGCTCCTCCTTGAACAAATCCTTCTGATATTTGATCCAACCACTGTCGGGCTCAAGAATGCGATTGATGATTCTTATCAAGGTGGATTTCCCTGCTCCATTGGGACCTAATAAGGTGTAAATTTCCCCTTCATTTAAATGAAAGGAGACATTGCGAAGAGCCGTATTTTGTTGATAAGATTTAGCGATTCCGGAAATCTCTAGCATAGTATTTCTTTGGAGAAATGAAAGTAATAAAAAGACTGCAGTCTTCTGTTACTTTGGCTAGAAACTAATAGGGATTTAGGTTCTTTCGATACGTTTGCTTGATGGTTTCGGTGCATTCCCCCTTTTTGAATTGACGGAAGGCAATAAAATTAGCTCTCATCACTTTGAACCACGAATTGGTCGAGTACTTTCTTGCCGATACTTTCACTGCATCCGGAAGGATGTGAAAGCCTTCTTCGGCCATTAGTTTTTTGATCAATACATATTCCTCCATGATGGCATAGGTTTCATCATAGCCGCCCATTTCCCAAAAAAGATCTTTTTGAATATACAAGCTCTGATCACCTCCTCGGCACCATAAAAAAGGAAGTCGCGTAAAGAAAGAATTAATGCGCAAAAGGGGCTTTGAACTGTCAAAAATAAAGCGAAAGCAACCAGCTAAATGTCCTTTCTCGACCGCTTTTATTATCTGATTTTCAAAGTCAATTGGCGGAAGAGCATCGGCATGCAAAAAGTAAAGAATATCTCCCTTGGCTTGCCGGGCTCCCAAATTCATCTGCTCAGCTCTGCTTGCATTCGAACAAAGTAAAAGTTCTACACGCTCAAATAATCGCACCTCTTGCAGCGTTTGGTCTTTCGACCCTCCATCCACCACAATTACCTCAGCATTTTGGGCGTGCGAAGCCAGATAATTTAAAAGTCGTTTGATATTGCCTGCCTCGTTGTATACAGGAATAATAATGCTAATTCTCATGAATCAATAATTCGCGAAGAGGTCCTAAATCTTCCTCTACATCTACATCAGATAGCGCTGGCAAAATATGCACCGTTTTGTTCAGGTTCTCTATGGCCGAAACAGCTTCGTCAAACACAGAATTCGTGCTCCATTCCTTGTTAAAGAAGACCTCCTTGTCTGCCAACCTACAACCAATGAGGTAATACCCTCCGTCTAGTGCCGGCCCGATGCAATAGTCGTTCTTTTTCAACGACTCCAAAGCTTCGGAAATGATTTCTTCCGTCAGTTGATAACAATCGGTACCGATCAAAATGGCTCGTTCAACACCTTGGTTGCACGCTCGTTGCAAGGCATTGTACATTCGAACCCCCAAGTCGTCACCCGACTGCACGTATTTGTGATAATTGGCCCAACGAATATCATCCTCTACAAAATCACTGAAATACAAGTATTTGTGAACATCAAAAGAGGTGATGACCTCGTGCGCGTGTCGCACCAATTCGCCATAAACGCGCATGGCATTTGGGTGACCAATGGTAGCGGCAAGACGCGTCTTGGTATGGCCTTCTTTCGGATTTTTTTGAAAAACGATGATTGCTTGGTTCATAACTAGGCAACACTTCCACCACAGCTAGAACCAGCTCCTGCCGTACAACCGTAGCAATGTTGATTAACGATAATGCTTCTGTTTTGAATTTCTTCGAGATTGAATTCGCTCAAGTGTTGACCTTTTTTGGTGGCCACCTTCAAATCTAACATTTGGTTAAAGTCGCAATCGAACAAATAGCCATCCCAGGAAACGCTAACTGTATTGCGACACATCACATTGGATGCCGCAACTGGATTGTAAGCGTTCACCAATTTCTCCATGTACTTCTCGTAGTTTCCTGATGCTACCAAGTAACTCAAGTAGCGAGAAACTGGCAAGTTGGTAATGGCAAACAATTCGTTGAATTCGATTTGGTATCCATCGCGCAATTTGCGTTTGAATTGGTCCTGCAAGGCTCCCTGATCTGGAGGCAAAAATGCGCCCGATGGATTGTAAACCAAGTTCAATGTCAAACCAGAACCATCGATACCGTATCCTACCTCGTTCAACATCTTCAAAGCACGAATACTTTTTTCGAAAACACCATCACCGCGTTGTGCATCTGTTTTTGCAGAATTAAAATACGGCAAAGAGGAAACTACCTCTACGTTGTGTTTTTTGAAGAACTCGGGTAAATCGTAATATTTTTTGTTGGCAACGATGATGGTCAAGTTACAACGAACCAAAACCTTCTTGCCTTTCTTGCTCAATTCTTCCACGAACCAACGAAAATCTGGGTTCATTTCTGGAGCACCACCCGTTAAATCGATGGTATGACAATCCGTTTTATCGATTGCGTCCAAGCACTGTTGCATCGTTTCGCGCGTCATGATTTCCTTGCGGTCAGGACCTGCGTCTACGTGACAGTGTTCGCACACTTGATTACACATTTTTCCTACGTTGATTTGGAAGATTTCCAGACCAGTAGGTTTCAGTGGGAAAAGGTTACTATTGCGAAGACTTTCCTGAAAAGGAGTCAAACCCGCTTCGTGTAAAAGGGCCAATTGTTTGTCAACCTCAGCTAATTCACTCCCAAGAGCTTGTAGTGATTTTGTCGCCATTACATTGATAATTTCTTGTATTTATCCATCATTTGGACACCGTGAACCAATGAAGCTCCACCGCGGAGCGCTGCACCTACATGTACGGCTTCCATGATTTGTTCTTCATCACATCCTTTTTCCATGCAATCTTCAGTATAAGCGTCGATGCAATAAGGACATTGAACAACATGGGCAACAGCAATGGCAATGAGGGATTTTTCACGAGCCGTTAAAGCTCCTTCTTTAAAAACCTCTCCATAGTAATCGAAGAACTTCTTTCCCAGTGTGGGTTGAAAATCTGATATTTTGCCAAATTTCTTTAAGTCGGCCGGATCGTAATACGTTTCCATTTAATTGTTTATTTCGGTTAACATACGCAGCTTGTTTTTGTTCAGTTCTCAGACTTTCGAGAAAATTTTCCTCAAGTCCCAGCGATAAAGCTTAGAAAATACGAAGAACATCAATGGTTGTAGAAGCAACAAGCTCATAATCAGCTCCCAACCAAATTCAGGGGGACGGTTGTCGATCCAGAGGGCCGGCGTTTGAAAAACTTGCCAATCGTTGGTTACAACCACAGAAGCAAATATATTGTTTATTGCGTGATATCCTAATGCCAACTCCAAGCCATTGTCTAGATAAGTGATGAGTCCAAGAAAAATTCCGGTATAGATGTAGTACACCAATACGATGTCTCCCAACTGTTCCACTTCGGGGTTCAATCCGTGCATCAAACCAAAAAGGAGACCGGTTAATAAGACTCTTGCTAAGGGATAATTCAAGCGATTGAAAGCCTTGAATAAGTAGCTTCTAAAAATCAACTCTTCTGCCGAAGATTGAAGCGGTAAAATGAAAAGCGAAATGAACAAAAGGTTCCAAAATTCAAAGCCTTTATAGTTCCACTGTATCGGTTGGCCGCTCCAGATAAGCGCACAGTGGATGACCAATTGCAAACCTCCCCAAATGGCGAAAGCCATGAAGAATCGTTTGACATCGAAACGAGATCGAGCCGTTAAAAAATGGAGAAACCGTGTTTGATGAATCTTGCGAATGGCCAAATATAGCATACCGACAATGGCCAAAAAGGGAATTAAAAGCAAGGTCAAATAATAATTCTGACCCAAAACTTCGGCAATTTCTCGTTGAGAAATACCCTGTAATTCGGATAATTCAATTTCGGATAAAATGGCAAGAGTGATTGGGATTTGTCCAACCCCCAAATAGGCAACAATCACCAGAATAAGAGTAACCACAACCGTCCATGGCTTGTAATTCCCCTCGCTCGGCCAATTGAAAAATTTAGCTTGCATTTGCGTTCTTCTTTGAAATCAACTTTGGTACGAAGAACAGAAGAATGAAGCCAATAACAAAGAAAAAGGTTACCGAAATAACAGAAAAACGAATCGACCCGGTTATTTCCTCAATGAAACCAAAAAAGAAGGTTCCCACAACTATACCAATCTTTTCGGTAACGTCGTAAAAGGAAAAATACGAAGCGTGGTCTTCCGTTTCTGGCAAATATTTGGAATACGTAGAACGAGCCAATGCTTGCACTCCCCCCATTACTAGTCCAACACAGGCCGCCAAAACATAAAACTCAGTAGGTGAATGAACGATGAAATAGGCACCCAAACAAATCAAAATCCAGAAGAAAACAGACAGTACTAAGGTTTTGATATTGCCGATTAACCCAGACAAACGAGACATCAAAAATGCACCTGCAGCCCCCAAAATTTGAATCAATAAAATGGCAATGATCAATCCTGTGGTGCCTCCTCCTTCGGGCCAATCAATCTCTTTACTTGCAAAAATGGTAGCGAGCAACATGACCGTTTGAACTCCAGTATTGAAGAAGAAAAAGGAGACCAGATACCTTTTCAAAGGCTTGTCCGTTTTGAATTTTGAAAACACCTCTCTCTATTCTTGAAACCCCTTCCAAATAACGCCTTTTTGTGGTTTTTTGTCGTAAATATTGTTCGGAATAGCTGCATAGGTAATCTGACTAAACCCAATCCACCAGATACCGACAAAAACAAAACACCATCTTGCGTCGTAATCGAAAACTTGGGTCCAAACAAGACACAGGATCAAGAGCAACATGGATCCAAAATAACCCATTGAAAACCCACGTGCCGATATCTTATCGTGATCCTCAGGTTCAGCTATTTCAGGCAAGTAAGCATTGTAAAAAACCAAACTATTCCAGAACCCTATGGACGCAAAATAGACGGACAACATGCTGAGTTCCATGTGGTGTTTAGCATCAAACCAGTAAAGACTTATACACGAAAGTGCTCCGAAATAACAGAAAAATTGTAAAAAACGTTTTTTATTTCCTGAGAAGTCGGCTATTCCAGACAGTAATGGAGATAATATGGAAACAGTTAAAAAGGACGCGGATAACACATAGCTGAACAAGACAGAGGATGAAATTTCACTCCCAAAAAACAAAACAGTAGCAGATTCACCATCCGGAAGTTTGACAAGTTGCATTCGCTCCAAATAAGCCGACTCGGTTTCGTGATTGTAAAAAATCGGAAAGATGGCTGAGGAAATGACCAGATTATAAACTGAATTTGCCCAATCGTAAAAAACCCATCCGCGTATAATCTTTTTGTTTCCTTTTGTAATCATCTTCTATTCAAGCTCTTGATCCACATAGTCTTGAAGAAAGCTAAAACCAGAATTCAATTGTCCTTTATTGTTTGTTTCGCTTCCGCGTTGGATAATCCCTTCTTCGTCTTCGCCCATCAAGTGTGGCAATACGTTATTTATCAATTGTCGACCAAAATCTTCCGATGCCTCTTTTGGCAATTCGCAGGGAAGATTGTCTACCGCCATCACCACCAAAGCATCTTCGTTAGTCCAATCTGTTTCCAAGCCCGTTTTTCGGTCGTAACCGTAAAGTGGATCTTGAATCGTACTCGGACGAAGCGTACTGGCGATCGGTCCGGCAATATCGCAAGAAATATCGGCTATGACCTTTAAGTTCTTATTGGCTGCCAAATCTTCCTTGGTCAACAAAAGTGGCGAATTTTTACTCCAAAAATGACAAGCCATGTACAAATCTGCTTTTTCGAGATAAGTGGCAAGCTTGGAAACGTACAAATGAGGTTGTGTATAGAACTCCTCCTTGTCATATGTGCCATCTTTGGACTTGAGGTAATAATCGCTTGTTTCCAGATGGGTAAAAACGGGTTCGTTGAAAGAATCTTTTAGAAACTCTTCGGGACCAACTTCCTTGATGTCAATCAATTCAACCACCTCTTGCGCTCCATATCCAACCTTTCCAAATCCGGTAAGAACCAAGCGAAAATCATTGGGCAGTTTGACTTTTTTCAACTCCTGCTCCATTTCAGCTCGATCAAAGCAATCTTTCACGCGTTTCAAATCGTAGCGTCCCGATTTTTTACCGTAAGCATACAAACCATTGTAGGCACCTACAATTCCCGCAAAGCGGCCAAAACCAATGATTCTCTTTCTTTCGTGGTTTTTGAGCACTTCGTAATCGATCAGCTGAATTTTTTGATCCAGAATGGATCGTAATAAATTGCGGTTGTGCTTTTGTTTTTTGATGGTATGGGAAAAGAAGAGGAACTTCTTTCCTGGAATTAAGTCACTGACATTCACTTCCTTCACTCCCATTAAGATATCGCAATCGGACAAATCTTCTTGCAATACGATCCCTTCCGCCTCGTATTCGGCATCCGTAATTGCTCGGATCGGACTAGGTTGAACAACAATCTCTACATTCTTGTACTGTTCGCAAACTTGTTTGCATTGCTTGGGAGTAAGAGGCACGCGCTTATCGGGTGGCACTTTTCCTTCTCTCAATAATCCGATCTTAATTTTGTTCATGTATCTATTCGATAGGTTTTGTCAAAAGATAATTATCGATGAACTCACGAATACAGCCTCCTCCTCCTTTGGCTTTCAACACCACATCTACTTCACCCTTTACCACTTTCACTGCATCTGCGGGACAGGCTGAAAAACCAACCTGACGCATGACCGCTAGATCATTGATATCATCCCCAATTATTGCGACATTTTTCAATTCAATGCCCAGGGTCTCACACCACGAGTTTAAGATATCAATTTTCGGTTCACGCCCCACA
The DNA here is from genome assembly GCA_025210175.1 of Crocinitomicaceae bacterium. Lineage (GTDB taxonomy): Bacteria > Bacteroidota > Bacteroidia > Flavobacteriales_D > Crocinitomicaceae > UBA2040. The sequence continues at coordinate 5,064 of JAOASF010000026.1, read as the reverse complement.
TACACATTTTGAATGTTGAGCATTTCAGCCCGTCTTTTCACCATCTCTGCTTTGAAACCACTAGAGATAATTCCGACGTTGAAATTAGACTTGGTCAGATGCATGATTGCCATTCCGTCCTTGGTGTTGAACTTCTTCATCTGATCGCCATTTTCGGTGAAGTACATGCCGCCATCCGTCATGACTCCATCAACGTCTAAAATTAACAATTTTACCTGATTTAGCTTATTTTTCCACAAATTCGGGCGAAATAGTGGTTTAAATAACATGGACTCAAGGTCTAACTCATATTCTTCACAAATCGCAATGATGTCGTAAAGTGTCATTTCATGCACGTCATCCACCTCCATATCGTTCATGAATTCGGCAAAATTGAGACCGTGCAAATCACACAAGCCTTTGATATTGTTTTCTAGGATCAATGACATCACACCAAGTTATAGTTAAGAGCTTTCGCTAAGTGGGACAATTCTCCGACCAGTTTTCCGAACTCATCGTAGTTCAATTGTTGCGCCGCATCCGACTTCGCTTCTTTTGGATTCGGGTGTACTTCTATCAACAATCCATCCACTCCCATGGCCAAACAAGCCTTCGATAGATCGGCTATTCCGTAAGCATACCCCATGGCGTGACTTGGATCCAATACTATTGGCAAGTTGGTGTATTCTTTTAGCCAAGCAACTCCACACAAATCAAGGGTAAAGCGCGTTCCTGTTTCGAAGGTTCTGATTCCTCTTTCGCACAAGATTACATTCTCATTTCCACCACTCAACACAAACTCAGCCGCTTGCGCAAACTCTTGTAAAGTCGACCCGAAACCTCTTTTGATTAACACAGGTTTTTGGGTTTTCGCACATGCGCGCAAGATTCCCTGATCGTACATAGCCTTGGCTCCTACTTGGATAACGTCTGAATACTCAATCACTTCCTCAATCTGCGTTGCATCGCGAACTTCCGTAATGACATTGACCCCGTGATTGGTTCTCATTTTGTCCAACAATTTCAAACCATCTAGTCCCATTCCTTGGAAACTATAGGGACTCGTTCTAGGCTTGTAACATCCCCCTCTCAAAGTAGAAAGTTGAAGGCTCGTCATCAATTCTGTAGCAGACGTAATTTGTCCTTCGGATTCCACCGAACACGGACCTCCAATTAAAATCACATTATTGGTATCTCCACCTATGGTGACATCACCAATTTTCACTTCGCGTTTTTTATCCATGTACGAACGACTAGCCAATTGCAAGTCGTTTTTCATGGGCCAAGCTTGATCGACATGTACTTCAATGCTGGAAGGAACTTCCTTGAGTCCGGATCCAGTAATCAAAACGTAAAAATCTTCTTTTTTATAATGCAGTGCTTTCACTTCTTCTGCCACTTTTTGAGCTATTTCGGCAGAGGTATTTTTCTTTAAATGTATGATCATAATTCTCCTTTAATCAGGTTTACAAAGGTAAGTATTCCGATAGCCTTATTGGCTTCGTCTACCACCGGTAAGTAGGAAATGGGAAACTTCGATTCGCGTACAACCTGCAACATGTCTGAAACTGTTTGCTTCCCCAATAATTTCGTTGGATTTGGATTGATTAATTCTTCCACTTTCAACTGGTTGAAATCAGCTACGTTTTTCAGGAAACCTCTTCGGATATCTGCGTTGGAGATCAACCCCTTGAGTTCATTTTTTTCTCCACACACCAAACAGAATCCCAACTTTCCATCTTCTATTACTTGCAGGGCTTTTCCCACACTCATTTCATCATATCGCAAAATTGGACACTCCTCAAAGGGAATCATAAAATCTTGGATGTGAAATTGGGAAGTCAATTCTCTTTTTGTTAAATCCATCAAAGCATTGCCGATGCTTGGACCTTTGAATAAGTATGAACCCGAAACAGAACTGGCTACTCCCATGTTGCGCAAGATGAAACTTACTTCCCCGTTTACCCCTCCATCTACATGAATGGCTTTGCCTGGGAAGGAATTTCGAAAAGTCCGAATCTTGGAAAAGTTCAAGGCGTCGAAGCTACCTCCACTCTGTCCAGGTATGGTCGCCATGATGAGAATGAAATCAAAATCGGCATACTCGGAGAATACAGAAACGGGCGTTGGTGTAATCACGCTCAATCCTCGTTTTCCAGGTATTTCTTGAGGCAAAACATATCCTTTGGGCAGTTGTTCGTATTGAAACGTCACGTATTCCACCGGATTTTCTATCAAAAGTGGATGGTACTTATCAGGGGCTTCGGTAATGATATGCAAGTCAATCGGCGTTTGCGTCCACTCGCGGATTTGTCGAATATCCTCAAACACTTTTAAGTCGTCGTTGCAATCTACGTGCAATAAATCCACCTTGTGATCTACCAGATCCATCACCACTTCTTTCAAGGGTCGCGAACGGTCGCTGTATATCGAGGCTGATATTTTCATGCTTATTGATTGATATTGTAAAGGGTTTGAAAGTTGTTATCGCACAATTCGATTTCCAAGTTCTTTGCATTTCTCAATTCACGAAGAGAATCTTGTAAATCCAACAGCAATTTCCGTTCATCGAACGACAAACTAGAGGCATACTCCTTGGAAGAGACAACCAGTTGCAAGGTGGGTGTATTCTCTGCCCTATCCAATCGCAAATATTGCTTTTTATCCCCTAAAAATCCTTTGGCTTTCCAATAGAGTCCTATGTTTTTGGCCAGAGACTCGTCGCGGGAATGAACGTAGTAAATATCCAGTTCATTGGATTCCAACTTATTCCCATAATTTTGGTTGCAAGAAGAACTCAACAACACGATTGAAAAGAGAAACAACCAGGTCTTCAACTTCATACTTCAAAGATAGAAAAGCAGCGTTGTTAAACAGGTTTTGAAACAAAAAATGACGAAAAGAATACAGAATCATCTCTACACTGGGGCAGAAGGTCGATCGGCCTTAATCGATCTCGAGATTCCGGAAATATTCAATGGCAAACTCATCGTTTTTGCCCATGGTTTTATGGGATACAAGGATTGGGGAGCTTGGAATTTGGTCCAAGCTTATTTTAGCAACCTAGGTTTCGGTTTCTGCAAATTCAACTTCTCCCATAATGGAACTACGCCAGACTCTCCCACTGAATTCGTGGATTTAGAAGCCTTTTCAAAGGACAGTTACTGGAAGGAACATCAAGACTTACACGCCGTTTTTAATTGGCTTAAAAAGGAACTTTCTCCTTTGCCTTCCATCTTTTTAATCGGTCATTCTCAAGGAGGAGGTGTTGTTTTAACGCATGCTGACAACCCGATTGTAGAACGAATTGTAACGTGGGCAAGCGTTTCGGATTTTGATAAACGATTTCCGGACTTAGAAGAAATAACGAAATGGAAAGCCGAAGGAGTAATGTATCGAATGAATGGACGAACGAAACAAAATATCCCCTTGTCATTTGTACGTTATCAAGAATATAAGGATCATCAAGACCAATTGAACATCCAGGAAAAAGTGCGCAATACTTCTTGTAAATTGCTTTTTATACATGGAGCTGAGGACACATCCGTATTACCTCAAGAAAGCAAAGACCTTGAACTTTGGTCTGGTCAAACCTGTAAAATAATCCCGAATACCGCCCATACTTTCGACAGCAAAGAACCTTGGGAATCTGTATCTTTGCCTGCGAAACTAGAAGAGGCTTGCGCTATTACGGCTTCTTTTTTTCTTTTATCAAAACATTATGCACAGTAACCAAGAAGCCAAATCCATGTTGTCTGAAATGATTTCTCTGGCCAAGGCCGACAATCAAATAACAGAAGCAGAGTTCCAATTCCTGATGAGCATGGCAGCTCAATTTGGGTTTTCAGTTGACGACCTTCACGACATTATGGAACAACCCGTAGATTTCGATCCACCCAGCAATGAATTTGACCGAATTGTCCAATTTCAACGTTTGATTTTGCTCATGAATATTGATTTGAACAACTCCCAAGAAGAGAGACAGTTCATTGTCAATTCAGCGATCCGACTGGGCTTACCGCCAAATGCGACCAATTTAATCATCGAAAAAATGAGTCAGTACCCCGATAAGGTAATCCCACCTGATGAATTGATTTCGATCTACAAAACCCATCACAACTAAGAGAATACTATATTTGCCAAAAAATAAATTCATGAAAAACGTAGCAGTAATTGGAGCTGGAACAATGGGAAATGGAATTGCCCACGTTTTCGCACAATATGGATATAAAGTGAACTTGATCGACATCCAACAAGCTTCTTTGGATAAAGGTATTGCCACAATCACAAAAAATTTGGATCGTCAGGTTGCTAAAGAAATTTTAACAGAAGCACAAAAAGGAGAAACGCTCGGTAATATCACGACCTTCACTTCCATGGAAGAAGGTGTAAAAGGTGTTGAGTTGGTTGTAGAAGCAGCTACCGAAAATGTGGACTTAAAATTGAAAATCTTCAAAGATTTGGATCAATTTACAGCCGAAAACGTAATCCTTGCTACGAATACCTCATCTATTTCCATTACCCAAATAGCAGCCGTAACAAATCGCGCCGACAAAGTAATTGGGATGCACTTCATGAACCCAGTTCCTGTAATGAAATTGGTGGAAATCATCCGCGGATACTCTACTTCTGATGAAGTGACCAACACCATTATGGATTTGTCTCGCTCTTTGAAAAAAGTACCTGTTGAGGTGAATGATTACCCAGGATTTGTTGCCAACAGAATTTTGATGCCAATGATCAACGAAGCGATATACACTTTGTTTGAAGGTGTTGCTGGAGTTGAAGAAATTGATACCGTAATGAAATTGGGAATGGCTCATCCAATGGGACCATTACAATTGGCTGACTTCATCGGATTGGATGTTTGTTTAGCAATATTGAACGTTTTACACGATGGATTCGGAAATCCGAAGTATGCGCCTTGTCCTTTGTTGGTAAACATGGTGACTGCTGGGAAGAAAGGTGTAAAATCTGGAGAAGGTTTCTACAGCTGGACTCACGGAACAAAAGACCTAGTGGTTTCAAACAACTTCAAGAAATAAGCTCTCTAGCGATAAAAAGAAAGAGGCTGTCTCAAAAGGC
>JAOASF010000217.1 GCA_025210175.1 Crocinitomicaceae bacterium | reverse complement strand
GAATGTCATTGTGACCATAAGGGTAATTATTTGCTTTGGCAACATTTGTAAGCAGCATACTTACAAGGAAAAGCGCCGAGCAAATCCATGATACTCTGAATGAAGACGGTAGAAATCTCTCCATAACTTTCGAATTAAAGGATGAATAAAACGAGCTATGCGTACCATTTTTTTGGAACATAAAACTCAACAAGTTGGGTGGCAAACTAACTTTCCACTTGTAGTAATAATCTATCATACTAACCTAATTTGTAAACCAATCTTTAACCATCAAACATAAGGTAGTCACAACAATAAAATAAGGAACTTGTGACGAAACCTTACGTTAATGTGACGAAATAGATAGTAGGTAAATAAGAAAAGTGAGCGGCAAAATTACTCTTTAAACGGACGTTTTGTCCATTCTCTCTAGAAATACATCGAAATAATTAGGTGATACTGAAAACAGCAAATCGTCGATCCAGATGTTCTTGTTTTTCACCTTTTGAACATGCTCCAGGTTGACAATATGTGACCGGTTGATTCTGAAGAAATTAGCTTCACCTAAAGTCTTTTGCAGGTTCTCCATGGTCATTCGCACCAGCTGTTTGGTTTGGTTTTTAAAGTAGAGTTGAATGTAGTTTCCATTGCTTTGTGCATACAGAAAATCTCTCTTTTGGAAGAAAATTTTTGTTCCTCCTTCTTCTAGACAAATTCCATCACCGTTGGAAGAATCAGAAAAATTGGCCAGAGCAATGTTAACGGCACTAAACAATTCCGATTTACGAACGGGTTTTGACAAAAATGCCGCGGGTTTGGTTTTCAGTATTTCGTCTAGAATAGCTTGGTCTGAGTGAGCGGTAAGATAAATGACCGGAATGGGGTGAGATTTCTGAAGCGCCTTGGCGAAGTCAATTCCCTCGGTTTTTACCTTGAGCCTCACATCCAAAAGAATCAAATCGGGTTGAAATGTTTCCAAAAGAATAAAGGCTTCTTGTGCGGAATAGGCAATTTTAATCTGCTGAAAGCCAAAGGACTGCAAATTATCTTTGTGATTCTCGGCAATCAACAATTCATCCTCAACTATTAGCACTTTCGCCTTCATCTGCTAAAAAAATCAATTTGTAGTAAAATCCCTTATTCCAACCAATTTCATAATCGCCTTTCAACTGACGAGAAAAAATATCTATCAACCTCATTCCTAAGGTTTTTCTTCCCTTTTGCGCCTCAAAATCGATCTCTTTCTGACCATTGTCGCGCACTTCTAACTGATAGGAATTGAAACTAGAAACTCGCTTAAAGCTAACCGTAAATACGGGATTATCCACATCGGGAAAGGCGTATTTAATGGAATTGGTATACAGTTCGGAGAGTAGCAAACCGAGTGCTGTACAGTTTTGAATGGAAAAGTCGATTTCTTCTGCCAAATCCAAGTCCATTTGAATTTTCTTGCCGTTTTGCATGAAGGTCGTTTCTAGGTGTTGCAGCAACTCCTGAATGTAGCTCGAAACATTCACCTTGTCGAAATTTCCACCCTGAAACAAAAACTCGTGCACCAAGGACACACAGGAAATGCGCAACGAAGCTTCTTCCAAACCCACCGCTTCTTCGATGTTTGACGATGCGTTCTTTTGCATCTCCAACAATGAATGAATGAAGTGGAGATTGTTTTTCACCCGATGATGAACTTCTTGAATCAAGAAATCCTTTTCCTCGTTCTGAACCTGAAGTTTTTTACTTAGTTTTTTGAATTTGGCAAACATTCGAATCGAGACAAAAAGTCCACCTAAGACCAATACGAGCCCAATCAAGGCCCACAACATTCGGGCGTCTTTTCTTTTAATTTCAGCTCTCTTACGCTTCAGCTCTTGATTGATTTCTTTGTTTTCAAGAGCAATTTTGTCGTTTTCATAAGCCTGTTTCACATTCTCCAATTGGATCGCGAACTGAACCTGAAATTCGCGCGAAACAGCCTCGTTGTACTTTTTGTAATAAAGTGCGGCACTCTTGTAGTCGCCTATGCTCTCCGAATACTCAGCCAGGTACATGAAGGCCATTCGCATCGGAAATTGAATTTCATTTTTTTCGTATTCCGCCACAAACACTTTCAACTCAGCAATGGCTTCAGGCATCTTGTGTTTGTTGTGAATTAAGAGCTCCAAACGATTGAACCAAGCCTGGGTAGCATCCAGAAGCATGTGTCCTTTCCTGAAGTTTTCTTCCACCAATTGGTAGTAATAATAACTGGAATCGATTTCGAGCGCGTTTTTGTATACGAAGCCAATTTCATTGTAACTGGCAGCCATTAAGTAATAGTTGTTAACCTCCTTAGCCAAAGCAATACAAGCCCTACTCGCCTTTAAGGTTTCGTCAACCCGACCAGTCTCGTCCATAATCGCCGCCTTTCGGTTGAGCGCATAAGCCCTCAATTCCTTGGCTGGGAGTTGCAATTGATTCAATTCAACAAAAATCTCCTCAATCAGTTGAACGGCCTGGTCATACCGATAAAAACGCCGAAAATATTCCGCCTTTTCAATTTTCACCTGTAAATAACGTTGGGTATCCTTCAATTTAGGAGCCCATTGAAGTGCCTTGTCGTAGTGTCTCAATGCCGAATCGGGCTCGTTCTTGAACTTATGATTGATGGCTTTTGCCAAGTAATACGACACCCGCGAAGCAACTGAACTTTGCTCCAAATTTTGCACTTCCATCAAGGCTTTTGCACCCTGCGAAAACAATCCTTTTTTGTTGTAAAGTTGACTGAGAACGCTTTGCAGTTTCACGCGTTCACTGGGTTCCAGCAACACATCCTTCAACTTATTCTGGGTATACGAGAAAGCCTGATCCAGATCATAGCGAACACTTACTGGTAACTCCCATATAATCTGCGTTCGACCGAGTTGGGTCAAAAACAAGAGGAAGAGGATGAGCAATTTAGCTTTCATTTCAATCAACTAAAATAATAGGCTATATGTGTAGAGGGTTCAATTTGTGATGAATAGCTCAGTTTTTGTTATGAATCAGCCGAAAGAAGGTCGGATGACGAAGATAGTGGTTTTTGTGGATGGGTTGGGAGGGGGTGTAATAGAAACCCAAAGTAGGCTGCCAATATGACATGCTAACCGTTAGCCAACGAATATATATTTGATTATCAAGCAAATAAAACACAAAACCAAACTAAGAATAATCTCATTTAACCAATCACCACCTTCAAACCAAGACAATCACCTATGTTTCGAATTTACCCGTCGCACCCAATCTTTTCACTAGCTTTACCTTCCAAAATTCAGCTTATGTTTTCACCTATTCTACTTTTCAAACACTTCTATATTTTCATCATTCTGGGCGGGTTTGCCAACTATTTTAGCTTCAAAAAAAGAGCGAAGACTCTTGCACATACGCACCCCGACTTGACAGCGGGCAACCAGAAAATATTGAAAGCTATTCTCATTTACGGCAATCTTCCGTGGATTTTTTGGGGTATTGGCGTGCTTTTTGGACGAATAGATAGTCCGGTTGAACTTTTTCAACCAGCCGACATGAATCCCTTTGTACTGCTAGTTCACGCGTGCATTCTCTTGATTTACTTTCTTTTGGTGAAGTTTGTTTTTTTCAACAACGGTGCTGCTTTTCTCGAAAAACACATGCCTATTTTTCAACATCCGCGCGGAAAAGGTATTTCTGCATCAGCGATTCAAATCAAAATATTTACTGGGGTCATGATTATCTTTGGCCTCACTGTTTTAACTGCCCTTTGGTTTGTTGAAATTCCCTTCGAGGAAATTCCTTTTGCTCGGTAAGAAAAATAATATCTCTAAAAGTTTGCGTTATAGTTACGTTTTCTAATTTAACGCCGTCGAACCAATTACCTTCTGAAACAATGAAGACATTATCTACTTCTACAATCAACGCTATCATGCAATGGGACATCAATTCGTGGTCTCCCGCTCTCCACAAGTGGGAAAAAGGAATTGATTGGAACACGGTGGAAACTGGTTTAGAGTTGGGCGCTCGCGAGGGGGGACTCTCACTTTACTTGGCCTTGAAAGGTAAACAAACAGTTTGTTCGGATTTAATGGAAACTCAAAAACGAGCAGAGGCACTCCATTTAAAGCACGGAGTTGAAAGCAGAATAGAATACAGAAACATCAATGCCGCTGAAATTCCCTATGAAAATCATTTCGACGTGATTCTCTTTAAGTCCATCATTGGTGGCATTGGTCAAAACGATAATTTCGCAATCCAAAAACAGGTATTCGACCAAATATACAAGGCCTTAAAACCAGGAGGCAAACTTTTGTTCGCTGAAAACCTGGTCGCCTCACCACTGCATTGTTGGTTTCGCAAAAAATTCACCCGTTGGGGAGGGTATTGGAGATATGTTACCCTTGACGAAATGGCTGTGTTTTTAGAGGACTTTCAGCAGATACAGATGGAAACCACGGGGTTCATGGCCACCTTTGGTCGCTCTGAAAAACAACGGGCATTTTTGTCCTTTTTCGACCGATTCATCTTCAACCCCATTTTACCCAAAAAATGGAAATATATCTGTTATGGTATCGCCCAAAAGCCGGTTTAAACAGAGCTTAAATCCAACTTAAAAGCCTCTTAGATTCTCCTTAAAACGGATTTCAGGTCTACTTGCTGAATAAATTCGTGGTATTGAACAAGCACATGAACAATACCACACGAATTCCGAAAATCATTCATTACTGCTGGTTTGGTCGAAAACCGCTACCAAAACTTGCCCAAAAATGCATTCAAAGTTGGCAGAAACATCTTCCTGACTATCAGTTCATTTTGTGGAATGAAGACAACTATGATCTTTCACAAAATCGCTTTGCGCAAGAAGCATATGATCACAAGAAATTTGCCTTTGTAACGGATGTCGTTCGATTGGACGTCCTTCACCGCTTTGGCGGGATATACATGGATACAGACGTCGAAGTATTGGGCAATCTGGATTCCTTCCTTCATTTACCTGCCTTTTCAGGTTTTGAAACCGATGACCGCGTTCCAACGGGAATCATGGCCAGTGAACCTGAAGGGGCTTGGGTTGAAGAACTCTTGGTGTACTACGTCAATAGGAGTTTTCTCAAGACGGATGGCAAAATGGAGACCACGACCAATACAGAAATCATCAGTCAGCACATGTTGGACGAAGGTTTTGTTTTGCAAAACGGCCTGCAACAATACAAAGGTATTGCCACCTTCTATCCCAAGGATGTGTTTTGCCCGAAGGAGCCCAATGGAAAGCTTCAATTGACGGAAAACTCCATTTGCATCCATCATTTCAATGGTTCTTGGCTATCCCCTAAACAAAAAATTAAACGATTCATTATTACCCATATAGTTGGGAAAAAATTAACAGGAAAATGGGCACTGATCAAAGGAAATTGGAAAAATCGTTTCCCAAGGAAAGAGCAAAAACCATCCTTTACTTTTTCGGGACTCGACCTGAAGCGATAAAGCTGGCTCCACTTATTCGGAGAACGCAAGCCGATGAGGCCTTTAGAAGCATTGTGTGTGTGAGCGGTCAACATCGAGAGATGATTGACAATGTATTGCCATTTTTTGATATCGGTCCGAATTACGACTTACAATTAATGCAGCCCAACCAAAGTCTGATTCACTTTTTGAGTAGAGCTATGATGGGGCTCGAGCAAATTGTTGACATCGAACAACCAGACGCCATTTTGGTGCAGGGCGACACCACCAGTGTACTCGCTGGTGCCTTAGTGGCTGGACATAAAAAAATCCCCCTTATACACCTAGAAGCTGGCTTGCGATCGGGTTCTTTTTCCTCCCCTTTTCCGGAAGAAATGAATCGCGTTTTGGCAAGCCTTCTTTCAACCATTCATCTAGCACCTACCATCAAGGCGGCTGAAAATTTGAAAGAGTTTCAAGGTGGCAATCAGGTTCACGTTACGGGAAATACGGTGATCGATGCGCTCAAATTAACCGAGAGTTCCATTGCCTCACATCCCGAGACGTATCAAAAGTATTTTTCCTTTTTGCAACCTGGAAATCGATACCTTCTGGTAAGCTGTCACCGCCGCGAGAGCTTCGGTGCTCCTTACCTCAATATTTGCGACGCACTTTTAAAGATTGCGGAGAACAATCCGGATATTGAGATCATTTACCCCGTGCATTTGAATCCGAACATCCACATGGTGGCTCACGAGCGCTTGAAACACTCCCGCATTCATCTTATTCCACCCTTGGATTACCCACATTTGGTGTACATCATGCAAAAAAGCTACTTGATTCTAACAGATAGTGGGGGAATACAAGAGGAGGCTCCTTATTTTGGGAAACCGGTATTGGTTCTACGCGATGTCACAGAAAGAACCGAAGGTGTAATGG
>JAOASF010000216.1 GCA_025210175.1 Crocinitomicaceae bacterium | reverse complement strand
TGGTAGCACCACCGTCGTGTACCTCTCGAATTTTGTGGTTTACACCACCGTAGAAAAGGATACGCTCCGTTGTTGTTGTTTTACCAGCATCGATATGCGCAGCGATACCGATATTTCTTGTGAATTTAAGATCTCTTGCCATTTTTTAGAATCTGAAATGTGAGAATGCTTTGTTTGCTTCAGCCATACGCAAAGTGTCTTCTTTCTTTTTGTAAGCAGCTCCTTCTTCTTTAGAAGCAGCAAGAATTTCACCTGCAAGGCGTCCAGCCATTGTTTTCTCGTTACGCTTGCGAGAGTAACCGATCAACCATTTCATGGCCAACGATTGTTTTCTCTCCTCACGAACTGGAGTTGGAATTTGGAAAGTAGCACCACCTACACGGCGAGAACGAACCTCAACTGATGGAGTTACGTTTTCCAATGCTTTTTTCCATACTTCAAGACCTGTTTGGTCTTCTACTTTGCTATCTACTACATCAAGTGCTTCGTAGAAAATTTTGAATGCTAAGTTTTTCTTCCCATCCAACATCAAGTTGTTCACGAATTTCGTTACCACAACCTCGTTAAAACGCGGATCTGGGAGAATGGGGTTCTTTTTGGCTTTTCTTCTTCTCATTGTCTGAAAGCTTTAAAATTATTTCTGCTTAGGTCTTTTTGTTCCGTACTTAGAACGACGCTGAGTTCTTCCCTCAACACCTGCTGTATCTTCAGCACCACGTACAATGTGGTAACGTACCCCTGGAAGATCTTTTACCCTTCCACCGCGTACTAGAACCAAAGAGTGTTCTTGTAAGTTGTGACCTTCACCACCGATGTATGCATTGACTTCCTTACCGTTCGTCAAACGCACCCTCGCTACTTTACGCATAGCTGAGTTCGGTTTCTTAGGAGTAGTGGTGTAAACCCTTACACATACCCCTTTACGCTGTGGACATGAATCTAGAGCAGCTGATTTGCTCTTCTTCGCCACTGCTGTTCTGCCTTTTCGCACTAACTGTTGAATCGTTGGCATACTGTAAACCTGTTAACTTTAATTAATACTATTATTGCCCCAAATACACTTTGAGGGGTGCAAAGATAGAGCTAAAATTTTAGAAAACAAGTAGTAGAGATAAAAAATCACTGGTTTTGAACGACTAAGCGTTGAAAACCCAAATTCTCTTTTTTTCTGAATTCAAACTTTCAGGATTGTTTGAATTTTAGGTGTGGAATAGTTGGTTGGCAAATTTAATGGATTGCTTCATTATTTTCAACCCTCTTATTCACCATATCGCTTCCAATTGTAACGTAAATTTCGAACGGCAAAACGCGACCCTTTTGGATTCCACAAATACACTTTTATCGTTTCAAACTGGGTAGACTTGTCATAAAACACATATTGAAACCTCAAAGCTTTCCATTTACCAGCATCCAGAACCCTGTCCTCGTACAAATCAAAGGCATGATAAATACTTGCACCAGCGCCATGTGCTTTTGCATCCAGGACCAAATAAACCTCTCCCCAGTCCTCTTCGAATTGAAACTTATCGATTTGAATATCTAAATATTCCATTTCTGCGTTTTCCTTCTCCCTCAATTGCAATTCTGAAGTCATCGCAAATTCCAACTGCTGATTCACACAAACAGAATCCTCAAATTGGAAAAAGGCTGTATCCAAAACGATTGTTCCCTTCGGCTGACAAGATTGATGAAACTTGTACCGATTCCCATCTTGATTATGAAAAAGCGAAACCCAATAGGTATCCTTCGTGAACCTCTGGTTATACATCCCATTCAGCAAAAGCTCAAATCGACTCCATTGGAATAACCCAACAAGAAGTATCGCCGACAATAAAACATTCTTAGTCTTCCTCCCACTGGTTGCCCAAAAGTCAAAGATTGGCATCACCAAAATAGCAGCGAACTCAGTCATGGGTCGCAGACCATATAGGGACTCATAATCCCAACACCACCAACAGGAAAAAATCAATCCAATCAACCCCACCCCAATTAACCAAGTGACGTTCTTCCGTATTTGATAGATCGCAACTATAAGCGAAAGCAAGTACACTGGATTATGAAGGAAAAGTCCACATCTATAACTGAAAAAGATATCCCACCAATGCTCAACCCCCCAAACAAAACCTTCGCCGGTATAGGACCATTGAGCAAAACGACCCGTTTGCCAATAAACGAGTAAAGGATAAACCAATAATAAAGAAAGAAAGGGAACAGATTGTTGAACGATACTCTTCCAGTTGAGCAACTCGATTTTGAGCCGTTCCCATCCCAATAAATATGGAATAAATAAAACAACCAAGGCATTGGGTGGTCGAACCAAAACAATGAGCACCAAAACCAAGACCACCCATTTCCAAAGAATGCTTTCCTTGCTCAACAAGAAAAAAAATGCTCCAAACAAGAAAAAGGAGTATACATGTGAAAGACTCGGATAATTGGTCGTGTAGTAATAAAGCGGGCTCAACATCAAGATCAAAACCATCGTCGACCCAACAAAAATGGGTTGGGATTTCCATTTTTGATGAACAACCCTACCAACCAACCACAACCCAAGCAAAGTATAAAACCAAGAAGCGACCTGAAGAGTCAATAAAAAAGGAAAAGAATATCCATCTACCGCAAAGCCAAAAATCCAAGCAAACAAGGCACCAACTAAAAAGAAAGGTAGTTGAAGAATAGCAGCTCCAGGAAAATACTTGTTAACCACCCTCCCCTCAGATACATCATTCAAATAAGTTGCCTTTCCCTTCCATGGCTCATGTCTATTCTCCGCTCGAACCACTTCTTCATAACCCGGGTCTTGAAAAATAAATAGAGCTGGTAGATAAGCGTAATAGCCCCTACCGTCGGACCGAACTGTATCCTTATATGCCTCTTGACTCCAACCCTTCAACACCAGAACAATAAAGATTGCTCCCAACAGGACGAAAAGGATTTTATAGAAGTGTTTCATAAACTCACGAATGTAGACAATAAAAAAGGGACTCGAATGAGTCCCTCGTATACCTTAAATAAGCTCTAGCTTAGTTTCTGTACAATGTGCTTTTGATTGCTTTGATCAAACGATCCACATTTGGCAAGGCCTCATCGATCAATGTTGGCGAGAATGCAAATGGTGTATCTGTTTGCGTAACACGTTTAACCGGCGCATCCAAATGATCAAATGCATAGTTCTGCAAGTGGTAAGCAATCTCAGAAGAGATAGACGCCAAAGGCCAAGACTCTTCCAAAACCACACAACGGTTTGTTTTCTTAACTGACTCTACCACTGCAGCGTAATCGATTGGACGAATGGTTCTCAAGTCGATGATCTCAACTTCAATTCCTTCTTTTGCCAAAATCTCAGCCGCTTCGTGTGCCACTTTGATGATTTTTCCAAAACTCACTACGGTTACGTGAGAACCTTTGCGCTTCACATCTGCAACGCCAATTGGAATGATGTATTCCCCTTCTGGAACTTCACCTTTATCACCGTACATTTTCTCAGATTCCAAGAAAACAACTGGGTCATTATCGCGAATTGCCGCCTTGAGCAAACCTTTTGCATCGTAAGGAGTAGACGGTGTAATTACTTTCAATCCAGGAACGTGTGCGTAAAACGCCTCGAAACTTTGGGAGTGTGTTGCTGCCAACTGACCTGCAGTACCGTTACCTCCACGGAAAACGATTGGACATCCATATTGTCCTCCAGACATTTGTAACATTTTAGCCGCAGAATTGATAATCTGATCAGCAGCCAAAATCGCGAAGTTCCAAGTCATGAATTCAACGATTGGACGCAAACCATTCATGGATGCACCAACAGCAATACCTGCAAAACCCAATTCGGCAATAGGTGTATCAATTACTCTTTTTGCACCAAATTCATCCAGCATACCCTGAGAAACCTTGTAGGCTCCGTTGTATTCTGCCACTTCTTCTCCTAACAAAAAGACATTTTCGTCTTTGCGCATCTCTTCAGACATCGCCTCTCTTAGGGCTTCTCTAAACTGTATGGTCTTCATGATAATTCCACTCATTTTTTTGAGCGGGTCAAATTTAGAATTAATGACCTAAACAAACAAGCAATTTTACGGAAGGAAATTTTCAGATTTTTTTACTAGATGATTCCTAACATCCTTTGTATAAAGCGCTTTTCACCTCAAAGACGGAACAAAGGAAGGGTAATTCGTCCTAAAAACATAGAAATCAACATTTTAGTTTCCCAGAGTTAAAAAAACCTTTGGTTGGGACCAATTTGCTATTTTTGCACTCAATAATTGAGTAATACACACGAGATGAAAATATTGGTTTGTATCAGCAAAGCACCTGATACCACATCAAAAATCGCATTCACATCCAACAACGAAAAGTTTGATGAGAACGGGGTACAATACATTGTAAACCCATACGACGAGTGGTACGCACTTGTTAGAGCATTGGAATTGAAAGAAACATTGGGTGGTCAAGTGACCATCATTACTGTTGGAACAGCTGGAGACGATGCTGTGATACGCAAAGCATTAGCTATTGGTGCTGATGACGCAGTTCGCATCGACGCTGAAGCAACAGATGCTTACTTTACAGCGATGCAAATTGCCAACTATGCGAAGGAAAACAACTTCGACATGGTTTTGACAGGAAAAGAAACAATCAACTACAATGGATCACAAGTAGGTGGAATGATTGCTGAAGCAATGGATCTTCCTTTTGTTTCTCTTGCAACGAAGTTGGACATGAACGGTTCTACTGCAACGTTGGAAAGAGAAGTTACAGGTGGTGTTCAAGTAGTACAAGTAGACTTGCCTTTCGTAGCGTCTTGTGCAAAAGGAATGGCTGAACAACGCATCCCGAACATGCGCGGCATTATGGCAGCTCGTACAAAACCTTTGAACGTTGTTGCCCCAGCTGCTGTAGACAACTTGGCAAGCTTTGTAGGATATGAAACTCCTGCTCCAAAATCGGCTTGTAAGATGATCGACCCGGCGAACATGGATGAATTGGTAAGCTTGTTACACAACGAAGCAAAAGTAATCTAAGAAAGACGACATTATGATTTTAGTATATATCAACGCAGAACACGGAATTGGCAAAAGCGCCATGGAAGTGGTTACATACGGAAAGAAATTAGGAGACGTTACAGCCATCGTTGCTGGTTCAGTTGCTCAAGATCAATTGGCAGTTCTAGGTGAATACGGAGCTTCTAAAGTTTTGGTGGACGCTGGTGTAAAAGCTGACGACCCACAACAAATTACCAAAATGGTAGCGAAAGCAGCCAACGATTTGGGTGCAAAAACAATCATTTTCTCGAACGACTTAATCGCGAAAGCAGTTGCTCCTCGTTTGTCTGTTCGTTTGAAAGCAGGTTTGATTGCAGGTGCAATTGAAGTTCCAAGTGCAGAAGGTGTTTGTAAAGTAAATGTATTCTCTGGTAAAGCGATTGCGAAGGTGAAAGTGAATACCGAAGTTCGCATCATCACGTTGTTGCCAAACTCATTGCAACCAGAAAAAACGGGATCTGCATGTGCGGTTGAAGCATTCAACGGTGAAGCAGGTGACTCAAGGGTAAAAGTTTTGGAAACCAAAATTCCTGAGGGAGAAATTCCATTAACAGAAGCTGAATTGGTTGTTTCTGCAGGACGCGGTTTGAAAGGACCAGAAAACTGGGGAATGGTTGAAGATTTGGCAAAAACCTTGGGTGCAGCAACAGCTTGTTCTCGTCCAGTTGCCGATATCGGTTGGAGACCTCACCACGAGCACGTTGGACAAACAGGTATCGCAATTCGTCCGAACTTGTACATCGCAGCGGGTATCTCTGGAGCAATCCAACACTTGGCTGGGGTAAACGGATCTAAGGTTATCGTTGTTGTAAATACCGATCCAGAAGCACCTTTCTTTAAGGCAGCTGATTACGGTATCGTAGGTGATGCTTTCGAGGTTCTTCCAGCACTCAATGAAGCGCTTAAAAAATTCAAAGCCTCAAATAACTAATTCATTCAGAAATAGTATTTTTGAATAGACATATCGGATAAGGAAGCAAAAACTGCTTCCTTATCTTTTTAAATAGGGTACAACTAGCAGAGCATGGAAAAAGTCAAACTAGAAATAGTTGGTTTATCATACAGTCAAACGCAATCTGGAGCCTATGCTCTTGTATTAGCAGAATCTGGCGGCAAACGTAGGTTACCAATTATTATCGGTGGATTTGAGGCGCAGGCAATCGCAATCGAATTAGAGAAGATGGTCCCAACGAGACCTTTGACTCATGACTTATTTAAGAGTTTTGCTGTTTCTTTTACCATTCAAATCAAGGAGGTCGTTATTTACAAACTAATCGAAGGGATTTTTTATTCCAAAATCATTTGTGAAAAGGATGGACAAGTATCCGAGATTGATGCAAGAACATCAGACGCGGTAGCAATTGGTGTTCGATTTAATTGCCCCATTTATACCTTTGAAAGCATCTTGTCGAGCGCTGGTATTTTACTAGACGAAAACGCAGACGATGATAGCATGGACATGGGCGAAATGGAAGATGAAACAGAACAAAAAGAAGGTTTGAAAGGAATGAGTGTTGAGGAACTAGAATCGGAACTCAATCAAGCCATCGAAAATGAAGACTACGAAATGGCCTCGAAAATACGAGATGAGATCAACAAACGATCCGCCAATTAGAAAACAAGAAATTAAGAAAAGAGCTCAAAAGGCTCTTTTTTTTATGGAATAATAGGAAGCCGTACATCTAAAGAGAAACGCTAAAATTTAAAACATGAAACGTATTCTCTTATTATTCGCCTTAAGCCTCTCAGGATTCGGAAACGCCCAAGTTGGAGCGGGAGACATTACTGGAACCATTTTGAACGAAACCGACAAACAACCCATTTATGGAATCCGAGTATTCTTGATGGATGGCGACAAACGATACAATTCCAGAACCAACGAAGACGGACGATTCAGAATATCAGCCGTTCCCTCTGGCAACTACTTTGTGTACATGCTAAAGGATGGGGATACCATGCGAACTGAGGAAACCTATTTCATCCCGATTGATGGTCTGCGTCAAATCGGCGAGGTAATGTACTCCAACAAATTCTTGGTTTTAAAGCCGGTAGTTGCCTCTGCCAATGCAAGCGGACTGAAACTCACCAATGGTTTCTTGCCCATCAAAACACTGACTTCTGAAGAAATACAAAAGAGTCCAGTTAAGTTCGATATCAAACAACTGACCTCTTCCATGACTTCGGACGTAAAACTGATGGACGACGGGTCTTTGGTTTTCCGCGGCGCCAGAAAAGGCGATATGATTTACATGGTGGATGGAATGAAAATTCCGCAAGAATTGAGTTTGCCTTCAGCAGGAATTGGAAAAATGATGGTGTACTCAGGTGGACTTCCAGCCAAGTATGGAGATACCATGGGCGGTGTTGTAGTTATTGAAACAGCTAGCTACTTTGATCTTTTGCGCGAATACACTTCACAGCAATTGAGAGAAGAAGCGAATCAATAACTTATTGAAAAAGCTTCATGTATTCCTTGATCTTTTGTTCGTCTGACATGCGAATGATCATCAATTGACCATCTGCCTCTACAACGATACAATCTGATAAGCCCTGAATAAGGGCTTTTTTGTTTTCTGGAAAATGCACAAGGCAATTGTTGGAATCAACCATTTTCACTTGTTTCCCCACAACTGCATTACCATTTGAATCGGTATCCAAATGGGTATACAAGGATCCCCAAGTACCTAAATCTGACCAGTCAAAAGTGGCAAGTACAACCTCTACATTTTTGGCATGTTCCATCACTGCAAAGTCAATGGATATATCCTCACAAGCAGTAAAAGCCGCATCCACATGTGCTTGCTCTTCCGCCGTATTGTATTTGGACAGATCACCACAAAACTGCTCGTGCAATTTAGGCTGAAATGTTTTCAAAGCATTTAAGATCGTGTCTGCTTTCCATACAAATATTCCTGAGTTCCAGTAAAAATTACCTTCAGCCAAGAAACTTTCGGCTGTTTTCAAATCCGGTTTTTCGCGAAATTGGATAACCGAGGTAATTCCCCCCTTGTTCGAAATAGCTTCCGCGGAAAACTCGATGTAGCCATATCCTGTATCCGGTCTGGTAGGCGCAATACCAAGTGTGGCAATGTTTCCTGATTCAGCAGAAACAAGTGCTGTTTGAATGTTGTCAGCGAAGGCCTTTTCGTTCATGATCAAATGATCGGATGGCGCCACAACCATTTTCGCATTTGGATTCTTTGCATATATTTTTCCGGCTGCATAAGCAATACAAGGAGCTGTATTCTTACGCATGGGCTCACACAAAATTTGATCCATCTCCAATTCTGGAAGTTGTTCTTTTACCAAAGACGCATACCCCGCATTGGTTAGGATGTAAACATTTTCAGAAGGACAAATAGACAAGAGGCGTTCGAAGGTCATGCGCAACAGTGATTTGCCGGTACCAAGGACGTCCAAAAACTGCTTCGGTCTTTCAGGAGTCGACATCGGCCAAAAGCGGCTTCCAATACCTCCAGCCATGATTACACAATAGTTGTCTTTCATAAAAAAATGTTTGGGGACAAATTTAGGACAAGAATCAGATTTCTTCAACCTCAGCTATGCCAGATATTAAATATTTCTTGTTAGTAGCGACCTCCAGACATTCAATTCGGGTTCTTCGTTTCGAAATCTTTTTAAATACGCGATCCTGAAATCGGAACTGCTTACCGTTCGGAATTTCGTCTAGAAAGCGTCCCACTTGATGGCGGTCATAGTTTTTAAGCACCCGAAACAGATTGGGGTCTGAACAGCTGCTCGCTTTTACATTTACCAAGGAATTCACCAAAGCCGTTTCAACATCCTTGGGCAACAAATTCAAATCCAGCACAGGTTTCATCATTCGCTTATACACCGCTTGCCACTCTTTACCGTGAGCCGAAATTCTTTTCCCATATTCTTCAAAAGCATAAAAATGGGCCAATTCGTGAACAGTGGTTATCAAAAAGCTGTACTTGTTCAAGTCCCCATTTATGGTAATCATGGGTCGGTTGTTCTTTCCCACAAAGCGAAAATCTCCCAACTTGGTTTTTCGGGGAGGAACAATTTTATAATCTAATGGAAAACGGGTGATCCACGACCAAATCAACTCTTCAACCCCAGCCGGAAGGTACTTCCTGAGCATTGTCAGTTGCTTTTCTTTTCGATCATTTGCTACCACATCCCAAAAATAGAGTTATACACAGAAAGGTGGTAGAAAAGTTGACGCCTCGTTTTCAACAACTTCGAAATAAGAACTAACTTTAGCCCCGGATGAACATGATTTCCAACATAGGCAAGTATTTCAACATGCTCTTTATCGTATTCTCTAAACCTGAAAAAGCCAAGGTTTTTAGAAAGCGTGTTTTCGATGAAATCGAATTGATTGGCATCAAATCCATTCCTATAGTGGCCTTGCTTTCTACCTTTATGGGAGGAGTAATCGCACTGCAAACGGCTTCCAATATGGACTCACCTTTGCTTCCTGAATACACCATTGGATACATCACTCGTTCGAGTACTATTTTGGAATTTTCGCCAACGATCATTTCTTTGATTTTAGCCGGAAAGGTAGGCTCCAACATTGCTTCCGAAATAGGAACCATGCGGGTAACAGAGCAAATTGACGCACTCGAAATAATGGGAGTAAACTCTCTAGCCTTTTTGGTTTTACCTAAAATTTTGGGTGCCGTTTTGTTCTTCCCCTTATTACTGGTCTTTTCAATAGGTCTTAGTTTAATTGGTGGTTGGTTGTCCGTCGTTATGTCCGGCTTGTCCTCCACCGAAACCTATGTTTATGGACTTCGTTCCTTCTTTGAGTTCGGCAATATCATATACGCCCTTGTAAAATCGGTGACCTTTGGGTTTATCATTGTTTCTGTCTCCTCTTTTTACGGGTATTATACTTCTGGAGGTGCTCTCGATGTGGGACGATCTTCCACTCAAGCTGTTGTAAGCAGTAGCATTGTAATCCTAATTTGCAATTTCTTCTTAACCCAAATGATTTTGTTGTAATGATTGAAATTGTTGGGTTAAATAAAAGTTTCGGAGACCGTCAAATCTTGTTTGATATAGACGCCAAGTTTGATACAGGACGAGTAAATCTGATCATTGGTCAATCGGGACAAGGGAAGTCGGTATTAACCAAATGCATTGTCGGTTTATTCGAACCAGACACTGGAGATGTCCTATTTGACGGTAGAAGTTTTACCAAGATGAACCGCTTAGAAAGAAAGGAGCTACGCAAGGAAATTGGCATGCTCTTTCAAGGCTCTGCATTGTTTGACTTCATGACAGTAGAAGACAACATTCGGTTCCCTTTGACCATGTTTTCCAAAATGACCAAAAAAGAAATGCAGGAGCGGGTTGATTTCTGCTTGGATCGCGTGAATCTAAATGGCCGAAACAAACTATTTCCTTCAGAGTGTTCTGGTGGAATGATGAAGCGTGTGGCCATTGCGAGAGCCATCGCCATGAATCCCAAATATCTTTTTTGCGATGAGCCCAACTCAGGACTCGACCCACAGACTTCCATTGTAATTGACAACTTGATACGTGAAATTACTTACGAATTAGACATCACTACCGTTGTCATTACACACGACATGAATTCAGTAATTGAAATTGGTGATAACATCAACTTCATCCACCAAGGAAGAAACTGGTGGACGGGCGATAAAAACAGCATCATTAAAACCGACAATCAAGAGATCATTGATTTCGTATACGCTTCAGAATTCATGAAAGAAATTAAAGCTTCCATGCAAAATCAATAGCCAGTATTAATCGCACCAGTGAGCCATTTTCTGATTCCTTTTTCAATTTCGTAGCGAGTTACTTGTTTCCAATCTAGAATATAATCATTGGGATGTAAGCCCTGTGGATTTTTCAAGAAAATCAATACACCATCCTCGGTTGGCGAAAAGTTATAGAACCACCTCTCCGAATCCAAACTGGTTTCTATTCTGTTAGGAGGACCAAGAACGATATAAACCCACCCTCTGTGCGTTTTCCATCCATCAACATAACTTGTAAACTGGCTATTGCACCACTGTTTTCTTTTCTCAAACTCAGCTAGTAACCGATCCTTTTCAAAGGCATCTCCCTTGGCAAGGTCGAACCAGAATTTTTGGTACTTGATAAAGTCGACATTGGCCCGTTCGTTTGCATCTCTCAAGTAATTGATCGCATTGAAGTCATTGTTAGAATAACATTGAGACCAGCCAAAGCAAAAGTTCCCTTCCATCGTTTTTACACGGTAATAGTATCCCGACGAAAACTTCAGATCTTCAACAGCCGATGAAGTTTTCAAATAAAAGAGGGAATCTGCCTTCAAAACCTTTGGTCGAAGCATATCATCTGTGTTAGGCAGCGCGTTACAATTCAGCGGAAAACGTTCGATAGCAAATGAATCTTTGCTTATGAAAAAAAGGAGACTATCCTCTGGACTTTTTCTAATTCCCCTTGTTTGCCATGTGCCTTTCGTCTGAAGAACAAAAGGCGAAGCAGCTTCTTCCTGTCTGCCCAACACATAACCATCCGAATAATGATACACATTGCGATGTACATCTGTAACTGTTAGTCGATAAAAAACATCTCCATCCATCTCAGGAATGGCCACTTTGAAATCGAAAATATCTTCCCTTTTGAAATGCAGACTAGTATCCATCTCACTTCTGCATTTTCTAGAAAACTGACTGTTGAAAAAAGCAAGATGAATTTCACATTTGCGTTGCGCGTCTTCTTTGTTTAAAAACGAACTTCCTTGCAAATTCAATAAGAGCCAAAGCGTATCCTGCTGTTGGACAATGGCCTTTTCTACCGGTAAGTCAAAAACCTGCTTAGCCTTGCTTCTTTTGGAGGGGGAATAGGGTTCATAACCCACCTGCTGCGTACTCGTACAAGCCAAAAGAGAAAAAATCCCTATGCTGGCTAAAAGTTTATTCATCGCCACCAATCTGATCCAAGTATTTTGAATCGATGTTCTTTTTCGATTTTACGCCGAGTTCTCTCAGCTTCTCGGCTCGAACCACCAAGTTTCCTTTCCCGTCGACCAATTTGTTCATGGCGTCTTCTTGCGCCTTAACAGCTTCCAATTGCTTGGTTTTTATTTTTTCCATATCGGCCAAAAAGCCCACAAATTTGTCATACAGTTTCCCTGCTTGATCCGCTATTTCCAGAGCATTTCTGTTCTGACGCTCGTATTTCCAGATGCTACCAACGGTTTTGAGTGTTGCCAGAAGAGTGGAGGGAGTAACTAGTACAATTTTTCTTTCGAGGGCAAACTCATATAAACCAGGTTCCTCTTTTACAGCCAAAGCCACCGAAGATTCTAGAGGGATAAACATCAATACAAACTCCACGGTATGGACGTCTGGCAAATCGGTATAGTTCTTATCCGATAATCCCTTTATGTGCGCCTTGAGCGAGGTAATATGATTTTTTAAGGCTCCTTCTTTAATGGATTCATCCTCTTCATTGATATAGGTTTCGAAGGCCTTCAAAGAAACTTTGGAGTCGATGATAAGCTGTTTGTTATCGGGCATCTGAATGATTACATCTGGTTTGAACAAACGGTTTTCCTCATCCCTGAATCCACCCTGTGTAAAATATTCCTCTCCCTTTTGCAAGCCCGAAATCTCCAAAATTCTTTCCAAGGCCATTTCACCCCAGTTACCCTGCATTTTATTTTCACCTCGAAGGGCATCCACCAAGTTTTGAGCTGTGGAATGCATGTCATCGTGCTTTTGCGTCAGTAGTTTAATAATCCCCTCTAAGTTGCTAAAATTCTTCTCCGAATGAAGGTGAGATTCTTTCACGTCCTTTTCAAACTTTTCGAGTTTTTCCTTGAATGGGCTAAGTAGTTGCGCTAGTTGTTGTTCATTTTCACTTTTCAACATCTTCGACCCTTGCGAAATAAAATCCTTCCCCATCAATTCCAATTGTTTGGTCAGGGTTTCTTTTTGCTCAAGGTGTTGCTTTTGAGCTTCTTGGACTTGTCGCTTGGTCACTTCAAGCTCAGACTCTCTTTTCACAACGAGCATTTTGGCCTCATTCAACTCGGTAGTCAGCCCTTTAATGGTTAGCAGATTCTGCTCTATCTCACGCCTGTTTTCTTCTACCTTTTTCTTGGCTTGAAAGCCCAAGATTGCCAAAATAACAGTAGAAAGTATAGCTCCAAAAAGTGCGTAAATCATGTTGAATTCTTTGTTTTAAAAGTAGGCAATATAACCGAAATGAATTCGGCCGTTTTGCACTAAAATTGGGTTTCCGCGCTGACTCCCGATTGCATAAATCAGACTAAAAGTCCCTATTTCGGTACCAAACGCGAAACCGGCCCCAAATCCGAAGGGAAGATCGTTCATATAAGTAGTCGCATTGTTTTCGTACCAGGTTAAATCACCGAAAACAAAGACTCTCGAGTTCTTATCAAAGAGATAACGATACTCAAAAGAAAAAGTGCTCACTGTGGAACCAAAAAAGTCGTCTTCGTTGAACCCTCTTTGCCAGAGTAACCCACCAAAGCGCAAAATTTCATTCTGATACAGCGGCGTAGTGTTAAGCGTCCATGACTTATTCCCAAAGAACAAGACATTTCGTTTTGCAATCGGTAGATACCATTCAAAAACCGATTCACCGTTCAACTGAAGGTTTTGATTCCGATCGCTGGTATCGCTTACCTGTGTGGTTCGCTGCCCAACACTCGCCGACAAAGAAATCAAGTAGCCTTTTCGAGGATTGGGACTATAGTCTAAAGCAACCCTTTCGAAACCCAAACCATAATTATTCGAAGACACGTTGGCTAAATTGGAATAGGTCGCACTATTCTTTCCAGCACTCAAAACGTTTGAGCTTTTCCTTTGATAAAAAAAGAAGGCCTTGGTATTTCCCGTAAAGGAATAATCGATCGCCAAACGACTCTGTACATCTAGAAAAGAGGAATCTCTTTTGTACAGATAAAACTTGCCATCCACACCAAAGGGGGTTTTGAATAAAAATGGAAGGGTTAACTGTGTGTTGAACTGTTGGGTTATTCCTTGCAAGTTTCGCCAATTCAGCGTTAAACCTTCCCCTTTGTGAAAGACATTCAACAATTTCAAATTAATATCACCTGCCAATTTATAACCAGTATTATCCGGTGTGGGCTGCAAGCCCAAAAAACCATTCAACGAGCTTAGAGGAACTACCTTTACATAAACAAACAACTCAACCCCTTCAGGTGTAAAAAGCAACTCGGCTGGTTTCACTTCTTGGAGGTAGGGAACTTGAGCAATTTTTTGTGAAATTTCTTCAAATTGAAGTTCCCGGTAGATCTCTCCTTCGCGTATGTCTAACAGGTTTTGCAACAGGGCACTACGTATATTCGAATCTCCTTTAACGTGCACCTCCTTCCAGGTATATGCCCTCCCCTTTTGAATATCAACATGGGCAAACAAATCATTGATTCGCACACTATCAACCCTTACTTCGACTTTTGCGAAAGGAAAACCGTCGTTGAGATAAGCTCTCTGAATTTGGGCTATACTTTTGCTATACCCTTCTGCAGAAAAAGGAAGTTTGAGCAAGAGTTTTTCTCGTTGTGAAATGGACTTGGCAATGAAAAATCTTTCTTCCTCGGGCACACTTAAGTAAATATCCTTGAATAGTTGTCCTAGAAACAAATCAACCACCACTGTATCCTCCTTGAAATCGCTTTTCCAACTAGCCAAGGCATAGCCTTTTTTTCTCGCTAGGCTGATCAAATCATTCGAATAAGTTCGCAATTCAAACGAATCCCTAAAAGTAGTCCTCAAGTTTTTTTTCACCTCCTTAAAATCATCCCCTTTGTAGTGAATAACGAACTCATCCTGGGTGTAGGCTTCTAAAAAAAAGAACGAAAAAATTAAGATGAGGAAAACCTTCATTAAATTTATGCGTTAAATATACAGAGGGACACTATTAACGTGGCGATAGCAATAAAAGTATGAATTTCACGTATTAAATAGTACATTTGAAAGCCCATTAATAACTAGATTTAAAAACAAAGTATATGAAAAGAGTAGCTGTGTGGATGTTGGTAGGAATGATTTCTTCAATGGTATTGGTAGCTTGTGGTTCAGCATCTGGAGCACACTGCGATGCATATAGTAATGTAGACAATCAAGAGGTTGAAAATTCAGATTTAGCATCAAGATAAACGATATTAATCACAATAAAAAAGGAGCTTTCGGGCTCCTTTTTTTATTTCTTGAAGGTTAATCAACCTCATTATCAATCCGTTTATAGCGCACTTTAAAATTCTCTGGAAATACGGGAACTAGAACCATATTAGCAACGGTATACTTATCTGTACAATCACTGCACGTATTTGTGGTGATAGTGTAAGTAACCAAATGAAGGCTGTAATTTACTTCGACATTGCGTTCCAATTGAGCATTGCAGGTAACATTCATCGGAAAGCTTACAATACAATAT
>JAOASF010000215.1 GCA_025210175.1 Crocinitomicaceae bacterium | reverse complement strand
CCCGAACGGACCAAACCAAATGAGGTAAGGTTCTTGGTCATTTGCTCCAAGGTGGCCTTACCAAAGCGGTTGGCTATTTCTTCGGCCTTGTCTTCGTCGTACTTACTCCAGTCGATGATCATAGTAGCAAAGGTGGCGCTATGGAGTAGGGTAGAAAAGGACAGTAACAAGATGAAAAAAGGCGATTCAGATGAACCGCCTTGGTGTGTTTTTTACTTGCCTCCAGCTAGCACAATGGCGTGGAGTTTATCGAGAAACTCGGTGAGTTCTTGCATGTCTTCCATGAGGCACTCACGGTAGTGTTCGGGGTTTTTGGTAGCGTAGTCGAGTAGCAGATGATTGAGGTTTGCTTTTAGCTGTTGCAAGTCGTTGTTTTTTGCGAAGGTGATGACCGTTCTTTCGATGTTCATAGTTTGGGTCTTTATTAGTTCTAAAAGTTGATATACTGCCGTTTTGTGCGGTTGTTTTAAGCGTAGGCTAGTGATCAGTTGATCGGCCGAATTGAAGGTTTTATTGACTTGGTGCTCAATAACCTTGCGCGGCATGAGAATTAAGCGCTGTTCCAGATATCCATATTCGTTATAGTTATTAAGGTCTTCTTTCAACTAAAAAAGGTCTTGGATTAATGCTTTACTGAAAATTTCGGTTTTTGTTTCCATGGCTCCTAAAATGGTAAGTCGTCGGTTGCTGGTGTGGCATGTTGTGGTTTTTCATCTTCCACCTTGCGGTAGTTGAATGGCTCCAGATTGATACCGATCGCATCGTAGTCGAATACATACGCGCTCGTTTGTTTGCCTTCGAAATCTACCGCTGGAGCGTTGCCCACAAAGTATTTTTGAGACTTCATGTAATTCTTGATGATGGTTTCGCCCTGCCCATTTTCGCCATGTTGCTTGCGGTGATTTTCCAAGTAGAGGGGGTGTATCTTGGCAAAGCGGATGAAGAGTAACTTGGTGGGTTTATCGAAGGTAATATCCTTGATTTCGTCTCTGGAGACCCTGATTCTGACGGTGTGTTTAGTTTCAATTTTGAAGTCTTTGTTTTCTTGAATGTATTGCTGCTCGTATAGGTATTCCATCATTTTCCAGTAGTTGGCCAATATGTTGCTATCTACTACTTGTTCGGACTGATGGATGACTATTGAACTTAATACTTCTTCGATGGTTTCATAATTGAAGGGAAGATTTAACCTTTCTTCGAAAATTCGATGCATGGATAGGAGGATTGCTGCATTGGTCAATATACGTCCATTAGGTTCCTTGCCTTGTAACTTCATCTTCAAATCCGATTCTGTTCGAAAAAGTGTTTTTTCAAACTCATCTTCAACAACATCCCTAAACTGCAATGCTTCAACCAGTATATTACTCAGCCCGTTATCCTCCATTTTAATCAAATCGGTGTAAAGGGTTTTTTCCTTCATAGTAAACTCAGCAGACTTCTTGGTGAAATTCAGAACGATCATACGGGTGAGCAGTGAGTTATCATCTCTAGTGGGCAGGTATTGGCCTGTGCTGAAGATGGAGGAGTTTGGTTTTGTATTGTCTGTTGAGTATTTACTTTTAATATTTCCGGTTTCTCTACCACCACCATCAAAAGAGTTTTTTAAAAGGTCGAACTTGTCTTTGTCCAAATTATTGTCATACTCATCTAGCCACACGATGGAGTTTCTAACTCTTGCTAATTTTCTAGCAATTGCGATTCTCGTGGAGGTGGGAAGCATCAAAGGGGCGGTTTGGGAGTAAAACACTTTACTGATCGACCTTGCACAACTTGACTTTCCCGTTTCGACTGTTCCAAAACCATATAGTAAAGGGAAGCTTCCCTGGTTCATTTTAAAAATTAAGTCTCTGAACAACGATGCGAGAAGAAAAAGAATTGCAATTTTTCCATTATTATGATCAGCGAAGACCGCATCGAATTGTTTGGCCCATTCTGAAAATGATACTTTACTTCCTTTAAAGGTGAATTGTTTATCAACTTCGTATACATCATCTTCATCCGTTAATAATTCGGCTATTTTAGAATAGGCTGGTAGAAAATAATTGTTATCCGCATGGCGTACTATTCCGTTTGGATCAACGGGGATGAACTTTCTTTCTGCTATTCCATTAGCAAAGGCATAAAAGCCATTTTTGTTCCAACCAAGGGTTTGGATCTGATCACAAAATTCGAATCGTGGAAATATTTTCGCTCTGATTTTGTTGAGGTGTTTTTTTGTTCCGTCGAATCGGAAGTTTCCGAAATTGGCCACGATTTCTTCAAAATAGTTGACGCTGGAAAAAGCTTTGTTAGGCACTTGGAGCATTACCTGCTTTACCCCGTTATCAATCTGCATGATACGAGAACTATCATCATAGGATTTGATTTGGAACAGCGGTATGATAAGGAAGTTCGTTATTCGCTCTAAAGAGTAGTTGGCTCCTCCAAAATAGTATCCGATTTTTTTGATGTTTCGGTCTGGAAAAAAACCAAACTCATTCCACTCCGCCATATCCTCCTTTGATAGAAAGCTAGGTAATCGATAACCATCTGGTGTTTCGTCTTCTTCGGGTTCTTTTCTGGAAAGAATCTCGACCTTCACATCTTGCTCTACAGTGGATTTATCGATTTTGTGCGTTTTAGCAAAACTCTGAATGTAAGTTTTGCGCAAGCGATGGTCGGAAACGGAAGCGAGCAGTTTGGAAAGATTGCTCAAGGCCTTGGTTTTCTCTATGTCGGTTGTGGCATCTTTGAAATAATCTTCGGCAAGGTAGTTGACCGCGTCTATTTGAAAAGATTTGAATTGATCCTTGAAGTCTACTTCACATTGATGAATCATATCCCAAGGGTCTTGGCCTTCTTCGGAAGGTATTACCAGGCGTACGGTTCCTCCTTTTTCTAGAATGGAAATGGTGTCGCGCTCTATTTTGGCAAGGCCAGCTTTGTCGTTGTCTCGAAACAGGATGAAGTTTTTGGTATACTTCATTATTTCCTCGATGTGATCTTCGGTAAATGCTGTACCGAGTGGTGCCACTACGTGGTTCAGGTTTTGATCTCTACAGGCTGATACATCGTAGTTTCCTTCCACAACTATAACCTCGTCTCTGCCCTTCATTTCAGCCTTGGCGAGATGAATGCCTAACAAGGCCTTACTCTTATTAAAGGCTGCGGAGTCTTTGGAATTGAGGTACTTGAATTCTTTTTGCCCGTCCACTCTTTTACCGGTGAATCCGTTCAGTTTGCCGTTGCGGTCGTAAACTGGAAAAATGACTCTTCCTTGAAAGGTATCGTAAGACTGCCCCATTTTGTTTTGAGAGACAAGTCCAGACTCGAAGCAGGCTTCTCGGGAGTAGCCTTTGTTTTTGAGCCATGTGAAGAGTCCATCTTTGGTTTGTGGTGCAAACCCAATGGACATTTCTTCGAGTGTAGCCTCAGACATGCGAATGTGTTCTGCTGGCATTTCATCTCGATGCACAATGAAATATTCCAGCGCACTTTGGTTGATGTCGTTTATTTCGGCTTTTTTCTGCTGCTGGCGAATGAACTCTTTGGCACTTTTGGAATCGTCGTATTCGAGTAGAATGTTGAATTGCCCAGCAATCTCTTTTACCGCCTCGGGAAAATCCAAGGTTTTGACTTCCATCACGAATGTAATGGGGTTGTTTCCACCTTTACCGCTTGAGAAGCATTTCCAGAGTGATTTGGAATCGCTTACATGGAAACTGGGTGTTTTTTCTTCGGTAAAAGGAGAAAGGCCGCTGTAGCCGCTTCCGCTTTTTTTGAGTTCGACGTATTTGCCGATTACAGTGGAGAGGGGTAGGTTTTCTACCTCTTCGATTGTTTTTTTACTGATTAACATGTTCGATGAATCTTTGAATGTGCAATACTTCTATTCCTGCTATGCGTGCCACGTTTACTAATTGGCAAGTGTCTTGGTTGGTTTCCCAATCGTTGACCGTAACTAGCAGATCACATTTCATTAATTCACGGATGTTTATTTTGAGAGAGGAAGGGTTTTGCTTGAGGATAGACTCGACTGGATCTTCTCCATATCGGAAAGGGTTTACTCGCTCGATCTCGTCTTGTGGACCAGCGAAGAAGATGTGCTTGAACTTCATAATGTATTTTTTTTTGCTGCTGGTGATTATTTGCGTATTTCGCTCAATACTTTCTTGATTTTTTGTTGCTTTTCTTGCTCTTCTTCCACAATCATGAGGGCTATTTCGATGATGTTATTAGAACGCGTTTTGTAAGCTAGACCACGATACACACTTGATTTTCGGATAGATCGACCAAATTCTTCCTGGTACTTGTCTTGGATTTTTTTAGCGAATGCTCTGGGCAATCGGTTCTTGAGCTGCAGGAGCTCTTTTTCGTTTAATTCTGCCATTGTTAATTGGATTGATTTGTACAAATATAAATCTAATGTTGCAAAATGCAACACGTTTGCAATGTAATTGCATATTGAATGCAACATATTAGGCACGATGCTTGCAATATCTTTGTAGCATGTCGAAAAATGAAATACATAAAGGCCAAGTCCTAAAGGATAAGTTGAAAGAAAAAAACATTCTACAGGAGGATATTGCCGATATTCTGGAAATAGACCGTGCGACGTTGTTTCGTTGGTTGAAAAACGAGAATCTATCCAAACATAAAATCCGTCAGATCGGCATGGCTGCGAATCTGGACTTGGAAGAATTGTTTCCGAGTATGTTTAAGGCCAATGAATTGGGTATGAACCAGAATCCTGGTACCAACTGGAAACAGAAATACTATGATCTACTGGAAAAGCAAAATGAAATGCAAGAACGCATCATCGTATTGCAGGAAGAGGTGGCTACGTATCAGAAAAAAGAGATTGATAACGGGACCAATTCGGAACAGTAGGCATACAAAATGCGATGAATTATGCATGTGAAATGCGCTCAAAATGTAATAAAAACGTTAGGGAAGGAAATCCCTCACTCTCCGCCACAAAAAATCGAGTTTTAAGAGCTCGATTTTTTTTTGACCCAAATTTTCTGAAAGAATAGAAATTTAGTGAGAGATTAGAACCCTTGGGTTCGACCCGAACAGTCGTGAGACTGTGAGAGCAGTGCAGCTAATCCCTCACTCTCCGCACCAACAGAAAAAAAAGAATCAAAACCCCAAAAAACACCCGTTTTTTTGGGGTTTTTCTTTTAATATCCCCTCAAAACGACCCAAAAAAGAACATTTAAAAGGTGTGATATTTGGGGCACTGGTTCAACTAAAAGTTTGGGCGCACCAAAAATCGCTGTAGACCAACTGCAGTAAGGGGTTCAAAAAATAAACATCTTGATTTCGTGTATTTGATCAAAGGTTTACTTCCTACATTCAAAACCGTCCTTCTTTCGTGATTATGGGAATAAAAGATTATCGAAGCAATTGATCTAATTAAAAAGAATGTATCAAATTCGCTTTACATTTTTCACATTGAAAATTGCTAGAGACGATGAAAAAGTAACAGCCCAAAATTTTTTTCTTGTTGAGCAGTAAAAAAGTTAGGTACTCCCCCCCTCATTTGATCTTCCAGCATTTTGAAAAATTGTTGTTGCTTGTTGTGCTGCACAGCATATCGGGCGATGTGGTGTAGTAGAGTGTTGCCCGAAACACTGAAATCATTCACAAACTCTTTCCTTTTTTTGTAAATATTTGGTTTCATGTTGTAGCTCTTGTTCAAAAATAGAGGCTGCCTTTTTAAAAAGGGTACTACTAAAAGAGTATTTGCAAGCTTACTTAATAAGAGATTCATAAAGTTTCACGTGCGAAGATTAGAGGGTTCTCTTGTATCTTCGGTTTTTATTCGGTTGTACACATGACAAAACACCTTCAACATCCCTTTCGCGGATTTTTCATAGATCTTGATGAGAATGGAGAAGACAAGCCCTTCGCTTTTAGTATGGAAATAGAGGTGGACCAAGAAGGTCATTTACACGGTGAAGCCTGGGATGAGGAGTTTTATTCGCACACCTCTCGATTGATTCCCGTAAGAGGAAGGGTAGGTTCGCATCAACTCTTTTTTCAGTTTCATTATCCTTGTCAGTTTGATTTTGATGATACCCAAGGTGATAATTTGGTACAGGTAGACTTGTCGAAGCCAGGACATAGAGTCAATTTTAAAGGTACATGGCAAGAAAAGGAAGAAGCTTGGGAGGGAGAATGGGAAATAGTGGAAGAGCTGCGGATGTATGAGTTTGAGGTGGAGAAGGAGTATTATTCTGGTTTTTTTCGTTTAAAAGGTCCACGCTTAGTTGAAAGCAAGGGGGAACACACTAACTGAAAAAGACTGCAAAAAGAAAATCCAATTCAGCAAAAAAGCGCCGCCATTCGCTAATTCATGGTGGTTTTTTTAGAAAAACTATTCGGAAGTCACTCCAGAAGCTATGCAAAACAAGTATATTAACACAACATTATGCTGAAGAGTCGCCCTAACAGACGGTTTGACGAATGATTGCTTACAAAAAATACTCCTAAAGGAGTAAAAATAGATGCATTAAGGCTTCTACATTTGAAAATGCAGATTAGAATGAAATAATGCCAAAATTGGACGATGGAAATTCGTTGAATACTTGTCTTGGTCTACAATTGAGCTCTTCCAATTAAGGTTTGCTTTACAAGCGTGACAAGAATTGAATTGGAGGTAGCAAAGTTTCGAAAAAGACAGAAATGCTTTAAAGGGGTGATTCTAAAATGCAATTTAATTAGAACAAAAGCAGAAATTTTAACTTCAATATGTCAAATCTGAACGCAAGCCGCGTAATCATTGTTGATGACCACCTTATTTTTAGCCAATCTTTAGAGGCGATTTTGAATCGCTATCCTTTCATTTCAGTAGTATCTACTTTTCAAAACGGCGATCGTTTGTTCGACTTCATGGATCGCAATCGGGTAGATGTTGTCCTGATGGATGTCCAAATTCCCAAGGTAGACGGAATCAAACTCACTGCAAACTTAAAAGAGCGTTACCCCAAATCGAAGATCATCATACTTTCCAT
This sequence comes from Crocinitomicaceae bacterium, assembly GCA_025210175.1. Classification (GTDB taxonomy): domain Bacteria; phylum Bacteroidota; class Bacteroidia; order Flavobacteriales_D; family Crocinitomicaceae; genus UBA2040. The sequence continues at coordinate 11,232 of JAOASF010000215.1, read as the reverse complement.
GTTAACGGATGCCAAAACGATTGCAAAAGCAGAGGAGGCCGGCGCTGATTGTTATGTTTTTAAGGGGGAGGATATCGAAAAATTGGTTCAAACCATCGTTGATTGTAGTCCGAATGAAGTTTCCAAGCAAGTAAAAAGCATTCCGACCAACCAAACCCGAGACGAAAGACTGATGTCTACAGAATTCAATATTTCGAAAAGGGAGTTGCAAGTGTTAAAATCGATTATTGAAGGAATGACCAACGAGCAAATTGCAGATGTCCATTTCATTAGCCCATTTACGGTAAAGACACATCGGGCCAATATCTTACGCAAGCTGGGGGTACGAAACACAGCACAATTGGTGAGTCTTTACCATTCCATGTAAAATCTATTTGCTGCCATCTCTTCAATACTCCTAAAGGAGTAATTTGAAATAATTATTATGCTTCGATTAGCAAATTAGTGGCGGTTTCGAGATATTTGTTTCAGAGTTTACGTTTGTATCGATATTCAAAGCTTGACTAGTCAATGCTGGACTAAACTACCTGCTTGAAAACAAAAAAGTCTAGCCTAAAGGCGAATTCGTTGAAAATACATGACCTAAACTTGTCGAGTTAAAGCCTGTTGCGTTGCCAGCCAATGGGCTTTCTCTTTTTTCCAAAGTTTTACTTTTAAATGGCGTTAGAAATCACGCACAAATGAGTGAATTGTACGCCTGATCCGACTTTTACAATCGAGGTGGTACACATGCGACCATACGGTTTTTAACAAAAAAACAGATATTTTACACCGCTACTATTGAGTCGATCCCATCTCCACTTCCCATCCTTGATACAATGAGTACCTTCTTTTGGAAAGTTCCCATAGGTAAAGTATTTCTTGATCAAATTCCTCTGTATCAAGATGAGTCGTTTGCCGCACTTCGAGGTAGAAAGGGTGTTTTTTATTACCGGTTTCCTTGGTATTGGAGATGAGTTGGTAGCCCTTGTTCATGAGGTCGTGATAGGTACGATCTCGATTATAGGTGGTTCTGAAATAAAAGACATGTCTGATTTTTTGCGCTTGATCTAAACTCACCCCCTGATTTATCAAGTCTCTTTTTTTGCGGTCGTTATGAATCACCCAAGATTGATTTTCGCTCGGCATTAGAAAGTTGTAATAACCTTGCCAACCTCGGTCTTCTTTGGTTATTTCCGTCAATCCACTTTGGGGAAATTCTGCCTGAATTTTTTCTATTTCTCTTCGCCAGGCGGACTTGTCGCTCGTATATACATAGAACGTTAGTTCTTTGTCGTTAAGGCAACTGCCAGCGAGAAGACCAAGTTTGGTTTCGGTGAGTATTTGTTGAATTCTACTTTCAAACTGCTCCAAATCCGCATCGTCATGGAAAATTGACTGGCCAAACCCAATGCTATTCACAATTGGTAGGGTGATGTAGCTCAATTGATCCAAGCCTCTAACTGGAGCTATGTTTTTTAGCCCCAAATCCACTTTTATTTCTTGAATTTGTTTGCGAGAGTGAGCCTCGTATTTCGCCAGATCCATGGCGTGTTGAGGGATGTCCACCAATACGGGTGGTTTGATTTCTTCGGTGCAGGAGGTGACCATGCACAAGAGAACAATCCAGCAGAAAGATGAGGTCAATTGAGTGAATAGAAAAGCCGTTTTCATAAATTTCATTTGCTTTTTTTAGAACTGTAAAAATGGAAAAAAATAGAGGAGAAAAATGGAAAGTAGAAACATTCTTACCTTCAAGAAAAAAGAAGAACAATGTTAAGTTTCGAAATTGCCAAGCGAATACAAGAGGTGTTGCTAGATGGAAAATGGATAGCAAATACCAATTTTAAAGAACTATTGGAAGGAGTAGACATCCATTTGGCACAGCGGAAAATGGGGAACCACAATACAATTGAAGCACTTCATTTTCACGTTGGGTATTACATCGAAGGAATTTTGGAGGCCTTTGAAAAAGGTGAGTTGACTATCAGCGATTCCAAAAGCTTTTCATTTGACAAAGCGCGAACTGAAGAAGAATGGGGGAGGAGAAAACTTCAGTTTGTCAAGAATTCGCACCGTTTCGTGGAAGTGGTAAAAACCTTCACACACGAGGAATTGGAAGCTCCTTTCTTTAAGGCAGAATACGGTTCACTTCAACGGAATTTGGAGGCTCAAATTGAGCATTCCTATTATCACTTAGGGCAAATCTCCTTGCTTCTTAACTTACTTAAAAGTTGACGGCTATAGACGATGCTAGAATGAAGTTGTCGCGATAAACGTAAGGGTTAGCCACAAAATTGAAGTCACGACTATTCAAAGCTCTTCCTTCCACACGTAGTTTGACATTCTTGGCTGGTGAATAATCAATGTTCATGGAGTAGCCTTGAGTCTGGAATCCATTGGAGAAAATTGTGGGTACAATCACGTTATTGGCATCATCATAGTACTCATATCTTCCTGCAACGGCCCATTTATCGTTGATTTTGTATTGGGCAATGACGATGGGGGCAAACCACTCGAAATAAACCGAACTGTGCTTGGCCGCTTGTTCCATTCCATAATCTAGGCCTGCAATGAAGGAAAAATGCTTGTTGCATTCGTATTGCAACCACAGGTCGCTAAAATATCGCATGCGTCTCTGAAAATCAGGGTATTCGCTGCCTATATAAGTGCTCCAATTTACTTTCAATTTGTTTTCAATAGTATACTGAACCTGAGTTCCTATAGCAGGAGCGGAGTTTCCTTTTTGTCGTGTAATTCGTTGCCAACCGTTCACTGCCAGGGCGGTAAATTCCCATTTTTCGTTGGGCGAATAAGTCAACTTAGCTCCACTCAAAAAGTAAGGGGAACTCTCGGCCATCAAGGAGCGCGTGAGCGTCATGTTCTCTGTTGATTTTGGGCTTTCAAATCCGAGATGAGAGGAAAATATCCCAGCATCCAACCACCATTTCGATTGCTTATCTAAGGCGATTCCCGCATTTCCTTCGTAAACGTTTCTCAAAAGTCCTTCTTCTGCTGCATAATTATCGTTGGCATAGGTTCCTGCTTGCAAGGCAAGGTTGGCTCTGTACCTTTTGTTCTCCGTTGAAAGTTTCAGAAAACCAAGATTCATGTTCACCTCATTGTGTCGATTGTGATTGAACAAGAAGGGCTGACGGTAATTGGTAGTGGGACGGTTAAAATCGTACACATAAAACAAATCGACAAAGCCCGAAATTCTCAAATTAATTGCATCATTTTTTTCCTGAGAAAAAGAACAAAAGTTTAAGAAAAGGGAGCTTATTACAAGGATTTTGTTTTTCATGGTGCAATGTTTTCTTCGTTGATCTAAGTTAATCACTTCGTCAACAAAACAGAGGTCACAATTAAAAAGTTCACTTTATTGTAAGGCTTGTAGACAAAATTGGATACAGCGTTCTCCATTCATGATAGTCCAGGAGTGGGGGTGTCTTATTCCGTCTGGACGTATTCCTTTACCCATCGAAATTTCTATGTGGGCGTTAGAGTTTCCCATTAATTTGAGGGAGTTGACAAGGGCAACGAGGTTGGTTCCATTCCAATCGTACAAATCACGGTGGCGTTCGTTTATCAACCACTCCACATCCAAGTCCGTAAAAACAAGCAGCGGCATCTCTTTCAAATATTGAGCATTTCCACCTTGGGGTTCATCATGGGTGAATATGGAGTTTTGCACATAGTTTTCGCGATGTGAAGAAGGGCTTCCGCCAAAGGCACGTTCGTAGTTGCTTTTCAACCAACGGGCTTCATTCATTCCAGCCTCAGAAAAGTTTCGTTCGATTTCACGGTCACAATAGGCGTAGAGTGAAATCAAATCCACGGGCATGTCCAATCCAAATAAGCCTGCGGGTTGAATACGACAAAGTTCAGGGTGGGCAACGCTTATTTCAGCGTAACGGAAACTCACCATGCCGCCATTTGACAAACCACCTAAAATGAATTTATCAGCTGGAATTTGGTAGCGGGTTATCCATTCTTCGAAGAGTGAATTCAAGAAGTCGACCTCGGCTCTTTTGGCTTCTGTTCCCCAGTTGTAAGATGGAATAAACACAGCCAAACCTGCCTCGTTGGCCAGTTCATCCAAATCAATTTGATCGGGAACAGCTGTTGTTCTTTCTCCTCCAGAAGGAAAAATGACCAAGGCTCCTTTGGGCTGATTTTCGGGTAAGCGATACAAATAATGCAAGGTGTCGCTCGTGCCATCCGAGATGTAGAAATTCATGGTATCTCGTTCGGGCAGAATTACTTGGGTATATTCTTGGCTATGCACGGATGCATGAACGCCAAGGACCAATAAGAAAAGGGTAGCGATGTGTTTCATGGGGTACTAACGCCGAATGGGCTAGATTATTTAGAAGCTTTCCCCAAAGGTGATGATGTTCATGTCGGGATCCAAAATAGAAAACTCTTTTTGCCCCCAAGGTTTTATATCCAAGCTACCATTGGGGTGAATAACCACATTTCGGTCTTGAAGTTCTTGGTAAAAAGCAGCAACATCGTCTACACGAATATAAAGTCCCCCATAGTTTTCTTCTGGATCCAACTCCGGGTATTCGAAGAAATGGATTTCGACTTCGTCTTTCTTAATCATTAGGTAGCCTTCGTAATCTTCTTTGCCGAATTCTTCAAAACCTAGTTGACCGATGTAGTAGGCTCGGGTTAATGCTTTATCTCTCATCGGAATTTTGGGGTGTACGGCTGTAAGTTTTGTCATTTTTATTGGGTTAACATTTTAAAACTCACATAAAATAGCAATACCCCGAGAGCTGAGTAAAAAATCCGGGCACCTTTTCTCCTAAAAATTGTTAGGAAGATTTTTGCTCTGCGACTTTGAAAGAAAAACTCCCAATTAAAAACACTTGCTACTAGGGTGAAGGTTCCCACGAGAATGCAAAGTATTGCAGCAATAATTTCGTTGGCTTGCTCCATAGTCTTCATAGTTTTGCTCCGTGAATTTATAAAAAGAAAGGCGATCAAAAAAGACCGCCTTGGGGTATAAAAGGATGATTTTATTAAACGGCTAAATCAAAACGATCTAGGTTCATCACCTTTGTCCATGCTCGAATGAAGTCGCGAACGAATTTTTCCTTGTTGTCGTCTTGCGCATATACCTCAGCATACGATCTCAAAACTGAATTAGAACCAAAAACGAGGTCCACTCTGGTTGCTGTCCACTTCTTTTCACCGGTTTTTCGATCGATCAGGTAGTACAAATTGGTTCCATGAGGTCGCCATGAGTAGTTCATGTCTGTTAAATTCACGAAGAAATCATTGGACAAGATTCCAACCTGGTTGGTGAAAACGCCATGCGCTGTCCCTCCGTGATTGGTCCCTAAAACGCGCATACCACCAATCAAAACGGTCATTTCAGGAGCAGTTAAACCGAGTAATTGGGTCTTGTCTAGCATCAATTCCTCTGGAGAAACGGCATATTCTTTTTTCAACCAATTTCGATAGGCATCGTGGACTGGTTCCAAAACGGCAAACGAGTCGGCATCCATCATGTCCTCTGTGGCATCGCCTCTACCAGGACTGAATGGCACCTCTACTTGGAATCCGGCATCCTTGGCAGCTTTTTCTACCGCTGCTGTTCCGCCTAATACGATTAAATCGGCCATGCTGACTTCCTTGCCGAAGTTCGCTTGAATTTCGGTCAACTTATTCAATACCTTTTGCAGTCTTTCGGGTTCGTTCCCTTCCCAGTTTTTGAGTGGATTTAAACGAATATGAGCTCCATTTGCACCTCCTCTGAAATCGGAACCTCTAAACGTACGGGCACTATCCCAAGCCGTAGCAATAAGTTCCGAACTCGTTAGGCCACAGTTCAGTAATTTTCCTTTCAAATCTTCAACATCCTGGGTTGAAAGTACGTACTTAGGTTGGGGGACAGGGTCTTGCCAAATGAGTGTTTCCTTAGGTGCATCTGCTCCCAAATATCGCGTGTTTGGTCCCATATCTCTATGTGTCAATTTAAACCAAGCTCTAGCGAATGTATCTTTGAAGTATTCTGGATCTTTGTAGAATTTCTCTGAAATTTTGCGATATTCCGGGTCCATCTTCATGGCCATATCGGCATCGGTCATGATCGGATTTCGTCGAACACTCGGATCGTGAGCATCCACAGGCATGTCTTCTTCCTTGATGTTGATCGGTTCCCATTGCCAAGCTCCGGCTGGGCTTTTCTTCAATTCCCACTCGTAGTTCAACAACAAATGGAAATAGGTATGGTTCCAACGATCGGGTGTTGTTGTCCAAGCTCCTTCAAGCCCACTCGTAACCGTATCCGGACCAAAGCCATTTCCTTTCGGGTTGTGCCAGCCAAAACCTTGCTGGTGGATTTCTCCACCTTCAGGACTAGCGCCAATTGCTCCAGCGTCACCATTACCATGTGCCTTTCCTACGGTGTGTCCTCCAGCGGTTAGTGCACAGGTCTCTTCGTCGTTCATGGCCATACGTGCAAAGGTCAAGCGGACATCTTTTGCCGTTTTCAATGGGTCTGGTTTTCCATCTACTCCTTCTGGGTTTACGTATATCAACCCCATTTGAACAGCCGCCAATGGATTCTCCAGCGATTCGCGGTCTGTGTCATTTTCATAACGATGGTGTGTTGCCGCGAGCCATTCTTTCTCAGAACCCCAATAAATGTCTTTTTCTGGATGCCAAATATCTTCTCGTCCACCAGCAAAACCAAAGGTTTTAAAGCCCATGGATTCATAGGCCATGTTGCCCGCCAAAATGATTAAATCGGCCCAAGAAAGTTTGTTTCCGTATTTCTTTTTGATTGGCCATAACAGGCGACGAGCCTTGTCGAGGTTTCCATTGTCGGGCCAACTATTCAAGGGAGCAAAACGCTGATTTCCTGTTCCTCCACCACCTCTACCATCTGCAACTCGGTAGGTTCCTGCTGCGTGCCAAGCCATGCGAATCATCAATCCACCATAATGTCCCCAATCGGCAGGCCACCAATCTTGGCTGTCGGTCATGAGGTCTTTCAAATCTTTTTTTACAGCCTCTAGATCTAATTTTTTGAATTCTTCGCGGTAATTGAAGTTTTCACCGAGTGGGTTGGTTTTCGAGTCGTGCTGATGCAGTATATCCAGATTGAGTGCCTTTGGCCACCATTCCATTACATTGTTTTGATTTTCGGTATTGGCACCGTGGTGTACTGGACATTTTCCAGCTCCGTTATTCGTAGTATTCATTGAAATTAATTTTTTATTGACCCTTTAAATTAGCAATTATCTGAGCCAACCCTTCATAATTCCTGTATAAGTAAACATTGTAAAAATCGATTGGCTATAGAGAATATTTATATCATTGGGGTGGGATAAAAAATGTGGTAAATCCATGTAACTTTTCCGTTTCCTTTCACACCTACTAGAAAAGGTCAAGGTAAAAATGAGTAAAGAAAAACAAGATCGATTCCTTCAGTTGTACGAGCCCTTGCACGAGCGTTTTACCCGTTTTTGCCAGTCGCGTGTATACGACGGAATGGACTACAAGGACTTAATCAACGATGTGCTTCTGATTGCCTACGAAAAATTTGCGGAGTTACGCGATGACAAGGCTTTCCTTGGTTTTTTGTTTGGAATAACCAGAGGAGTCCTTTCCAATTTCAAGCAAAAGAAAAAGACAGAGCGTTTTCAGGAAGGAGGAGCTCATCCACGAAGTCATCACGATCCGCAGACACAAACCGATTTGAATTTTCTTTACCACTGTTTGGATCAGCTTCCAGAGTCTCAAAAGGACTGCATTTTATTGTTTGAATTGAGTGGGTTCAGCATCAAAGAGATTGCTGAAATCCAGGATTGTTCTGAAAGTGCTGTAAAACAAAGACTCAAGAGAGGCCGAGAAGCCTTGACTGCTCAAATGAACTATGAATCCCAATTAAAAACACTTTGAGATGGAAGGAGGAAAGGAATTAAACGATTTGTTCAGCAAGGCTAAAAAGGCCCATGAAAACTACAGTTTTGAAGAAGTAAAATTGCAGTTTGAGGCGAATGTAGCTGCTGGAGTCCAACCAATGATGCCAAAAAATGGCTTGAATTTGGGAAAATGGATGCTGGGACTTTCAACTGTAGCTACGATCGGTTTGGGAGTATGGTTTTTGAGTAAAAATGAACCTGCAAAGCCAAACACTCCAGATCAAGTTGCCGAAATAGCGCAAAAGAAAGCTGAATTAATAAAGGAAAAGACGGATACAGCAAATTTTGCTGAGCATACGGTTGACCACTTGGATTTAAAAATCATCAATTTGCCACTTCCATGGAAGGCTTCAGAATTGGATGGACCCATTTGTGCTGGTGTTATGTATGATTTGCCCTTTGCGTTGGAACTTCCTACTCCCACTGAAACTAGTAAGGATACCAGTAAGGTAAAGGAAATGAAAAAGGATTATCAACTTCCCGTTCTTACGGAAGAAGAGATTGAAGAAATGCAGGATTTCAAAAATAAGATGCTGCGGTCAATCCTAAAAGAAGACAAGGATAGTTGGTCTTTTATTCCAAATGGTGAACATAATGGGCTGTCAATTCAGGCATTTTACATTTCCAGAACGGAAGTGACCAATGAGGAATACCGCACCTTTTTGTACGACTTGGTTTATCAAAAAAGAGTGGATGAATTTCGTTTGGCAGTTCCAGACCATACACAATGGAGTCAGATTGAAGGTTCTAATGAGCCTATGGAAAAGCTCTATTTTTCACATCCGGCCTATAACCGATATCCCGTCGTTAACATATCCCGTGAAGGGGCTAAAATGTACTGTCAATGGTTGAGTATTGAGTTGTCGAATTACGCCATTCAAAAGGGGCACGGTTCTATAAACCCTGTTCGACTCCCCATGAGAGCTGAATGGGAATACGCAGCTGGTCTTGAAAATGGAAATCAGTTTACCTTGCACGCACCAGATAAAGAGGACAGCAAAAAAAATAATCCAGCACCGCCAAATTTCAAAGGGATTCTTGATGGAGGAATGCACACTACGCTGGTAACTGGAGGAATGATGAGCGAGCACGGTTTGTATCATATGCTGGGTAACGTTGCAGAAATGGTGATAGAAAAAAATGGTCGTCCGAATGCTGTGGGGGGCAGCTGGATGTTGGAAAAGGAAAAGTTCGAAACGGATGGTTTTGAGCCTTATATGAACAAGACGGAAGCGAGTCCAGACATTGGTTTTAGAGTGGTCATTACTCATTTAAAAAACGGAGGACTTATTCAACCAATGATCCCGAAAATGGACATAATTATGCCCGAATTGAACCGACCGAACTTAAGGCCTGTATCGGACACCTCTGGAATAGGGTACGATAAAGTTGGGCCTTTCGGTGAATATCATAAGAAATGGGCGTTGATTGAAGTAGATAGAAAATTGGGAATTATCGATGAATACGGCTCACAAGTAATTGCACCCAAATATGATGGTATTGATCACTTCAAGGTGTATCAAAAGAAATGGGCCTTGGTGAGTTTGAACGGACGCTATGGGTTTATTGACTCCTATGGTTACGAAGTGGTACCACCCATTTATGAAGAGATAGGTTCATTTGGTGAATACAAAAAAGATTGGGCATTGATTGTTTTGGATGGAAAGTATGGGTTTATCAATAAATTCGGGGATGTGGTGGTAAAGCCAGAATACGACGCCATCGATCACTTCGGGGTTATCAAAAAAAACTGGGCCATGGTCTACAAAGATGGAAAGCAAGGATTCATCGATGAATTCGGCGATTTTATCGGGAATTAGGTCGACTTTTTTGTCAATTTTTTAATCCATAAATAAAACAACAGAAACAATCCAAAAGATTGTAAAAAAGCAATAGGAAGGATAGTGCTTATCTCAATCAGCCAGCGGTTATCTTTCCTTGTTTGCTGAAAGACTTTGAGTTGGTCTAAATAGCTTTCTGGATAGAAATCTAGTAAAAAAGGAGTTAGTAAATTCAAGACTTCACCTCCTAGGTAAAGGAGAAAAAGCACACTGAGTATTTGGAAAGGAATTTCCTTTTTGAGAAGGATATGTCCCACTATTTTCGTGCCTCCTAACCCAATAAGGAGCAGGTAAATCAGCAAATCCAAATAAGGAGGAAAGAGGTGTGCCACCAAAGAGGTAATTCCGCTAAGTATCATGGTTTGTTCAACCAGGTTGGAAAGGAATAGACTATAGGCACAAGCCATTTTGTACAAAAAAATACCTGCAGCAAGGAGAATGAGTAGTTTGCTTTTTGCCATGAGCGATGAATGAGCTGTTAAAGAAAGTCAAATTACTGAACCAGAACAAGCGATAGATGTAACAGCTTTTGAAATGGCGGTTATGCCAGCAAAATTCGTGTTCATGAAAAAAAGATTAATCTATTGCTTTGGAATTGTATTGTTGTTAGGAGCGTGTCAGCAAAATGAGAAAATGTACAACCTATCCGAAAAAGAAAGCGATGAGGTAAATGCATCCCAAATGGAAGGGCAAACTAACGTTCATAAAAAAAGTGCGTTGACCGAAAACTTGAAACTCATTAAAAACGGAGAATTGAGTTTTCAGGTGAATGATATCGACAAGGCTTCGTCCAAAATAAGAGAGCTTACGGCAGAACTCAACGGGTACATTTCAAAGGACTACACCACAGCCAATGAGCGCTCGTCCTTCAGTGTGATTGAGATTCGCCTGCCTAACGAAAACTTCGATTCGTTCATGAACTACGCCCAAAAAAATGCCAATGGGGAAGTGGAAAGAAAGGTGGAGGTGAAAGACGTAACGAAGGAATATGTCGATTTTGAATTGCGCTTGAATGCAGCTAAAAAAGCTCAGGAACGCTACCTCGAATTGTTGAAAAAAGCGAACAAGGTGGAGGAAATGTTGCAAGTGGAACAGAAGCTTCAGCAGGTCTTGGCCGAGATTGAGTCCATTGAAGGGCAAATTCGCTTTTACAACGACAAGATTTCTCTTTCTACGATAACGGTGGAAATGCGCACAAAGGACGATGTGGTTGCACAAGACAATGCGGAAAAAGGCTTTTGGTTCGACCTGAAAAACGCGTTTAAGAGAGGCTGGAATTTGATACTTGGACTGATCGTTGCATTGACGCATTTGTGGGTCCTTATTCCGTTCATTGCCCTAGGAATTTACTGGTACAAAAAGAAAAAGGCTTAAACGAAACGCTTGTCGATGAATTTGGAATTGAGAAGTCGAGCTACGGCCATGTAGTTGCAGGTAAAACGAATTTTATCGCCTGTATGAAAACGTTG
>JAOASF010000214.1 GCA_025210175.1 Crocinitomicaceae bacterium | reverse complement strand
ATGAAAAGTTTGATGCCTGCATGCATACGTATTACGACCGGTGGCATTTCAAACACCCGCAACCGGCGGACATGAAGAACGTGTTTGAGGAATTGACTGGCGAAAATTTGGATTGGGTGTTTGGCGATTTGATTCAAACCAGAAAACATGTCGATTACCGCATTACATCCGTAAAAAAAGACAAAAACGGAGGTCGAACAATCACTGTAAAGAATGTGGGACAAGTAAACGGCCCCATTCCAGTTACCTTAAAAACAGCTACTGGTGACACCACACTTTGGACCAAGGTTAGCACAGAGAAAAAACACCGTCTGCATACGACTATCGATTTTGAACAAGCACAGATTGACCCAACGAATCATATTCCAGAAATCAATCGCAGCAACAACACTTGGACTAGCGGAAAAATCTTCAAGAAAATGGAACCCCTCAAATTGGAATTTCTGGCTGGCGACAACGAACCCAACCGCACCAACTTGTATTGGACTCCCATGGTTGGATACAACAATGGAGACCAGTTAATGGCTGGAATACTTTTCCACAACTATGGCGTACCGTTCAAGCCTCTACAATATTATTTTGCCCCTATGTACAGTACAGATCGTCAATCGGTTTCAGGCCAAGGGGAAATTAACTACACGATCTTACCGAAGAAAAGAATTGCCCAAGCGCAAATCGGTGTTCAAATGCGTTCTTATAAATTAGAAGACGGTGGACGAGGCAATCAGAATTACTATGCTGCTGCCTTACCATTTATCCAGTTAAAAATGAGAAACCCAAGGAAAAACCCTTATTGGTCGGCTATTTGGATGAACAAAGGGTTGATTCGCTACGATCATTTACTGACCGAAAGTACGACTACCGTGGGTGGATTATCCAGTGTAACCGGAGAATACAATCATCCCGATCACGAATGGACCAATGAACTCCGACAAGAAGGAATGTTACAACTCGACAACGTAGGTTATTTAACCAGAACTTCTGCTTCCTCCACTTACCGATACCGCTATGCGAAGAAGAAAAGTCACTGGGTAGAGCTAAGAGCTTTTGCAGGGATAAATTGGGAATACAATGAAGCACCCAACCGCTCGGCTTTTGGTTTGGCAATTAGCGGTGCCAATGGTGCACAAGACCTGTTTTTCGAACAAGTCTATTTCAACCGCTCCTACTCCACCGGTTTGGTTTCTTCCATCCGTCAAGAGAACATGGGAGGCATGAAAAACACGGCTGAGAATGTTTCAACGAAAACACTTTTTGCCTTCAATGCTTACGTCGAATTACCCATTCCAATTCCTTTCGGCATTTTTGGAGATTACGTACTAGGTTCGAATGACGGACAAACCATGAACACCTTTTACGACGCTGGTATTGGTTACCGATTCAGAAAAATAGTGAGAGTTTATTACCCTATTTTCCAAAGTTCGAACCTATCTTCTTCTGACTCTAGCTTAAAAGGAATTCAAAATCTTCGCTTGAGCATTCAATGGAATATCATGCATAGAAACTTCTCAATATCAAGTTTGATCTAATGAAAAAATTACTGACCATCCTTTTTGTAAGCGCCAGTTATCTATCGCTTGCTCAAGCCAATATTCAATTGTTGGATCAATATTTTGACTCTCTGGAAAAATACAACCAAGGAATGGGTGGAATTGCGATTTTCGAAGAAGGAAAAATACGCTACACCACCGATATGGGATATAGTTCCATCTCTCCTAAGGTCGCCAATTCGAAAAAAACAAAATACCGCATAGGAAGCATTTCGAAAACGTTTACGGCAGTAGCCATCATGCAAACGATTGAAGAAGGTAAGCTAAGTCTGGATACTAAAATTTCCACCTTCTTTCCTTCTTTGCCGAAAGCCGACCTTATAACGGTTGAGCAACTCCTTCGCCACCGTTCCGGTATTTATAATTTCACGGACGCGGACAACTATTTTTCCTTTAATCAGGACAGCATGAAGAGGGAAGATCACCTCGCGCTTTTCAAGAAAAACGGGCTTGTTTTTCCACCTGATTCAACCTTCTCTTATTCCAATTCGGGTTATGTTTTACTGGCATACATTCTGGAAGACATCGATCAAAAACCCTACGGTAAAGTTATTCAAGACCGAATTGCAAAACCGCTCAAATTAAAGTCGACCTATCACGCCGTAGCTTACGATACGAGAATGAAAGAAGCGTATTCCTATGCCTACAATGGAACCTGGATGGATGCCAGCAAAACCAATGGTATGCTATCTATGGGAGCTGGATCCTTGGTGAGTCACCCGCGTGACTTGGTTCGCTTTTTCAACGCCTTGGAAAACGGCCAATTGGTCAGCCAAGAAACGTACAACACAATGAAGACATGGAAAGACGATTACGGAATGGGGCTATTTCCAATTGAAAGAAACGGATTGGCCGGATACGGTCACACGGGCGGAATTGATGGATTTCAATCTGTTCTGTTTGTACTTCCCGAAAAAGGTGTCATCGTGGCCTATTGCGCCAACGGAGTTAATCAGCCTCGCAGATCGATAGTCGAAACCGCCTTGCAGTTTTACTTTGGAGAAAAAACGGAACCCATTTCTTTTGAGCAGAAAGTTATCGAGTTAGAAGAAGACCAATTAGAACCATTGGTTGGAACCTATCACAATGCAAAAATGAAAATGAGCATGGAAATAAGAATTAAAAATGGTCACCTAGAAGCACAAGCTGATGGTCAAGGTTCATTTCCTTTGGACGCGCTAAATGAAAACACATTTATTTTTAATGGCGCCGGCATTAAACTCGTATTCAATGAAAAGGCAGAAAATTCATTCGTTCTATACCAAAACGGATTTGTCTTGGATTTTGTGAGGGTGAATGAGTGATGAACTTCTGTTCGTAAGGATCGTACACCGATATATTTCGGCAGACAGATTGACAAATTGCAGATTACAGATTTTACAGATTTCCAGATTTGCAGATTACAGATTTGCGGATTGGAAGAATGACAGATGGCAGCCCCGATATATATCGGGAGACAGATTTACGGATTGGGTCGGATTTGTTCCGGCCTTTTTTGTATTCGGCGGTCATAGGTTCTGTTCTTGAATAACCTCCAAGTTGAAATAAAAAAAAGGAGTTCCAATGGAACTCCTTTTCGTTTATTGAGAGAATTGTTTATCGAACAACTTGAACCTTCTGAATTACCTTAAACATGTAATCTTCGGCTTCACATTTCTGTACATATTCTACTTGGACATAGTATACCCCATCCGACACGGCATTACCGTCTTGGGTGTTACCATCCCAACCTATTTTGTAATTATCGCTTTCAAAAATCTTGTTCCCCCAACGGTTGAACACCGTCATTTTGTAAGAACGTGTAATTCCAGCAATTTCAATTTCGTCCCAATTTGCATCCTTGAATGGATAGTAAACGGCATTTATTTTATCCGTATTTGGCGTAAACACGTTGACTATTTCATTGGGTTGGAATCCGAAATGATATTGTTCCGTATCAAACTTGATAGTCTGCTTCGTACAACCAAGTGGTGGTACAGAATAGGTAACATAGTAATTCGTCAACAATTGTGGATACGGCACCCCAAATGAAGGTCCGAATGCATCCGGAACAGGTTGACCTTTATAATACCATTGGTAGTTGGTATATCCTGGAGGTGCTTGAAGCGTTACGGCCTCCAATTCGTCACAAATTTCCGTGTATATCGTCAATGTATCTCCAGAAAGCGGAGGTTCACCAACTTTGATGGTATCTGTATGCGTACAAGTAAGCACTTCGGTTTGAACGATGTAAGTACCAGCTGGCAATCCTACAAGCGTGTCACCTGAAACCACAATTCCATTTGGACCAGTTGCGGTGAAGGTTGTATTCCCCGGAGGTCCATCCACATATTGCATGTAAATCACTCCATCCGAACCTCCGTTACAGAAGTTATCGTCTACATTGAAATCTGTAACAATGGTAATGGAATCCATGTTGTAAGTTGATAGGGCATAACACCCAGGAATAACTTCACAACTATCGATGTAGGCTCCTTCAATAATGTTCGAAATCGTTACGTTCTGATTGGTACCGATCACATTACCCAAAGGATCTGTCCATTGGTGTGTTCCATTGGCAATAGAAGACAAGAAGAATTGGTCAGTCGGACAGAAAACGAAATTCTTCACAGAATCTGAAATCAAATCTACCACTTGGAAAGTTGTATCGTAATGACATCCTTCGTCAATGAAGGTTACCGAATACGTTCCCGTATCCAATCCATTGTCCAAGAAATCAACAAAAGCAGTATCGTTCCAAATTACCTGATATCCATTCGGTCCGTTGATGGAAAAAGTAAGTGTATCGGAATTAGGTGAAAAGTCATCAAATTGAATTCTTACCGAACGACAACCAGCTGGGCGAGTAATAATTGCCGAGCTATTTACTTTGTTATCGTAAAACGTATAGATCAATGAATCATAACATCCCGACGCCAATTGGTAAACCAAATAGTATTTTTCACCAACATAGGCTGTTGAGTCCACGATGGTTTGAGAAGTCCCGGCTGGAGCAGGAATAGCAACCTGATCATTACCATACCATTGGTAATTCGTAGATTGTGGAGCTACCACCTCTCCTATTCCTTCACAGAATCGAGCCACCACATTGGATGGGTACACTGGAGGAACGGTAATGGTAAAGGACGTATCGATTGTTCCACATTGTGGGTTGGGAGAAGAAACATGTACCATGTAATTCCCGGCGAAAAGCGAATCTACATTACCATCCGTATTTTGAATATTTACTGGTTGAAAATCGAACAAATACCCTTGAGGAGAGCCAGTTGCAGTGATCGCTACCGAACCCACATTTGCTCCAAAACAAGTTCCTTCTGTAATGATATCATCTATATCTAGTGTACTGTAGTTGAGAACAACTTCTTGGAATAACTGACAACCATTTGAAGTTTGAATAGCTACATAAAAAGTATCTCCTACTTGAGGTGAGTTCACTATCAATGTGTCATTTACCTCTCCAGTAATTTCCGTGGTAGAAGAGTTCGGACCGTACCATTGGTATCCTGGGAACCCAGAAGGTGCAACCAATTGAGCAAAAGGATCCCCTATACAAAAGTTCACATCTGTATCTATAGATTCTTGACAACCTGCATCTATATATGCGTAACCGTAATGTCCACCTTGTCCACAGTCGCCCGTTTCGAATTCAACTGTAATTTGTTGACCTACGTATTGCGTTAAATCCACGTCTACTCTATCCCACGGACGGTAGTACACTGCATTGGATCCACCCTGAGCCTGTTTGAAGGAAGTATCGGATGCAGCTTGAGATGATACAATATTGTATTCACCACAGGCACCTCCTACCAACTGTCCATTCGCATCTAGGAACTTAATTTTAAAATACGGTTGATCATTGAAAGAGTGAGAATTTGGATTTTGTAAAACTACCGCGAACTGGTAATAAAAAGATTTGTTGTTAGGCGTAACGTTAATGGTATACGTCAATCGTTCTCTTTGATAACCTGTAGCTGCATTACCAAGGCGAACTGACGATCCGTTTCCGCCTGGTGCAATGAAAGGTATTGCAGCAATACCTGTTGCTGGATTGATCGCAACAGGATCATAACCAACAATGGCTCCATTAATTGGGTTGTTGTTAACCGGAGGAGCTGTTAAAATCGTGTGTCTGGACTGGTTATCATTGTAGGCAGCATTGAAACCATTGCTCACAATCGTTGTGTTATTATAAGCGGTGGTAACCGTTGCGATACCTCCTGTCCACTGTGGGTTAAACACCAAATCTTCAAACCCAGCATTCGGACAGTTCGCATTCTTCATAGGAATCGGCGTTTCGTCCTTTTTCTTGTTTCTGAAAATTTCCGGATAAGTCTTGGTAAGGTACTCCATTTTTAAGAAGTTGATATAACCAAAACGGTCTTCTTCCAAAGAGCCCATTGAGTCAAATTTTGCATTGGCAGCTGCCAAATCAAAACCTTTCAATAAGTCTTTGTACTGATCTAAATTCAACGGATCATGTTGAACATGGTCATGGTCGTGATCATGCTCCTCAACTGTCTCCACTGAATGCTGAATGCTGGTGATTTGTGCATTTACTTGGACTGCTCCAAGAAGCACCCCAGCTAGTAGGTAACTTTTCAATTTCATATTAACAATCAATCTTGTCCGAAGATACGGAATTTTACTATTTACGCTTAGTTCTTTACCCTGAGGGAAATGGGTCCAATCTTACCCAAATGTTAGACGATTTTTACCAAACTAAGGTTGCACTACATTTTTGCTGGAACGCGAATTCCGAGCAACTTGAAATAGTTTCGAATAACTTTCGCAACGTTATCACTGATTTTCAAGCGCATAGAGATTAACTCAGCATTCTCTTCGTTGAGTATTTTAACGTTTTGGTAAAAATGATTGTAAGTCTTAACAAGTTCATACAAGTAATTGGCAATCACAGATGGAGCCAAATTCTTTGAAGCCTCTTCTAAGACCTTTGGAGCGTCCATTAACAATTTAATTATTTCACGCTCTTCTTCTAGGATGTCTAAATTTTCACCGTGTTTTTCAATGCTTCCTTTGCGAAGTAAAGATTGAATACGGGCATAAGCATATTGGATAAAAGGACCGGTGTTTCCGTTCAACTCGATCGACTCTTCTGGATTGAACATCATACGTTTTTTCGGATCCACCTTGAGCAAATAGTACTTCAAACCACCGAGACCGATCATTTTACACAAATCATCCACCTCAGCATCGT
>JAOASF010000213.1 GCA_025210175.1 Crocinitomicaceae bacterium | reverse complement strand
TTTTCAAAGGCAAAATGCCTTATATGGACATTATGGCACATACCTTTAGAGCCGACATTGGTTTGTCTCTCGACAAAGGAAAAAGCACCAACTATCAACTTTCCCTACCCAATAAACTCTTCGATTATATACACGCACAAACTCCTGTTTTGGTAAGCCCCATGATAGAGGTTAAAAACATTGTTGAGACTTATCACGTTGGAGAAGTGTTGGAAGAAGTTACGGTAGACAACTTGGTCAAACACTTGCGAGTTTTGCTTCAGGATGAGAAAAAACTGGCCAATTACAAACAAAACTGTATCATTGCGGCCGAAACCCTTTGTTGGGAAAACGAAGAAAAAACACTTCAAACTCTTTATTCTTGAAAAAGAAAATCCACATCGTAAGTTTTGACATTCCCTTTCCAGCCGATTATGGAGGGGTTCAGGATATTTTTTCGAGAGTGAAATGGTTCGCCCAGGCTGGCTGGGAAGTTCATTTACACTGTTTTCAATACCATCGCCAACCAGCTGAGGAATTGGAAAAGTTAGCCACTGTAAGTTATTACCCACGCCCTAGAGGCTTTCTATACCTCTTTTCTTCTTGGCCATTCATAGTCAAAACCCGCATACACAATCGCCTGATCGACCAACTCAAAACAACTGAAGATCCGGTCATTTTGGAAGGCTTGCATTGCTCTTGGTATTGTCAGTTACAGCCAGGCAAATTTTGGGTACGCACGCACAATGTGGAACACGAGTACTATCAGCAACTGGCACTTCAGGCCTGTGGATGGAAGCGCAAATATTACCAATGGGAAGCCAAAAAACTGAAAAAATTCGAAAGCATACTCAAGCAATCGAAGGGAATACTGGCCATTACTCCCACCGACCAACTTCATTTCAGTCAATTCAACAACCATACCTTTTGGATTCCTCCTTTGTATGACATCCAAAGAACATTCAATGAAACAGAGCCCTTTATTCTCTATCACGGCAATTTGTCGGTAGACGAAAACGCTACTGCGGCCAATTGGATCATTGATTCCATCGCCCCACTTGTGCCCGAAATTCCGATCGTATTTGCAGGTAAACGCCCCAGTGAAGCCTTGCAAGCGAAGGCTGAAAAAGCAGGAATAAAAGTGATTGCGGACCCTAGTCAGGAAAAAATGGATGCCTTGATAAAGCGCGCCAATATCCATCTCTTGTATACAGAGCAATCTACTGGAATTAAAATCAAATTATTACACGCCCTGAGCGGTTCGGGTCATGTCATCTGTAATTCCAAAATGATTGCCGGAACAGGTTTGGACGAATTTGTGCACATTGCCGACAACAATACCATGGTGGAAGCCAATATCCACACACTGATTGATTTGCCCTTGAGCCAAGAGGCATGGAGTAAGAGACAGGAAAAAATCAAGGTCACTTATGGGCCTAAAATGTTAGCAGATTTTTCTCAATTGTTGGCTTGATGCTCCTCAATGTGTAAGGTAAGTTGGATAAAATCGTCCACACCGAGCCTTTCTGGTCGCAGGTCGAAGAGCTTATCCGAAGTATCCATTCCTGAAAGCAGACTTTTCAATGAATTTCGCAGCGTTTTTCTTCTTTGGTTGAAGGCTAGCTTCACAACTTGGATGAACATCTTTTCGTTGCACGGTAAATTTTTTCTTTCATTCCTTGTGCAACGAATGACCCCACTTTTTACCTTGGGCGGCGGGTTAAAGAGTTGCTCATCTACCGTAAAGCAGTATTGAATGTCGTAAAATGCTTGGGTCAATACTGAAATGATCCCGTATTGTTTGGTCCCTGGTTTTTCGGCAATGCGCTCGGCCATTTCTTTTTGAAACATTCCCATAATTTCAGGAATATTGTCGCGATACTCGATGCACTTGAAAACGATCTGAGATGAAATGTTGTAAGGGAAATTTCCCACCACGCCCCATTGTTGATCGCCAAAAAATCCACTCAAATCGGCTTTTAAAAAATCTTTGAAATGAATTTTCCCTTTTAAGTCCGAAAAATTCTCCTCCAAATAGGCGATGGACTCATCGTCAATGTCCATCACTTCCACCTGAAGATCACCTCGATTGATGAGTTCTGTGGTAAGAGCACCCATGCCTGGGCCAATTTCCAAAACCTGCGTACAGCCTTCATGTGCACGATAGGTATTCGCAATTTTCTTACACATGTTTTTATCTGTAAGAAAGTGTTGCCCGAGATGTTTTTTTGGCTTAACTGACATTATTTAAACTCTTCAATTACCGACAGTAGGGTTCTAAAAGCGGCATAGTGCCCTTCCCATTTTTGATGAAAGCTTTTGCGTAATTTCTCGGCAAATTCAGCCATGTATCGATCATACGATGCTTGATCAGGACACAAATACCCCGTGGCATAAGTAACCCCTCCTTGCTCTTCACCATGTACTCTACAAAAACGGGCCTCTATGAACATTCCTGTTTCCAACACTTCAGGAATATGAACCTCTCGCATGTATTTCGTCCACTCGCTTTCAATCTCAGGATTGATGCTAACTGTTACGTTGTATAAAATCATGCTCAAAATTACCAAAAACAAGTTCTGCCTCCACGAAGAAGTCGCCTGCAATTTTTGATATCTTCGCATGGTGTTAAAACTCTTTGTCGGAAATAGGCCCATCGTCTTGTTGTTTCTACCTGTTATCATTTCGATCATGGTTGGAATCAACCTGTTTTTCGATTATTACTCCTATGCCGACACTATCAACCTCGGGCTCTGGGGAAATGGTTTTGAGTGGCCTCTTTGGCTCACCGGTATTTTGGGACCTCTTTTGGTATTGGTCAACAGCATTTTGCTTTCCACCCTCTTCAATTCTCACTCTCTTTTAGACCGCAACACCTACGTTACCTCGCTCATTTATGTCATTTACTTTAGCTATTATCACTCGTTTTATCAATTAGACGGTCTGATCATTGCCCATCTATTCCTGATCGCATCCTTGTTTCAGCTTTTCCGCTTGCATCAAAACGAAGACGGTCGCAAAGCTGTATTTAACGCAGGGTTTTTCACTGGACTGGCCATGACCTTTCACCCGGCATCCGTTGTCTTTTTCCCTTTTGTTTATTTCTCTGTGGTAGTCATTCGTCCCTTCCTATTGCGCGAGCTAGGACTCTTGCTGGCAGGATTTGTGGTTCCATTGATTTATGCCTTTTTGAACAATTACTTTTTTGGAGGTTGGAAGGAGTCGGAAATTACTTGGCGCTTGTTAGAATATTCTACGAGTTACGCCAAAATTCAATTGGACTTCTTGGTAACGGCAACGCTCTTTGTGCTAACCATTATTCTAAGTTTCTTGGCCCTTGGAGGTCAAGCTCAAAGTACAGGAATACGGGCCAAAAAGCTGAACAGAATGTTGCTCTGGATGTCCATTGCCAGTTTCATTCTCGGCTCCTACGATTACATTCGCTTTGGTCAAATTGAACGCTTTTCCCTCCTGTTGATACCCGTTTCGGTATTTCTAACCTTCGCATTTACCAGCAAGAGATACCAGTATATTACCAACGGTTTTTTCTACCTCGTGTTGATCTACTCCCTCGTTAAACTTTTCCTTTAGCATTCAGGAAGAAAAAATCAACATTTTCAGTACTTTTGCAGACGAATAAATTGGACCGTGAATTTGCGGTTTGATAAAAGATCAAAGAATGAAATTTGGTGTAATTACCTTCCCTGGATCCAACTGTGATGAGGATTTAGTATATGTTCTCGAAACGAATTTGCAACAGAAAGTTGAAAAACTATGGCACAAAGACACTGATTTAAAAGGTGTTGACTTTGTATTAATCCCAGGTGGATTCTCTTACGGAGATTATTTGCGTTCAGGTGCAATTGCTAAATTGTCGCCTATCATGAATGCTGTTGTTGACCACGCAAAACAAGGAAAATTTGTCTTGGGTATTTGTAATGGTTTCCAAATCTTGACAGAATCAGGTTTATTGGAAGGAGCCTTGTTGCACAACAACAACCAAAAGTTCATTTGCAAAAATGTATACCTCAAACCAGCCAACACAAGCACTGGTATTACCCAAGGTTTGGACGCTGAGAAAACATACAAAATTCCAATCGCTCACGGTGAGGGCCGTTTTTATGCAGACGATGCTACCATTAAGAAATTGATTGACAACGACCAAGTATTGTTCCGTTACGCTTCGCAAAATGGTGAAGTAAACGAGGAGAATAACCCGAACGGTTCAGTTGATAATATTGCAGGTATTTGCAACGAAGGTCGCAATGTATTCGGTATGATGCCTCACCCAGAGCGCGCAGCTGATGTTCACCTTGCCAATGAAGACGGACGTATGATGTTCGAATCCATTTTGAAATACTGCCAAGCTCAATAACATGCGCATATTACTTTTAGGTTCAGGAGGTCGCGAGAATGCGTTGGCCTGGAAAATGGCTCAAAGTTCCATTCTAGATGCCTTGTTTATTGCACCTGGAAATGCAGGAACGAAGCAATACGGAACAAATGTAGCTTTGAACCCAACAGATTTTGAAGCCGTAAAATCCTTCGTATTAGACGAAAAAATTGACATGGTTGTGGTAGGTCCAGAAGACCCTTTGGTATTGGGTATTCACGACTTTTTCCTAGCTGACGAAGCTCTTGCCAAAATTGCCGTAATCGGACCCCAAAAAGAAGCAGCACAGCTGGAAGGGTCGAAAGATTTCGCGAAGCAATTCATGGCCAAACACAATATCCCAACCGCCAAATACGCAACTTTCACCAAGGATACTTTGGAGCAAGGTTATGCTTTCTTAGAAGGTATGAATGCCCCTTACGTCTTGAAGGCCGACGGTCTGGCTGCTGGTAAAGGCGTATTGATTCTCGATAATCTGAAAGAAGCAAAAGCTGAATTAAAAAGCATGCTCAGCGATGCGAAATTCGGTGAGGCTTCCTCACGCGTGGTGATCGAACAATTTCTTTCAGGTATTGAGTGTTCTGTGTTTGTATTAACAGACGGTGATTCGTACAAGATTCTACCAGAAGCGAAAGATTACAAACGAATCGGTGAAGGAGATACAGGATTGAATACAGGTGGAATGGGCGCTATTTCTCCTGTTCCATTTGCGGATGCTGCCTTTATGGATAAGGTAAAAAATCAAATCATCATCCCTACAGTTAAAGGTTTGAAGGCTGACCAGATTCCTTACAAAGGTTTCATCTTCTTCGGGTTGATCAATGTGAAAGGGGAGCCTTATGTAATTGAGTACAACTGTCGCATGGGCGACCCTGAAACAGAAGTCGTGATGCCTCGTTTGCGTTCAGACTTATTGGATCTCTTTGAAGGGGTTGCTACCAATACTCTTTCGGAGCGTGATGTTCAATTCGACGAGCGCTTTGCGGCTACCGTTATGATGGTGTCTGGAGGATATCCGGAGAGCTACGAGAAGGGAAAACAAGTATACGGTTTACATACTGTTCAAGATAGTCTGGTTTTCCACGCAGGAACCAAAGCTGATGGTCCGGCTGTGATTACTTCCGGTGGACGCGTTTTGGCTGTTACATCTTACGGCAGAAACTTGGCAGCCGCCTTAGACAAGTCTTACCAAGCAATTGAAAACGTAGAATTCGATAAGGCATACTACCGAAAAGATATTGGTTTCGACGTAGTTGAACGATAATTTTTCTATCTTCAACCTACACGAATGGACACTTCTGGCCTGGTTATTATCGTCTTAACTCTTCTTTTTTCAGCCTTCTTTTCTGGAATGGAGATTGGCTTCATTTCCTCTAACCGACTGAAGGTGGAGCTGGACAAGACCAAAGGCAATATCAGCGGGAAAATTCTCGGTATTTTTTACAAGAACGAATCGCGTTTCATAGCCATGCTCTTGCTTGGTAACAATGTGGTTCTGGTCCTGTTTGGGATATACTCAGCCAAATTATTGGAGCCCATCATTTTAAGTTGGGGTATTGCGGGTGACCTATGGGTCCTTCTTTCGCAAACCCTTATCTCGACTTTTCTGGTGTTAATCGTTGCCGAATTTTTGCCGAAGGCTTTGGTTCAAATTAATCCCAATTATTTTCTTCGTTTTTCATCGGTTCCGATGTTGTTGATCTACGGGCTTCTTTTTGTACCCACGGAAATCATTCTTTTTTTAAGCAATATCTTTCTTCGCTTTCTGGGTTCTCAGGACCAAAGTTCCGAAAAAGTCTTTTCTAAGGTAGATTTGGAACACTACGTTCAAGACTTGAACGAGCGAATCAAGGAGGAGCAAGACTTTGGTAACGAGATGCAGATCTTGCAAAACGCACTCGACTTCTCGAGCCTCAAGGCGAGGGACTGCATGATTCCTCGGACGGAAATAGTGGCACTTGACGTGGAAGAAGAAATTGCTGTTCTTCACAAGTTATTCGTTAAAACCGGTCTGTCAAAAATCTTGATTTACCGCAACTCCATCGACAATATTATTGGCTACGTTCACTCGTACGAAATGTTCAAAAATCCAGCGGCCATCAAGCAAATTCTTTTGCCCATTGCCTTCGTTCCAGAAGCCATACCCGGTAAGGAACTGTTGGAAATGTTCACCAAGCAATCCGGAAATGTAGCCGTGGTGGTGGACGAATACGGAGGAACAGCAGGTATGATTACCATTGAAGACGTAATCGAAGAGATTTTTGGTGAAATTGAAGATGAGCACGACAAAGAAGATTGGACCGAACAAGTGATTTCCGACAACGAATGGTTGTTTTCTGCTCGAGCTGATATCGACTATATCAACGACACCTACCATCTCGGACTTCCTGAAGGAGAAGACTACGACACACTTGGCGGCTTGGTCATTCATGAATTAGAATCCATTCCCGAGAAAAACACAGAACTTGAAGTCGACGAATTTACCTTGATCATTCAAGAGGTTTCGGATCGTAGAATCGAATTAGTAAGAATCATAAAAAAATGAAAGCAGCGGTAATTTCCTTCCTTCTTTTACTCGTCTTTCCTTCCTTTGCTCAACACCCGCTACCCAAATCCATCAACGAACTTTCTGGACTTGTTTTTATCAATGATAGTGTCCTTGTAGGTCACAACGATGGGGGCGACCAACCGAATTTGTATTTTCTCACCACCAAAGGAAAATTACTGCATACTTGCACCTTGAGTAACGTTACGAATGTGGATTGGGAAGACATCACTTACGATGGAAGTACTTTTCTGTACATAGGAGATATTGGCAACAACGAAAACAAAAGAAAGGACCTAAAAATCATTCGGGTAAATGCCAAAGAAGCTTTCAAAAAAGAGCAAGTAGAGGCCCAGACATTTTCCTTTACCTATCCGGAGCAAAAATCGTTTCCTCCCAAGCCCAATGAAAAATACTACGATGCCGAAGCTCTGACTTTCTACAATAACAAACTCTACATTTTTACGAAGTGTAGAACGGAACCTTGGGACGGTTGGAGTCAAGTTTATGAACTTTCGGTCGACATGAAAGATCAAGAAGCAAAGCGACTTTCTCCCCTTTTGGTCGGCAAAAACGGTTGGTGGCAGGATGCAGTAACCGGTGCCGAAATACGGCATGGGAACTGTTATATCTTGACCTACAACAGGGTCATGATTTACAAAATAAATGGAGACAAGATGACCTTCGTGAAACGTTTTTACCTCGACCCAATTACGCAAAAGGAAGCCATCGCCGTGGATAAGGAAGGCAATGTTTATGTAGGAGATGAAGCTTCCAAACTAATTGGTGGTGGATCGATATATTTCTTTTCAAAAGATGACCAATAAAGCTAAGATTGATAATTACGACGCCGTCATTTTTGATATGGACGGGGTACTCATTGACTCCGAACCCTTGTGGAAAATAGCCATGCAAGCTACTTTTGACGAAGTAGGCTGTAATTTGACCAAAAAGGACTTTCAAAAAACGGTGGGTTTGCGCATTGATGAAGTCATTTCATACTGGTACGAGCATTCTCCATGGACAGGTGCTAGCAAGGAAGAGGTGGAAGAGAAAATCATTGCGAAAATGGTCGAATTGATCAGCGCCAATGGAGACCCTCTGCCAGGTGTAATAGATACCTTGACCTTTCTCAAAGAAAAAGGTGTGCCCATAGGCCTAGGTACATCTTCGTATCGCCTACTCATCGAAACGGTATTGAGCGTTTTACAAGTAGGGCACTTCTTCGATTTTACACACACGGCCGAAGATGAAGAGTTCGGTAAACCTCACCCTGCTGTTTATCTCACTGTGGCCATAAAACTGGCGGTTAACCCAAGAAGATGTTTGGTTATAGAGGACTCATTTACTGGACTTATTGCCGCTAAGGCCGCGGGCATGTCTGTTGCGATTATTCCCGAAAAAACCCATGAGCCCAACCCCAAATTAATTGCTGGCGATTTTCTGTACCCAAGTATGGTGGACTTGCTAGAGGATTTGAAGCGATGACCCGCTACTTTGTTCACTTGAGTTACGCTGGCGAAGCGTATCGCGGCTATCAAGTCCAAGCCGAAGGCAAAACCGTACAGGGAATATTGGAACTTGCTTTTTCAGCTTTGCTCAAGCAGAAAGTTACCCTTTGGGGATGTGGAAGAACCGATGCTGGAGTCCATGCTTCACAATACTTCATTCATTTTGAAACGGCAGATGAACTTCCAGACGGCTTTGTATACAAGCTCAACAAGATTTTACCTGCCGATATTTCCCTGTACTCCATTGAAAAGGTAGACCATTCCAGGCACGCGAGGTATCACGCTTTTTTGCGTCGCTATCATTACTTTTTACACACCGAAAAGTCGAGTGTATTGGCCCATAAATCTGCTTTATATGATCGGGAAAGACTCGATTTTCAAAAGATGGCAGAAGCCATATCTCTAATCGGAAATTACCGCGATTTTAGAGGGTTTTGCAAAACGCCTAATCGCTACCCAAATGCTGAATGTAAGATCTATTCAGTTCAGGCCTATAAAAATCAAGATGGCACTCAATTTTGCTTCGAAATTTCAGCCAATCGCTTTTTGAGGGGTATGATACGC
Organism: Crocinitomicaceae bacterium; assembly: GCA_025210175.1. Classification (GTDB taxonomy): domain Bacteria; phylum Bacteroidota; class Bacteroidia; order Flavobacteriales_D; family Crocinitomicaceae; genus UBA2040. The sequence continues at coordinate 21,361 of JAOASF010000213.1, read as the reverse complement.
AACATCATGGCCAAGGTAATTTTAGTGGGTGCAGGAAAAATGTCTCTCAACGAATTTGAAAGCTACCTACTCATACCCGATCCACGTATTTTGCCCATTCCAGCCAAGCCAGAGGGTTTGTACCTGAGTGAGGTCCGCTACCCTTTTATAGAAGCGGTTCCTAAAATAAATCCGTTGAATTTTTTACTTATTCAGCATGGGGATTCTTGGTCAAAGCTACTTCCTTAAGTGCTTCTTCAACCCACGCTCTACCCCAATTTTCTTGCTCATCTTCCGACCACAATTCAGGGAAGAAAATGCGTTTTTGAAAACGAGGTGGTAAGTATTTTTGCCAATTCGTTCCTCCTGTAGCTTCCACATCACCAGATTTGGAGTGCAGGTAACGAACGGCTGATTTATAATGAGCCAATGGCCAGTCTACGTTTACACAAAGATCGAACTTGCGCAATGTTTCGATGATCAATTTGTTTTCCTGGTCTGTTTCAGGCAACATTTTGAACTTATCCCACAAAGTTGCTCCCTTGATTCGCGCAGCATATTCCGAAAGTTCCTTGTCGTAACGCTCTTCGAACTGAAGTAGGGTGAGTGTTTTCTTTCCTGATTTCAGGTCGATTGCGCCACGCTTCCAGTAGATGTGAGCATATACTTCTTCGATATTTTCGCTGTTGATGAACTCTTCACGATGAGCAAGGTCCACCAAGTTATTCAAGCGTGTTGAAAGAATTTCAATTTTTCGGTATTGTGCCGATTGGAAACCTGAAGCTGGCAATAGAGCCATTCTAAACTTCATGAACTCCTTGGTGTCCATTCCATTTACCATCACTTCAAAACTAGAAATCAATGCCTGGAAGTAACGAACAATACGTTCTATTCTCTCCAGAAAAAAGGCGCTTCCAAAGTCATTTCTCTTGGAAAGGTTGCACATTTCATTCAGGGTTAACTTAAAGTATAACTCTGTGATTTGGTGATAAATAATAAAGATTTCTTCGTCTGGGAAATTGGTTCGAGGCTTCTGAAGGCTCAACAACGTATCTAACTCGATGTAGTGCCAATATTTCAAATAATCCTCATACAACAAACCGTCTAGGTAAGACACAAGGTCTTGACCAGATGCCGCGTACTTCTCATCCAACAACCTCAATCTCTCCTCAATTTCCGGCGTAATTTTCATACCTAATAAACTAATGTAGGAACCAAAGGTAGCAAATAACGGTTGATGGCTATAGATTTTGTTAAAATTTGCACACACTTTGGGCAAAAAGGATAGATTCTCCTAGAAAACGGCCTCTTCCAATGGGTTTTCGATGGGGAGTTTAACGAAGAAAGTAGTCCCTTTGTCGAGCTCCGACTGCGCCCAAATTTTACCGTGATGTTTGTCCACGATTCTCTTTACTAGAGCGAGACCGACGCCAACTCCTGGAAATTCATCTTCAGAATGTAATCGCTGAAACACGCCAAAAAGTTTGTCGTGATACTTCATGTTGAACCCACATCCATTATCCGCAACAGAAATTTTAACAACTTTATCTTCTTGGATCTCAAAATTCAGTTTTACCCGTATTTTTTCCTTTTTCGAACTATACTTCAATGCGTTAGAAAACAAATTTACAAACACTTGATGAAGCAGGCTACTCGCCCCGTATACAGTGGGGAGATCGGCAAATTCTACCTCTACCTTCTCCTTTTCATCGAAACTGCTCAATACATCGTGCCAAGCGACACTTACCACTTGATTCAAATCGACCACTTGGAAATTGGGTACCGTTACTCCAACTCTACTAAAGGTCAGTAACTCCTCAATGAGGTTGCTCATCTTGGTTGCATTGCGTATGATGATACCGAGCAAACGCTCCCCTTCCTCGTCCAATTTATCCAGATACGATTCTTTCAAGATGTTGGAAAAGCCCAGGATGGAACGAAGCGGCGCTCTTAAATCGTGAGACACAGAATAGGAAAAACCTTCTAGGTCCTTGGTTCGCTCTGCTACTTTTTCTTCAAGCTCAGAGTTCAAGATTTCCAAGCGTTTCTGGGCAATGTATTTATCGGTAATATCCATGGCGGTGCCCACTACCTTACGCACCTCATCCCCGTCGAATACTGGTTTTGCTTGTGCGTCAATGTACTTGGTGGTACCGTTTACGGTAATTTTTAAAACGATGTGGTAAGGCTCGTGATACTTGACAGCTCGATCAAAAAGGTGGGCCAATTTTTCAGCGTCTTCTAAAGAGTAACGACTTCTCAGCTCACTGAATTTTACGTCTGACTTTTGCATGCCGTATATGCGATACATCTCATCACTCCAATGCATTTCATCGGTAGAGAGATCAACCTCCCAACTACCAATACCGGCCATCTCTTGTGCTTCCTTGAGGTTTTGGCTCGATAGCATCAACTCGCGCTGATAGTATTCTATTTCTTGACCCAAGGTTTGAAGTCCCAAGGCTATGCCATCCAATTCGTCTGCCTCTTCACTAATTGGAATTTCCAAGTCAAAATTGAACTGGGCAAACTCAACGAGAATGTCGAGTAATTTTTCAAGACGTGTATGGAGTTTTAATTGGGCCGCTTTTAATTTGGCATGTTCGTCGAAAACCTCTTTCAGCTCCGACACAAAAGCACAGTCTTCTTCGCTCAAACCATCCAAATTAGGAGATTTGCCGTCCATAAGTTCTCGAAGAAAAGATTTTACCTTACTATCTAACATCAAGCGTACTTCTTTAACCAATTCTTAGCCTCGTTACTATCCTTAAACACTTTCATCGGGAAGGTCGGCGGTCTCAACCCAACAAACAAGTTTATTGCCATTCTACCCAAAGCGGAATGATTGATGATGGCTAAGGCTTTTAGGTACTTCGGGAAAATTTCAGCTGCAAAATCCCTTTCTTCCTTAGAGCTTTTAACGTATGGGTTCACAACAGTAATCATACAGCGTTTTTCCAACCCATATTTTTCTTCCCATTCTGCAACTTGATCCAAAAACTCCTTTCGCGAGAGCGGAATAGGTTCTTCTTTGGGAACACTGCAAATAAATCCATTTTCATCCAACCACAGAAAATCATTCATGCGCTCCATGACTACATCCTCACTACTTGGCAGAAGATATTGGAAATACTTACTTTTTTCAATCATAAACTTAGGGTGTAGCTCTGGAAAAGTTGAACAGCGTTTTCTAAAGTTACATATTTTTCTGAATTCGCTTCTCCTTTGTGCTAAACCCTTGCCTTACTTTTTCTTAAGGACCGTTTGTACTTCTGTATCTACTTGATTGTAAACACTAAAAAACCCTTTTTCCAACCAGATTTGTCTGGCTATTTCTGCCTTTAGTTGAACTGAAATGGTTTTTTGATTGGCATATAGGTCTTTTAATCTTCCTGGAACAGCATATTCATCTTCTGCGAAACGAACAAAAGAACGAAGCATTTCGTTAGTTACCTTAAAGTTTGCTAGATAGTCTTCGATGCTGGTCCATTTGTCTCGCTTGTCGGCCACATACTGAAAACAGTACGCCTGCACTGCGCCGGAAAAACGGATGCGGTTGTAGTAATCCGTGAAAGCCGTTGTATCAAGAGGAATGAAGACGTCGGGCATGATTCCACCACCACCATAAACAAAGCGTCCCTTCTTGGTGCGGTATTTCAGAGAGTCCACCATCAAGGAGCTATCCGGGGCAAAGAGTTCACCGTTGTCGTAGCGATCATAACTGTCCATATAATAGTCTTCAATAGAACCGTTGTATGGTTTTTGAATGCAACGTCCAGATGGGGTAAAATAACGTGCAATGGTCAGGCGTAAATTACTTCCATCTCTCAACTGAAAATCGCTTTGTACCAAGCCTTTTCCGAAGGATCTGCGTCCGTAAATGGTCGCTCTATCATTGTCTTGTAAGGCGCCGGCTACAATTTCTGATGCACTAGCTGAATATTGGTTGATGAGTACCGAAACGGGTATTCTTTCAAGAAGTCCACCGCTTTTGGATCTATAAATCTCATCTCGTGTATTGGCCCCTTTGGTTTTCACAATCTCCAAGTTGCCAGGCAAAAACTCGTCTGCTATCTCCACGGCAGCAGCCAATAGACCTCCACCGTTATTGCGCAAGTCCAAAATGAGGTTGGTCATCCCGTCTTGCAACAACTCCAGGGCAGCAATTCTAAACTCGTTGGCCGTGGTTTGAGAAAAACTCTCTATGTGAATGAAGCCCGTTTTGGCATCAATCATATAGGCCGCAGTAACTGAGTTGATGGCAATATCTCCTCGCGTTATGAGCAAGGTCTTTTTTTCCTTTCCTCTCAACACTTCCACTTCTACCTCTGTGCCTTTTTTGCCCTTGAGGTAGTCCATTACCTGGTCGTTGGTAACCTTTACTCCTGCAATTTTGTCGCCATCCACTTCTAGAATTTTATCGCCTGCTTTTACACCGGCCATTTCAGAAGGAGAGCCCTTCACTACATTGGTAATACAAACGGTGTCTTGCAAGATAAAAAAGCGAACACCTACGCCACCGAATCGACCCTCGATAGATTCCTGAGCGCGCTTTAATTCTGCTGCTGGAATGTAATTGCTGTGTGGGTCGAGCTCATGAAGCATGTCTCCAATGCTCTCTTCAAACAGCTTTTCGCGATCGACTGGATCCACGTAGCGCTTGTCGAGCACCTCTAGGATGTCTTGAATCTTTTGGTACTTTTCCCCTTGTTTGTTGGCGTGGGTTCCGTCCGTTCTCGGGGCGAGTTTATATCCCAAGCCTAAACCAATGGCCATGGCAACTGCCAATCCAAGTGGAATTAGGTAATGGTATTTTGGGTTTTGGTGCATATCGTTTTTTACAAATCTATTTGGACTATTTCAATACCGGCTTCTTTCAAAAACTCAATTCCACTGAGGTCTTTGTAATTTCCTCCGTAAACTAGGCGCTTGATTCCTGCCTGAAGAATCAGCTTGCTGCAATCTTTGCATGGCGAGAGTGTAAGATAAAGCGTGGCACCTTTGGAATTGTTGGTCGACTTGGCCACTTTTAGTATGGCATTGGCTTCGGCGTGTAACACATACCAATGGGTATTCCCTTCCTCATCTTCGCACTGGTTATCGAAGCCTGCTGGTGTGCCGTTGTAACCGTCGGAAATGATCATTTGATCCTTAACAATTAACGCTCCCACCTTTTTGCGCTTACAGTGCGATAATTCCGCCCAGTGTTGGGCCATCTTGAGATAAGCTTCGTCGTAACGTCTTTGCTTGGCTTCTTTCATGTAAAGCAAAAATAATCGGTTTCAGTTGCCTGTGTATGAACACTAAGCCATAATGCTAACAATTGACTATGAAAAACGGTCTTTTTCAAGGAGTAAAACGATATCCCACACCTCTTATGGAATGAAAATACTTGGGGTGCTTGGCATCTTCTTCAAATATTTTTCGGAAACTCAGAATGTAATTATCGATTGTTCGCGCTGTTGGAAATTGCTCCTTTCCCCACAAACGATCCAAAATTTCATCTCTCGATACGACCACTCCTTCCTTTTCTTTGAACAATTCCAATAGCTCAACTTCTCTCTTGGTCAGTGCAAAGTTTTCTCCTTTAGTCAAATCGTGTGCAATGTAGGTGTTGAAATCAATTTGCACTTGTCCGATCTGCCAAGTCTTCACTTCGTTTTGCTCCGATTGCGGCAACAAATTTTGAACGCGAAGCAAAAGCTCTTCCAAATCAAAAGGCTTGGGTAAGTAATCGTTGGCTCCAGCCTTGAGTCCTGTAATGCGTTCAGAAGTAGCCCCTTTGGCTGAAAGCATCAAAATTGGCACTTGCGAAACACCTCGAATTTGCCGACAAAGATCCAAGCCACTGACCTCGGGCAACATGATGTCTAAGATGATTAAGTCTTTGTTTATCAAACTATCCAGGCTTCTTGCTGCCTTTCCTCCATGATCGAAAACTTCCGTTTCAAAACCCTCCAGTTCCAAATTCAATTTGAGCAATTCGGCGATGCTTCCTTCGTCTTCAACGATACCAATTTTGTGCATGTGTAGCCAATATATTTCGAATTTGATAATTTTTTACTGATTTCCTTATAAATCTGCACATTCCACACTGCTTTTTCTCCCTTTTTCTAGAAAATTCTGAGTAGCTTTGCGGCTTAATTTTAGATCCATGGAATCCGTTAAGAAAATTCAATCTGCACTCATTTCTGTATACGACAAAACAGGCCTTGGTCCAATCGTGGAAGCTTTGGCGAAAGAAAACGTAACTATTTATTCTACAGGAGGTACCCTTGCCTTTATCGAAGGAATGGGCTTACCAGTAGTGCCGGTTGAGGACTTGACATCCTACCCTTCAATCTTGGGTGGACGAGTAAAAACTTTGCACCCGAAAATTTTTGGTGGAATTTTGCACCGTCGCGACCTTCAAGAAGACCTGGATCAAATTCAACAATACGAGATTCCAGCAATCGATTTGGTGATTGTGGACTTGTACCCCTTCGAAGATACCGTTGCATCAGACGCAACACATGCCGAGATCATCGAGAAAATCGACATCGGTGGGATTTCCTTGATTCGCGCTGCAGCGAAGAACTACAAGGATGTTGTCATTCTTCCAAACCAAGCTTCTTACGCAGATTTCTTGGAAATTTACACAGAGAAAAAAGGTACGGATATGGAAGACCGTGAAGAATTCGCAACACGTGCTTTCCACGTTTCATCCCACTACGATACAAAGATTCACGATTACTTCAACGAAGGAGAAAACACATCGTACTTGAAGATGAGTATTCCAAACGGAAAGGCGCTTCGTTACGGTGAGAACCCTCACCAAAAAGGAACTTTCTATGGAGACTTGGATGCTTTCTTCGATCAGTTGCACGGAAAAGAACTATCGTACAACAACTTGTTGGACGTTGACGCGGCCGTAGCATTGATGAACGATTTCTTGAACGACGATCCAACTTTTGCCATTTTGAAGCACAACAACGCTTGTGGATTGGCTACCCGTCCGACTATTTCAGAGGCTTACGAAGCTGCTTTGGCTGCTGACCCTGTTTCTGCTTTTGGTGGAATTTTGATTGCAAACCGCAAAATCGATATGGCGACAGCTGAGCAAGTGAACAACTTGTTCTGCGAAGTAGTGATTGCGCCAAGCTTCGATGACACTGCATTGGAGTTGTTGAAATCAAAAAAGAACCGCATCATCTTGGTTCAAAAAATGTTTGATTTCCCACAAACCAACTACCGCTCTATTTTGAACGGGGTGTTGGCTCAAGATCGCGATGATTTGATGGAAACTTCTGAAAACTTGACAACCGTTACGAACAACGGTCCGAGCGCAGAGGAAATTGAGGATTTATTGTTTGCCAACAAATTGGTGAAACACACCAAGTCCAACACCATCGTAATTGCGAAGAACAAACAGCTTTTGGCAAGTGGAACTGGACAAACATCGCGTGTAGATGCACTTCGCCAGGCTATTCACAAGGCAAAGAGTTTCAATTTTGATCTAAATGGTGCTGTAATGGCTTCAGATGCTTTCTTCCCTTTCCCGGACTGTGTAGAGATTGCACACAAAGAAGGGATAGATACAGTAATCCAACCTGGAGGGTCCATTAAAGACAATTTATCCATTGATTATTGCAACGAAAACAAGATGAAAATGGTGATGACTGGAAACCGCCATTTCAAACATTAATTATTTTTACGAGTTTGTAACCTTTTTCGGAGAAAATACGAACAAGTAACTATTATTTTAACGACCTTTCGGAAGAACTTGACAACGTATGGGATTATTTAGTTTCTTAACATCAGAAATCGCAATTGACCTAGGTACAGCTAACACCTTGATCATCATGAATGACAAAGTTGTAGTTGACGAACCGTCAATTGTAGCGAAGGACATCCAAAACAACCGTGTTGTTGCTATTGGTAAAAAAGCGCAACAAATGCATGGAAAGACTCACCGCTTAATTGAAACGGTGCGTCCGTTGAAGGATGGTGTAATCGCCGATTTCCAAAGTGCTGAGCAAATGATCCGCGGGATGATTAAAATGATCGCTCCCGGACGTAGCTTGTTCCCGAATCCTTCTTTGAGAATGGTTATTTGTATCCCTTCTGGTATTACGGAGGTGGAGAAACGTGCCGTTCGAGATAGTGCTGAGCACGCCGGTGCAAAAGAAGTTTACTTGATTCACGAGCCTATGGCTGCCGCAATCGGTATTGGTATCGATGTGGAGGAGCCAATGGGTAACATGATTATTGACATAGGTGGTGGTACCACAGAAATCGCCGTTATCGCTTTGGGTGGTATCGTTTGTGATAAGTCGATTCGTATTGCAGGTGACGATTTCTCTTCAGACATTGAAGAATACATGCGTCGTCAGCACAATATCCTCGTTGGAGAGCGTACTGCTGAACAAATCAAAATCGAAGTTGGTTCTGCATTGACAGAATTGGAAAATCCTCCAGCTGACTTTGCGGTTCGCGGTCGTGACTTGATGACAGGTATTCCAAAAGAAATCATCGTATCCTACTCAGAAGTAGCATACGCCCTTGATAAAACCATCTCAAAAATCGAAGAAGCGATTTTGAGCGCCTTGGAGATGACTCCACCAGAACTTTCTGCTGATATCTACAAAACAGGTATCTACATGGCTGGTGGTGGTTCCATGCTTCGCGGGTTGGACAAGCGAATTTCAGCTAAAACGAAATTGCCTGTTCACATTGCCGAAGATCCACTTCGCGCTGTAGCAAGAGGTACAAGTATCGCATTGAAAAACATCGATCGTTTCCAATTCTTGATTAGAGACTAATAGAGCTGACATAAGGCAAAATGAGAAAATTATTCGCGTTTTTTAGGAGATTCAGAATTTTCTTGTTTTTTGCTGGCCTACAATTCTTGGCGCTGTCTACCTACTTTAGTTCGCTTTCTTTTCCCAAGTCACAATACCTGTCTTCGGCCAATCAAATTGGTGGGACCCTATGGAGTGTGCAGAATTATTTCACGCGGTATTTTCATTTGGACGAAACCAATTCCAAGCTTCTAGAAAAGAACAAAGAACTTCACGAAAAAATGCCCGAAAGCTTCATTCGTTTGGATGAGCACCTTTTCAGCATCAACGATACGGTTTACGAACAACAGTACAGCTATATAACCGCTACTGTAATTAATTCCACGTACGATAAACGAAACAACTATTTAACCCTCAACATCGGTCGCGACCAAGGTGTAGAACGCGAAATGGGTGTTTTCTCCGAAGATGGAGTTGTGGGTATCGTGCAAAGCGTTTCCGAACATTTTTGTTTGGTAAAATCCGTTTTGAGTAAGAACATCAACATCGATGTAATGGTCCAAAACGGGGGTGCCTTTGGTCTGTTGAAATGGGAAACCCAAAATGTGCGAACGGCAAATATATCTGGTATTTCTAACGACATTGGCTTGAAGCGCTGGTCGAAAGTTGTAACACGCGGTGGTGGTGGAATTTTCCCAAGAGGAATTCCAGTAGGAAAAATCAAGAAAGTATCCTTAATAGAAGGCAAGCCTCTATGGGATGTGGAAATAAAGCTTGGCGTCAATTTTAAAGCCATTCAAAAAGTTTATGTTGTAAAAAACCTATTGAAAAAAGAGCAACAAGAATTGGAAGCCAAGGCCGTTCAACCTCCTGAAACCGATGAGTAAGACTTTTGTACATATCTTTCGCTTTGTTCTCTTTTTGGTTCTGCAAGTTTTTGTTCTAAACCAAATCGAATTAGGCTGGGGGATTCTACCCATGATTTATCCCTTGATGATTTTTTTATTGCCTGTGGAAATGGACGTTATTGTGCTGATGCTCATTTCGTTTGCAATGGGCGTATGCATTGATGTGCTGAGCAACACCTTCGGGTTACACGCTTCGGCTCTCCTGCTTTTCGCCTATTTGCGCCCTTGGATTTTTAAAAGCTTTGCACCTCGAGAGGACTATGAATTGAACAAAGAAACCAATTATTTCACCATGGGTGGTGCTTGGTATTTGTACACCTTTGGTACCCTTATCTTGTTTCACCACTTTTGGTTCTTTCTGTTTGAAATTGCCGATTTATCAGAATTTCTATACCTGCTCCAAAAGCTCGTTCTGAGTGCTGTAATTAGCTTTTTGCTTTCTGTAGGCTTACAAATTATCTTTGTTCAAAAGCCGAAAAAACGATGAATTTCGACACGCGTAAAATTGTCATCATCATCTTTATCCTGTCGATAGGATTCATTTACGCCATTCGTCTTCTTTACATGCAGGTTATCGATGATACGTGGACCCTTCGTGCGGCTGAAATTGCCGAAAGAAGAAAAGAAATCACCCCTCCAAGAGCCGTTATTTTTGATCGGAACGGTAAGAAAATTGTATCCAATAGAACGTATTACAACCTCATGATGGTGGAAGCTGACATCGAGGAGCTCGATACGGTCGCCTTTGCCAAATTGGTAAAAATGACTCCTCTCGAGGTACGAAATCGCTTTATCGAAATTCGCGAAGGAGAAGGATACTACAAGAATCCCAACACGGGAAAAACGACTTCGAATTATCAAAAAATCCGGGCCTACCCTTTCTTAAAGGAGCTCACTTTAGAGGAAATCGCCGAAATAGCCCCTCACCTGGATCGCTTTCCTGGTTTCTACGAAGATGTAACCAGCATGCGTAAATATCCGTTTGCGAACGCAGCCAACATTTTGGGTTACCTGAGTGAAGTATACCGAGAAGATATTGAGAAAGATCGCTACTATCGTCCCGCCGACAACATCGGTCGCGCAGGCTTGGAGCGTTTTTATGAAAGAGAATTGCGCGGCCAAAAAGGTGTGCGTTACGTGGTAACGTCGGCCTTAAACAACGCCATCGAATCTTTTGCCGATGGAAAATACGACACCATTGCCCGTCAAGGTGATCCGCTTCGTTTGGGATTGGACATTACCCTCCAGGCCTACGGCGAAGATTTGATGCAAAACAAGAAGGGTTGTATTGTTGCTATTGAACCTACCACAGGCGAAATTTTAACCATGGTTTCGGCTCCTAGTTTTGACCCCAACCTCTTGGTAGGAAAAAGAAATATTGGCATCAATTACCCCAAATTGGTACGCGACGAAAACAAGCCTTTGTTCCCTCGTCCACTCCAAGCTGAATATCCTCCGGGATCTATTTTCAAATTGGTTCAGTCCCTCATTGCCTTGCAAGAAGGAGTGATCGACGTAAATACAGGTTTTGCTTGTAACAAGAGCTTGGTGGGTTGTCACAACCACCCCTACCCTTCGGATGTTATGAAGGCGGTTCAGTTTTCTTGTAACCCTTATTATTATCAAGCCACGAAACGTATTATTCAGCAGGGGAAGAAAAAAAGTATCTTCGCCGATGCGGAAGTTGGGCTTAACCTATGGGCGAAATACATGCACAGTTTCGGTTTGGGACATCGTTTGGAAAGTGACATTACAGGTCAGCGTCCCGGTCGAATTCCCAATGCTGATTATTACGACAAATGGTACGGACATCATCAGTGGGCTTTCTCTACCATTCGCTCCATTTCCATTGGTCAGGGCGAGGTCGCTTTGACCCCTCTCCAGATGGCGAATGTTGCGGCCATCATAGCCAATCGCGGTTGGTACTACACCCCTCATTTCGTTCGAGAAATTGGCGACTCTGGTCCTTTGAAAGAATATACCACGAAAAACTATACAATGGTGGATGCCAAATACTTTGAGCCAGTAGTGGAAGGAATGCGCCGAGTGGTAAATGAAGCAGGTGGTACCGCAGGTAGAGCTCGTTTGAAAGAAATAACCGTTTGTGGTAAAACGGGAACGGTACAAAACCCGCACGGGGCCGACCACTCCGTATTCATTGCATTTGCTCCCAAAGACAACCCAAAGATTGCCATCGCCGTTTTCGTGGAGAACGCTGGTTTTGGTGGAACTTGGGCTGCACCTATCGCGAGTTTGATGATAGAAAAATACTTGACGGGCGAAATTTCCGACGAGTACAAAGAGAAAAGAATCCTCGAGGCTAAACTTTCGAATATCAAATGAGGAACGACGAAAAACTTACCCAAAACATAGATTGGCCGCTGTTCATCTGCTATATCCTATTGGTTTCAATGGGGCTGTCGACCGTTTACTCCACGGCCTACTCCGCTGAACACCCAAGTTTGTTCGATTTTTCCCAAATGTATGGCAAGCAGTTTCTTTGGATCTGTGTTTCTTTATTTCTCGGACTTCTTGTCTTTTTAATAGACTCTTCCATTTACCGGAAATTTGCCGTCCCCATCTACTTGTTTACCCTAACCCTCTTGGTGGTAGTGCTCTTCATGCCCGCCATCAACGGTGCACACGCGTGGTTGGGTTTTGGATCCTTCGGTATTCAACCCGCGGAATTTGCCAAGATTGGAACGGCTCTGCTCTTATCTCATTATATATCCAACATCAACATTCAACTTCAAAACGCAAAAACCGTTTTGTTGGCCAATCTCATCATCGTTCTGCCCATGGTGTTGATCATTCTTCAACCCGATGCCGGAACCTTGTTGGTTTTTACATCTTTTCTTTTCGTGTTGTACCGTGAAGGTTTGAGCTACGACCCCATACTTGTGCCTATCGTCAACTTAATTCCAGGTATCCGTTTTAAGCAAACTTGGGTGGGAACTCACTTCATTCCCATCTTGTTTTATGTGGTATTCTTGGTGGTTGTAACCCTTCTTCTTTCTGGTAGCTCCTTTACTTTTGAGAGTTTGCCAGGTGTAGTAATACCAGGTATCGCCGGAATCTTGTCCTCCCTAGTTGTAGCGGGTATGTTGCTCTATTTTTTCCTCAGTCGCATGGCTTCCAGAAGAGAGAAAAAACGAGCATTTTTAGTAGTCTTAATTGGTTTTACCCTGTCTGCTTTGATGTCCATGTCTGTCAACTTTCTCTTTCAGGGCTTGGCACCACACCAAAAAGTTCGTATTGAATTGGTATTGGGTCTACAAGAATCTCCGGATGGCGAAGACTACAACCGAAACAGAGCCATGGCTGCCGTTGGTTCGGGTGGTGTGTTTGGAAAAGGCTATACCAAAGCTTCGTTGGCCAGCGTGGAGAGCAATCACGTGCCAGAGAGCGAAACGGACTTTATATTTTGTCCTTTTGCCGAAGAGTGGGGTTTCATGGGCTCTTTGATTTTAATTGTTGTATACATGACCATGCTTTTGCGCATCATCGTTATAGCCGAACGACAACGATCCAAATATTATCGCGTATACGCCTATGCCGTTGGAATGATCCTCTTTTATCACTTTGCCATCAACATCGGTATGAACATCGGTTTTGCTCCGGTAATTGGTATTCCTTTGCCCTTCTTCAGTTATGGAGGGTCATCCATGATGTCGTTTTCTATCCTCTTGTTTATTTTATTAAAACTCGATAGTCAACGAAGAGATGTACTCTACTAAAGTGCAGGCTTGAATAATTCTTATTTTTACCTTACAAATTCGCCCACATGAGCAAAAATTCGAAAAACGTAAAGCCAGAATTTTCCGAAGAAGGAAAAAAGAAGCTGCGCACTTTTATTTGGATTTTGGGATTGTTCCCACTCTTCTTGATTGTTTCCCTGCTTTTGTTTCAACCAGACGATGAACTTCCGCCTGTTGCCATGCTGGACAATCCACCTGAGTTACTGGCTTCGGTGATTTACGCCGATGATGCCGAAACGGAGTTGGGTCGCTATTGGAAAATCAACCGAACTTCGGCTAGTTACAAGGAGATCAGCCCTTATGTGACTGACGCATTGATTTCAACCGAAGATGAGCGTTTCGACGACCACTCAGGAGTTGACTTTAAAGCAGTAGGTCGTGCGGTGATTAACTTGGGAAGTGCAGGAGGTGCCTCCACCATTACCCAGCAGTTGGCCAAGCAATTATTTACCCTTCAACAAAGAGAACGCGAAGCTGAGGCTCGAGCAAAAGGAGAATCCATTTCTGGTTCCCGTGGAAGAATCTCATCGTTGATTGGGCGTATCAATGAAAAAGCACGCGAAAACATTATCGCAACACGCTTGGAAAAAAGATACACCAAGGAAGAAATCATCACGATGTACCTCAATCAGTTCGATTTCTTGTTCAACGCCGTGGGGATTGAAAATGCCGCAAAAGTTTATTACAACAAAAAACCCGCTGACCTCGGCAAAGAAGAGGCTGCCATGTTGATTGGCATGTGTAAGAACCCTTCGGTGTACAACCCGCATATGTTTCAAGTGCGTAACTATGCCCGCAACATTGCAAGTGAAAAGGGGATTAGCATAGAAAAAGTAGACCCCAAAGACATTCAAGCTGCTCGTTCTGCCGACAGCTTGCTCGCAGCAGGAAGAAGGAATCAAGTATTGTATCAGTGGCTCAAAAATAGCAAGGAAAAAAACCCTGCTTTGCGCGAGTATATCACACGAGAAGAATACGATTCGTTGAAGATGTTGCCAATCGTAACAGACTATCAACAAGCTGATCACAAACAAGGTATTGCACCGTATTTCCGCGAATCATTGCGTGGAGAATTGACGAGTTTGCTTCACGAAAAAAATCCAGACGGAACGTATAAATACACACGCCCAGACGGACAACCTTGGAACATTTACAACGATGGTTTGCGCATTTACACAACCATTAATGCCGATATGCAAACCTATGCCGAAGAAGCGTTAAAAAAACACTTAGGTACAGAGCTACAAGCAGCCTTCGACCGAAACAATAAGTCGGTAAAAAACTTCCCTTTTTCGAATTCTTTATCAAGCGACCAAATAGAAAGCATCATGCGAAAAGGAAGAAGATCTTCCACCCGATATGCCAATGCTTTGGAGATGGACAAAACGGCCAAGGAGATTGAGGAGGAATTCAACACCCCTACGGCCATGAGAGTTTTCAGTTGGAGAGGAGAAATTGACACCATTATGTCTCCCAACGACTCTATTCGTTATTATAAATCCTTTTTGCATGCCGGTTTATTATCGATGGAGCCGCAAACGGGATTCATCAAGGCTTGGGTTGGTGGAGCCAATATGGACCATTTTGCTTATGACCACGTTCGATTAGGAAAACGACAAGTGGGTTCCACCATTAAACCTTTCGTTTATGCAACTGCCATTAACATGGGGGTAATTAAACCTTGCAACATCATTCCTAACGGTCCTTTTTGTGTAGACTTAGAAGATGGTTACGGCAATGTGAATGGTCGATGGTGTCCGCGCGGTGATGCTCCAGTTGGAGAATCTGTTGCTTGGTGTTTGGCCAATTCAAACAACCCCGGAACGGTATATGTCATGTCCAAAATGGGGGGATACACTGGTCCGAAAAATATTGCCAAATTTCTAAAAGACATGCGCATCGATGTACGAGAAGCAGATCAAGTACCTGCCATGTGTTTGGGACCTATGGATTTATCTCTCTATGAAATGGTTCCAGCACAAGCCATGTTTGTGAACCAAGGAATTTATATAGAGCCAACTACCATTCTTCGCATTGAAGACAGAAATGGAAATGTGATTTACAGTGCCAAGCCATATAGCAAAGAGGTCTTGAATCAAAATGTGGCTTACGAAGTACTTAAAATGATGAAGGGTACTGTTAGTTTCGGTACGGCCGGTCGCTTGCGTTGGCATCCGAAATACGGAGGAATTACTGCTCCAACAGCAGGTAAAACAGGAACCACTCAAAGCAATGCCGACGGTTGGTTTATGGGACTTACACCGGAGCTCGTTACTGGAGTTTGGGTAGGTGCCGAAGATAGAGGTGTGCGCTTCCGAAGTACTAACGAAGGTCAGGGAGCCAATACGGCTCTTCCAATCTATGGTTACTTCATGCAAAAAGTATATAAGGATGCAAATATTGCCTTGAGCACGACTGACTTTGAAGTGCCCGCAAGTTACGATCCCAAACAGTTTAGTTGTGGCGCCGGAAGCTCACTTCCCCAGCCAGAATCACCAGAACCCTTTTTATAAGATGAACAAAGTAGTAGATAACGTAGAAAAAGCTTTAGTAGGAATTGAAGACGGAATGACCCTTATGTTAGGGGGGTTCGGACTTTGTGGTATTCCTGAAAACTCCATCGGACAGTTGGTCAAATTGGGCGTAAAAAACTTGACTTGTATTTCCAACAATGCTGGAGTTGACGATTTTGGTTTAGGTCTTTTGTTGCAAGGTCGACAGATTAAAAAAATGATCTCGTCCTACGTTGGTGAGAACGATGAATTCGAGCGTCAAATGCTGTCGGGAGAACTGGAGGTAGACTTGATCCCACAAGGTTCATTGGCTGAAAGATGTCGCGCTGGCGGTGCTGGAATCCCGGCATTCTTCACTCCTGCTGGTTATGGAACGGAGGTTGCCGAAGGCAAAGAAGTGCGTGTTTTTAACGGAAAGCCACACATCCTGGAGTCGGCGCTTACGGCTGATTTTGCCATCGTAAAAGCGTGGAAAGGCGATACAGAAGGAAATCTCATTTACAAAGCAACAGCGCGCAACTTCAATCCCATGATGGCAATGGCAGGTAAGATTACCATTGCAGAAGTTGAAGAATTGGTTCCTGCGGGTGAATTGGATCCGAATGAAATTCACACACCCGGTATTTTCGTTCAGCGCATCTTCAAAGGAGAAAAATTCGAAAAGAGAATCGAACAAAGAACCGTACGCAAAAAATAGGTGAAAAACGCGTTGACATTTCGACGATTTGCCCTATTAACAGGTCTTTTAATTGGTAGTTATTTATTGCTCAGAGCTTGGATTAATGAGCCTTTGCATGATGAAATAGCTACCTATTATTTTTATATCTATCAGGGAGATTTTTGGGGTGAGAACATGGTGGTAGATGCCAATAACCACCTGTTGAATTCCTTTGTTTGTCACTTGATGTACCCCTTCGCGAAAGACACCTTCTTTTGGTATCGATTGCCCAACATTTGTTGCTTTTTCCTTTATCTCTACTTTTCCTACAAGTGGCTGAACCTGCTTGAAAACAAAACGCTGAAGTACCTTGGCCTTTTGACCCTCTGCGGCATCCCTTACATGATGGAATACTTTGCCTACACGAGGGGGTATGGAATGTCGATGGCGCTTTTGATGGGAAGTATCTGGCACTTGAGAAAGTATTTGTTGACTCCTTCTTTCAAAAGCCTTTCCTTTTCTTTACTGTTCATTCTAATGGCCATTAGCGCGAATTTGACGCTATTGTACTCCTCCCTCATCATCATTGGAATCTTGTTTCTACATCTGTTTTTCATCAACAAGGAAGACAAGCGATTTCTTGCCTTACTACCCTTAGTTCCTTCATTAATCATCGTAGTATTATTCGTGATTTACGGAATGATGCTAAAGAACGCCGGAGCCTTGTACTACGGTGAGCGCGACGGATATTGGTTGGTCACTGGGCGCTCCTTATCGAAATACATCTTTTACAACGACGGCTGGTTGAGCGCTCTCATCTTGTTGGTTATGTATCTGTCCATAGGTTTTATTGGAATAAAATCAGCTATTAAAGCAAAGCTTGAATTCATAAAACACCCTTTGTTTTTACCATCTGTCTTGATACTAGGAAACATGGCGGGAACTGTACTTTCAGCTCTTATCCTGGAGGTGAATTACCCCGAAGACCGAACAGCCATGTATTTGATTCCGCTGACAGGCTTGGCTTTGGTTTTTACGTTGGATCAATTGCCGAAAGCGCTTCGTCAGGTTCAGTGGTTGCTTTTATTTTTCCCGTTGACCTTTATCTGGAAATTAAACCTACATACCTCTGTCTTTTCACCGGACGATCGTATGACCAATGATTTTTACGCACAGGTTAAACCCCATATAAAACCCGAGCATTCTTTGATGGTTTACGGAATCATGACGTGGAATTGGCCGATGCACGAAAGCCATTCCAAAATAAAAGCATCGGTGTACAATTCCTACAACACCAATGCGCCTTTGACGGATTTCATTCTTTCAAAAACGACCATTCTGCGCAATCCCAAAATTGCAGAGTTGTACGATACCATTGCACAAGACCCTGACGCGACCTATATTGCCTTGAAGCGCAAGTGGCCGATGATTCGAGAGACGATTCGTGAATCTCAACCCGTAAGCTTCCAGACAGATGGAGAGTTTGGCAACATTGCACAATTCGACTCCTTGCCTCCCATGAATGGTCAACCCGTTCAGATTACGGTAACAGGTCATCTTAAAACGAAGGCAGAAAAAAACAAATTGCAGTTAGTGGTGCAAACAGTAAACGAAAAAGGTGAAATGATTGACTACCATTGGTACCCTTTTGAAACGGTGTATCAAGGACAGGAAATTGACGACGATTTTACCCACCATTTTGTGATCGATCAATTCGATAACAATGAACGCACAGTGAAGGCTTATATATGGAATCGACAACGCGACGCTTATGAGCTGCGCGATGGAAAATGTTATATTTACGAACTAAAAGAAAAGCAGCATGGCTCTAGATAAAAACGGAATTGCACAACGAATTGCACAAGAACTAAGAGACGGATGGTACGTTAATTTGGGTATCGGTATTCCGACTTTGGTGGCCAACTATATTCCGGAAGGAATTGAGGTAGAATTCCAATCTGAAAATGGAATCTTGGGTATGGGTGCCTTCCCTTTTGAAGGAGAGGAAGATGCTGACTTGATCAATGCCGGTAAGCAAACGATTACGGCTCGAAAAGGAGCGGTTTTCTTTGATTCGGCTACTTCATTTGCCATGATTCGTGGACAACACGTTCAATTGACCGTATTGGGTGCGATGGAGGTTTCTCAAAACGGTGACATTGCCAACTGGAAAATTCCAGGGAAAATGGTGAAAGGAATGGGTGGCGCGATGGACCTCGTTGCATCAGCAGAAAATATCATCGTTGCCATGATGCACACGAATCGTGCGGGTGAATCTAAAATATTGAGTGAATGCTCCCTTCCTTTAACCGGTGTAGGGTGTGTCAAAAAAGTCGTTACCGATTTGGCCGTACTTCGCATCGAAGGTGGCGCTTTCCACTTGGAAGAAAGAGCACCTGGTGTTAGTGTTGAGGAAATCGTTGAAAAAACTGACGGTAAGCTGATTGTTCCTCCACACGTTCCAGAAATGAAGCTTTAATGCCAAGCATCTGGCTACAAAGAATTGCCTTATTCCTAAGCCTAAATTGGATATTCTGGCAAAACTATTTCAATGAACTTCCCTCCGATATCGGAGATGGAATCATGCACTATTTCATTTCGAATGCCGTTTGGAGTGACCCCATCAACTTGTTAGATCATTGGGGAAAACCATTCTATATTTTGATGAGTTGCGCCTTCACCATTCTCGGCATGAACGGAGTCGTCTTTTTCAATATGCTCACCTTTGCATTGACGGTTTGGGTGGGTTGGAAAATAATCGATCATCTCAAAATTGCCGAGGTTTGGAAAGTGGGTCTCCCCTTTCTCTTGGTTTTGACACCTGAGTACGCCGTGACCATGTTGAGCGCCTTAACAGAACCTTTATTCAGCCTGGTTTTTCTTACGGCAACTTTGTTCTTTTTACAGAAGAAATGGGCTCTTTTCGCAATATTCATGGGAATCTTGCCCTTTTGTAGAAGTGAAGGACAGTTAGCCTGGATATTAGCAGTAGCTATTTTAGCTTTCTACCGACAGTGGAAAACAATTCCTTTCCTTGCTCTTCCTTTCGTTATCTACGGAATAGCTGGGTGGTTCGCCTTGGGGGATTTCATGTGGTATTTCAACCAATCTCCTTATTCCATGGGCAATGATATTTACGGTCGTGGAACCTGGGCTCATTACTTCATTTCCTATAAAAACTACTTGGGAAACCATGGGCTTGTTCTCCTTGTTTTATCCTTTATTACCCTGCCCTTTTTCATATTCAAAAGAAAAGGAACCAAAGACGAATGGTTTTTCATGGTTATGAGTTCAGGGATGTTCTTTGCCATTCTTGCGGCTCATGTCATTTTTTGGGCCAAAGGGTTGAACGGCTCCATGGGTTTAACGCGAATTACAACACAGGCTCTGCCGAGTTTGCTGATTGTGTGCTTCTTACTTCTTGACCGATTTGAACAACTCAACGTTCTTCGTAAACCTCTTTACCCATCCTTGGTCATTCTTGTGGGGCTTTCCTTGTATTCCTTCAAAAGATTGAAAACCTATCAAGACTTTACCTTGATGCAAATGGCCATTGTTAATGGTTCCAAAAAACTTAACCAAGACCAAGCTCTACTTCCTGGAAAGTTCTTTTACCATCACCCCCTCTTTGCTATCAATATGGGCTTCAATTCGAATCGACCAGATGACCGTTCAGCATTTGTTTGGTTTCGTCCTTATGAAGAAGCAAAGGCAAGGATGAACGACGGTGATTATGTAGTATGGGATGGACTGTTTGGACCTCAAGAAATGGGCGTTGCTTTTCAAACTTTGCAAAGTGACTCGAATTTTATCTTGCTTCGAGAGTATCCATCATTGGGCCCTTTTGACATCAACGGTCTCTACCTTTTTCAAAAAGTCCCTGCCAAGTACAAACAAGAAAATGGAGCCATTCAATCGTCCGTTATTTCTAGCGAGGTCATTCAATTTCAGAAAGGCACAAATGAATTTGGAAACAACATAATCGAATTCTCTCCGGAAGATCCCTCAGGTTTTTATCATTTGACTTTTTCGAAAAGCGCACCTGTTATTCTGACTCTTTCAGATCAAGCACATTTCGTTTATGAAACACAACCTATAGATAGCCTGAAAACATTTGATTTTTACCACCAAAAAGGTTCCGAGTTGAGTGTTTACATCTGGAACAATAACAAGGTGGAAATGGACTCCATGACGGTTAAAGTGGAGCAAATCCAAAAGAGCTACCCAAAGCCATATAAGCCCTAATTATTTCTTGTAAAAGTTCATCTCTTCGATGTACTTCCTAACGGGGTCGGTTAGCAGGTATTCGGTCGATTTTCCTTCCTTTATCAGCTGTCGAACGAAACTAGCCGACAAGCGCATAACGGGTACGTTTTCGCAAAAATGAATGTTTTCGTGCGGCATTACCACCCTCAAATTCTCTTTTATCTCAGGCCTTGGATAAACATAGATGCTGAATTTCTCTAGAATTTGTTCGTAGTTTTTCCATTTGTGAAGGGTTTTGAGATTGTCTTCACCCATTAAAACAGAAAACTCATAATTGGGGTATTTATCTTGAAGAACCGTTAAAGTATCTACCGTATACGAGGGCTGGGGCATGTGAAATTCAACGTCCTCCGCCTTAAAGTTGGGCTCTCCTTCAATAGCAACGCGAACGAGGGCCAAGCGGTGGATGTCTTCCAACAAAGTCTTTTTATCCTTGTGTGGATTGTGGGGAGATGCAACGAACCAGATTTTCTCCAGTTCCGTGAAGTCCAACAGGTGA
>JAOASF010000212.1 GCA_025210175.1 Crocinitomicaceae bacterium | reverse complement strand
TCGGCATTGTTGTTTCTGAATGGAATGAAAAGATCACTTTGAACCTATTAAAAGGAGCCAAAGAAGCGTTGATTGAAAACGGTGTGAAACCCGAGAACATCCTTGTTCGCTTCGTTCCTGGAGCGTTTGAATTACCTCTCGGCTGTCAATTCGTTTTGGAAAACACCTTTGTGGATGGAGTCATTGCTATTGGCTGTGTCATTCAAGGCGAAACCAAACATTTCGACTTCGTTTGTGATGGCGCTACCCAAGGAATCAAAGACTTGAATTTAAAATACAACAAGCCCGTTTCTTTTTGCTTGTTGACAGATAATACCGAACAACAATCAATTGATCGTTCAGGTGGGATACACGGTAACAAAGGAATCGAATGTGCCATTGCCTTGATGAAAATGATTGAATTGAAAAACTCTTTCTAAAATGACATTAATCAAATCGATCTCAGGAATCCGAGGTACGATCGGAGGACAAGTAAATGATAATCTAACTCCTGTGGATGCAGTAAAATTTGCTGCTGCTTACGGGACCTGGATGATTCAAAATAACCCTGGAAAGAAATTGAAGGGCGTGATTGGTCGCGATGCTCGTCTTTCAGGAGAAATGATCTCCAACCTAGTTGTTTCAACCTTGGTTGGTTTAGGTATCGACGTTGTAAACTTGGATTTGAGCACCACTCCTACCGTTGAGGTTGCCGTTCCAATGGAAAACGCAAACGGTGGTATCATCCTAACGGCTTCTCACAATCCAAAACAATGGAATGCTTTGAAGTTGTTGAACGAAAAAGGTGAATTCATTTCGGGCGACGATGGAGCTCAAGTTTTAGCCATTGCCGAAAAAGAAGCCTTCCTTTTTGCTGAAGTAGATGATTTGGGAACCATCACTCGTGATGATAGCTACATGCAAAAGCATATTGATGCAATTTTGGCTTTGCCATTGGTCGATAAAAAAGCTATTGAGGCAGCTAATTTCAAAGTCGTTGTTGATGCCGTAAATAGTACAGGAGGAGTATTCGTTCCAGCTATGTTGCGTGCATTGGGTGTTACAGACATCGTTGAAATGTACTGTGAACCTACTGGTCATTTCCCTCATAATCCAGAGCCGCTTCCTGAGCATTTGGTAGACCTTACTTCTAAAATGGTAGAAACAAAGGCACACGTTGGAATTACGGTTGATCCTGATGTAGATCGTTTGGCATTGGTTTGTGAAGATGGATCCATGTTCGGAGAGGAATATACCTTGGTTGCTGTTGCCGATTACGTCTTGAAACACACACCAGGAGCTACTGTTTCCAATCTATCGTCAACAAGAGCTTTGCGCGATGTTACCGAAGCTGCCGGACAGAAATACGAAGCTGCTGCCGTAGGAGAAGTGAACGTGGTGAAGAAAATGAAAGACATCAACGCTGTAATTGGTGGTGAAGGAAATGGAGGTGTTATTTACCCGGAATTACACTATGGCCGTGATTCATTGGTAGGTATTGCCTTGTTGCTTTCTCATCTTGCACATGAAAAGAAGTCCTTGACTGCATTGCGCGATAGCTATCCGAAATACATCATTTCGAAAAACAAGATTGAATTGACGCCTGATACGGACGTTGACAATATCTTGGCCGAAATGGCGAAGAAATATGCAGATATGGAAGTGGATACGACCGATGGCGTGAAAATCTATATCGAAAAAGAATGGGTTCACTTGCGTAAAAGCAACACAGAGCCGATCATTCGTATTTATGCTGAATCGAAGGACCAAAATGCTGCTGACCAATTAGCTGAGCGCATCATGGGAGAGATAAAAGCAATTACCGCAAAAGCGACAGTTTAAATAAACTGAGAACATTATTGAAGGCCGTTGGTAATAACTGACGGCTTTTTTGTTACCAGATCTTTGTGATTTTCACGGCTCCCCAGCGATGGGTTTCACCGTTAATATAGTCTTGTGTCTTTAGCCCCAAATCAAAACCAAGTTGCCAACCTTTGGTACGAAATAATACACCCAAATGTACTTCTCCAACCACCCAATTGACTTCCGCTCTTGAATAGGAAACTGGACTAACTCCACCAAATAAATCCCCCTGCAAGGTTGCGTCGTAAAACATGAGATGTGACCAACCCTGAGCGTAAGCATTCATTCGAACTCCTTTTGAAATGGTTTCAACGGAACCCAATGCTAACTCAAAACCGGGTGAAAAGAAGGTCTTCAAACTCGATAATTGCCCCATTCCTAGCATTCTGAAATCGAAAATACGATTGGATACAAAGGCATATTCAGCTCGCAACTTGTATCCTGCGAGCAAGTGTTGTTCAATTTGATTTCCCCACCCTTGAGGAATGGGATCTCCGGTAACTTGATGAATTCCGGTTTGAATTTCCCTTCCCAAAGCTGGCCGTCCCATAAGTCCTATGAAAGTATGCTTGGTTAAGCGAATTGGTCGATTCTTAATTTGTCTATGCTTGCGAATGCCCATTTGAAAATAAGCGGCATAGGGTCGATCGTCTGAAATTACATTGGAATTACTCAAGTCAATCGGGGTATAAACATAATGATCCAAAGAGACAGAAGTTTGAACTTCTCCATGAAACAAGCCTCTACTCAGCACTCTTGAAAGTCTTTTTGACAAACCATCGCTTCCATATTCAAATGAAAAACCTTGAGAATAATCACTATCGGTTCCGGCCACTAAATCGTTTTCATAGTTGAATCGAAAAAAATTATTTGAGGGAAACGAAAAGACCCGTGAAGAAAGATCCATGGTCTGCCCAATTGATTGAAAACCAAACCAAAGCAATATAATAACCGTCAAAAAATTCCTCATTCCTTTCTTTCGCAAGGTTAAATTAAAGGAATTGTTTCCACTTTCTTTTGAACCAAAAACAAAGTCCTATGTACAGACAGGAAATTTCAAAGAATTATGAAAAGAATTTCAATGATTGTTTTTCTCCTCGCCTTTACAACTTGGACCTACGCGATTGAGGAGGATATAGTTAAATCACACATTTCAGAAGTCACCGTTTACACCAAGGGGGCTCAAATTGTCCAAAAAGCAAATTATTCAATCAAAAGTGGCGTTTCAAAAGTGATCATTGAAGGCATTAGTCCGACGATTGATCGCAATTCTCTTCAGGTAAACGCGGGAGGAAACGTTGTCATTCTTGATGCCAAATACACCATTTTTTATCCCAAACCAGAGCCTGTGACCTTGGAAGGAATTCCATTGAAAATTCGCAAGGAAATTGACCTAGTGGAAGACTCTATCGAAGAAAATAAATTTCTATTACAAGAAGTTCAAGATGAAATCGATTTGTATACTTCGACAAAGCATATCTTGATGAACAATGGAGCTATCAAAGGATCAGGAAAAGTCAATGACAGCATTCAATTATTGAAACAAGCAGTTGATTATTACTTAGTTAAAGTGAATGAGCTCAACAAGAAACTTTCGATTTTAAACCGCAAGAAATTTGAATTGCAAACTGAACAAAATGCAATGCGCGAGCGAATGAAGAATCTTCGCAACTATCAAAACAATGCGCAATTGAACCCCAAACCGAAAGGACCAAGCCATCGAATTGTCGTAACTCTGAATGCAAAAGAATCGGCATCGGGACGCTTGCATATTTCTTACTTGGTGAATAAAGCTGGTTGGGTTCCACTTTACGATTTGCGTGCAGATGCAGCTTCGGCGAATATCAACTTGAATTATAAAGCTCAGGTGTATCAATCTACAGGTGTAGACTGGGACAATGTAAAATTGAACATTTCCACCAACAACCCTTATTTGAACAAAACCCTACCGACCATGCATCCTTGGTACTTGAACTTCAACAACTACCAACAACGTAAAGTATCGAATAAGACCTTAGAATTGAAGAAAAGAGAATTAAGCTATCAAAGAGATGACATTGAAGAAGTGAATGCGCCACAAGCAGAGTCTATCACTTTGAGTAACAACGATGGTTATCAATACAATGCCAAATCATCTGCCGATTTTACCCAAGTTGTGGAGCATTTAATCTCTGCTGAATTCAAGATTGATTTGCCGTATTCCATCCCTTCAAATGGAGAGCAACACATGGTATTGATTCGCAACATTGATATCCCAGCGAGCTACCGTCACTACAGTATTCCTAAACTGGACCCTTCGGCTTACTTGATTGCGGAGATTACCAACTTGACCGACTACCAATTGGTTCCAGCACAGGCGAATATTTTCTTCGATGGAACATATATGGGCGAAACATTCATCAACCCGAACCAAATGGAGGATACCTTGAACTTTAGTTTAGGAAAAGATCCGAACGTAATGATCAAGCGCACTTTAGCGAAAGATGATTGTAAAGACAAGTTGGTGGGCGGTATGCACGATCGTACGATGGTTTATGACTTCGAAGTGAAGAACATCAAAGGAATTCCATTGGACATCGTTATCATCGACCAAATTCCGGTTACAACAAATACCGAAATTGAGATTGAAGCTTTGGATTTAAGCAAAGGAAAATTGGATGAAAAAACCGGTTTTGTTGAATGGAACTTCAAACTGAAACCGAAGGAATCGAAGTCCTTTGAGTTGAAATATCGCGTCAAACATCCAAAGGATAAAATACTCTACCTCTAAACGTTTGTGACTTCAAATGAAAATGAAAAACCGGAAGAACTATTCTTTCGGTTTTTTCGTTTCTGTTCAAAACCCTCCTTAGTTCGTTTATCTTTGCAAGACAAATTACACCATGAAGAAATTTGACATTCCAGAATTCTATCGTTCCCCCATCATTTCAGAGGTAAAAAGCAAACGCAAGATTGCTGATCCAAGAAAGAAGGATTTCACTCCTTCCCTATTGCCTTTTGATACTGTGGACTTCTGGATTGCTCGTCACTTTGGATTTTGCTACGGTGTGGAAAATGCCATCGAGATTTCGTACAAAGCGATTTCTGAAAACCCGAACAAACGTATTTTTCTTCTGAGTCAAATGATTCACAATCCGGGTGTGAATGATGACTTACAAGGACATGGAATTCAATTTCTACAAGACACCAGTGGCAAACAATTGATTCCTTTTGAAAGCTTAACAGAAGACGACGTGGTAATCATCCCAGCTTTTGGAACGAGTGTAGAAATTATGAACCAATTGAATGAAATTGGTGTTCAAAAATCGATCTATAACACCACTTGTCCCTTCGTGGAAAAGGTATGGAACCGTGCTGAAAAATTGGGACAAGACGAGCACACGATTATCATTCACGGAAAATACAACCACGAAGAAACACGTGCGACCTTCTCTCATAGCCGACAGAATGCTCCGAGTTTGGTAGTTAAAAACATGAAAGAAGCCGAGGTTTTAGGTCAATTTATTTTAGGTGAAATAGACACGGCAACCTTTAACCAAACTTTCGCTGGTAAATACTCAGACAATTTTTCTCCTAAAGACCATTTGGATCGAATCGGTGTGGTTAATCAAACAACCATGTTGGCCACCGAAACCCAGGAAATTACCGATTACTTGCGTTCGATAATGATTCAAAAATTCGGTGAGGCAGAAATAAAAAATCACATAGCAGACACTCGTGATACCTTGTGTTATGCCACCAATGATAATCAGAGCGCAACTTCAGGTTTGTTAGAAGTGGATGCTGATTTTGCCATCGTAGTGGGCGGATACAATTCATCCAACACCACTCATTTGGTGGAAATGTTAGAAGAAAAATTCCCCACTTTCTTTATAAAGGATGAAAATTCAATTGACGAGGCAGGACAGTTGAGCTGCTTCGACATCCACCAACAAGTAGTGATAGAAGGAAAGTTGCCAATGAAGGACGCTCAAAAATCAAAAATTATTATCACGTCTGGAGCCTCTTGTCCGGATGCAACCGTTGATCGAGTAATTCAAAAAATTCTGGAATTAAGTAAGGCTCAAACCCCTATCGAACAGGCAATTGAGAACTTAGTTTTTTAGAACCCCTTCTGAACCCTTCTCGCGCACATATTTTACGTATTTTAGATGCAAATCTATGGAGCGATTCGTACATTTCTTAATCGTAGAACCCGATACATCCAAACATTCCCATCTACGTAAAATTTTATCTCTTTCTGGGGCAATCTTATTGTTCGTTGAAAATTTAGAAGAAGCCAAATGGGAACTTACCCGTAAGGAAATCGGAATCGTTTTACTCAACCCAGAATTAAGAGAATCGCGCAAGCAAATTAAAAAGCTCAAAGAGTCCGACAAGGGAAATCGGGCCTTTTTTCTAGCCATGTTGGCCGACGAAAATCTAGCCGATATCCATCAAATTCTTCGAGAAGGCTTTACCGATTATCTGTTTTTTTCGTTCGATACCAACACCATCAAGGCGAAATTAAAGGTGTACAAATCCTTGTTTCAAAAGGACCAACGTATCGGTCATTTGCTTACCAATATCTTTCCAGAACAAGTATTGGAAGATTTGAATTCCTACGGAAAATACTCACCTAGAAGAGTGGACAAAGGCGTGGTGGTATTCACCGATTTTGTTGACTTCAGCAAACTGTCGAAAGACCTTCAACCAATCGAAATCGTTCGTAGGTTGGAACAATATTTTTCCAAGTTCGATGAAATCATCAATCGATACCAATTGGAGAAAATCAAGACGATTGGTGATGCCTACATGGCAATTGCTGGGGTAACAGAAAGTTACGATCAACCTATATTGCGTGCTAGTTTGGCGGCTCTGGAAATTCGGGAGTGGATTAAAAACGAGAACCTCATACTTCGGTCGCAAAAAAAATCTCCTTGGGAAATTCGAATCGGAATACATGCTGGTCCCTTAGTAGCTGGTATTTTGGGATCCAATAAAATGAGCTTCGACGTTTGGGGTGATACCGTGAACTTGGCCGCACGATCGGAAGAAGTTAGTTGGCCAGGTCAAATTACCATCACCGAAGAAGTCGCGAAAAATATCAAGAAATACTTCGACTTGGAACACAGAGGGGCACTCGAAATAAAAAAACGAGGTGGTGAAGAGAACATGTATTTTTTGCTCAATCTGAAAGATCAATACTGTTTGTACCAAGAAGGTTTGAGCCCTTCAGCCGAATTGAGAGAAATGTGTGGTTTGCCTCGAATGGATTTCAATTCCATGCGAAACGACATCTTATCA
This sequence comes from Crocinitomicaceae bacterium, assembly GCA_025210175.1. Taxonomy (GTDB): domain Bacteria; phylum Bacteroidota; class Bacteroidia; order Flavobacteriales_D; family Crocinitomicaceae; genus UBA2040. The sequence goes on along the minus strand of JAOASF010000212.1, from coordinate 1,633 downwards.
CAGCTCGAAGGTCAATTATCGTCTGACTTGCATTATCACAATGTTGAGCATACCATTGGCGTAGAAAAAGCTGCCATCCGTTTGGCAAAATTGGAAGGCTTGAGTCAAGATGAAATCAACATCCTGCTCACTGCGGTGTTGTACCACGACAGCGGTTTTTTATTTCAATACGAACACAATGAGCCCTTGGGGATCAAACTCGCCAAAACGAATTTGCCGAAATACGGTTACTCCGAGGAACAAATCAAAATGGTTTGTCAAATCATAGATTCCACTTCTCGGGTAGACAAGGTTTCCACCCTTCTTGAAAAAATAATGACGGATGCCGATCACGATTATTTCGGAAGAGCAGAATATCATTTGATTGCCAACCGCTTGCGCTCGGAACTCCAACACCATGGACAAGAATTCAGCGACGAAGAGTGGTTGATATTTCAATTGGATTATCTTGAAAAAACCCATGTATACTTCACACCAAGCGCTATCAGTATACGACTTCCAGCCAAGAAAAAAAGAATCAATGAATTAAAACGAAAACTTCAAAATTTAAGAGAAAATAAATGAAAATCTATACCCGACGAGGTGATGCTGGAGAAACGTCTCTAATAGGTGGGACGAGAGTAAAAAAGAGCTCCTTGCGCATTGAAGCCTACGGAACCATTGATGAATTGAACTCCTATTTGGGAGTGGTTCGAGACTATGACATCGACGCTATTTACCAAGAACAAATTCTTGAGATTCAAGATAGGTTATTCACGATAGGCTCTCATTTAGCCAGCGATCCTATAAAGGCCAAAATGCAATTGCCAGATATTTTGGATGAAGATGTAACGAACCTCGAAAATTGGATGGATGAGATGGATGCTCAACTTCCAGAAATGAGATCTTTTATTCTTCCAGGTGGACATTTGGCCGTTTCTCACACCCACGTAGCGCGTTGCGTTTGTAGAAGAGCCGAACGCTTAATCGTGGATTTGATGGAAGACGCTCCCGTTTTGCCAATTATTGAAACCTATGTGAACCGTTTGAGCGATTATTTGTTTGTATTATCTAGGAAATTGACGAAAGATTTATCAGCTGTAGAATCTCCTTGGAACCCAAGAACGACTAAATAAATCGCGATATTTTATTCTTCACTTTTCCTTTGATAATCAAGACCTTGAACAAAGGTTTGGGAATGAAAAATGAAAGATTCAATCTATTATTTGGAAAGAATAAAAATAAGTTTACTTTTGCGCAAAATAAGAATACTTAAAAACTGAGATAAATGTACTGGACACTCGAATTAGCCTCCTATCTAGAAGATGCACCATGGCCAGCTGCGAAGGATGAATTAATTGACTTCGCAATTAGAGCGGGTGCTCCATTAGAGGTTGTAGAAAACCTACAAGATCTAGAAGACGAAGGAGAAATTTACGAAAGCATTGAAGAAATTTGGCCTGACTATCCGTCACGCGAAGATTTCTTATTCAATGAAGACGAATATTAAATAGAAGGACCGAAATTTCGGTCCTTTTTTTATTGGCTGAAAATGGGACTTTCTTGTTCCGAATAGACTACTTTTAATTATGAACTTTTTGGGACATCTTTTCCTGTCGGGTGACCATCATGGTTTAATGACAGCTAACCTATT
>JAOASF010000005.1 GCA_025210175.1 Crocinitomicaceae bacterium | reverse complement strand
TCTTGAACATCAATAGTTACACTTGGCAAGGTGTTATCTGCTGGGTTGGCATCTGTTGCACCACTGGTCAATGACATGTCAATTGTGTACGTTCCATTTCCTGCAGGAGTGAAATCAGTAGTCAAGTCGAATGTGTCCAATTCGAACGGCGCCAATGTACCTTGAGCAGAAGCACCAGAGTAAGTCGAAGGAATCACACCGTTTACAACGATATCGCTTTGAGTTTGACCACCAACGTTTTTCACAATTCCACCCACTTTAATCGGTTGAATTTGTGTGTTTGGCATTTGAACGATTGGCAAACGAAGTCCCCAAGGACCTTCAACTCCCCAATGTACACCTTGACCAGCCAAATCGAAATCATCTGGAACGACTAATTCTACGTCGTCGATTGCCCAGAACCAGTCCCATGCACCTACGTAGTGAAAACGAAGGTAAACGTTCGCTTGGTTACCAGCCACTGCAGAGATATCAACAGAAACCAAAGCTGGGTTGGTTGTGTTGGTATTTGCGTTCATTCCTGGGTTGGCATCAATGGATGTCCAGTTCACGTTGTCGTTACTCACTTGGATTTCTGTAGTTTCCAAGTAGCGACGGTGCATTTGCGAGAAACGCAAAACAACAATCGGCTCAGAAGCACAAGCCGTAATCGGCGCGACCAAAGTTAAGAAGGCATCTTGCGAGCCATTTTGACCTTGAGCATCTGAATCGATGATCGCGAAACCATTTGCTGCAGAAGCAAAACCAGCTGGTTGAAATGCTGCAACTGGAGCGGCATTCTGATTAGTAGTAATGACCCAATCCGTAGCTGGAGAGCTTGTGTTGGTCATTGACCAGTCTGATGGGTTGGAGAAATCATTGGTCCAAAGTGTGGTAGCTTTTGCCTGAATCTGGTTCACAGACTTCACGGGCATTTCGTTAATTCCAATACTTTTTTTAGCTGGTGCAACCTTGTTGAACGGGACTTGCGCCATCGTTCCACCGGCTACGCACAAAGCTGAAAGTAAGAGGTAAACTTTTTTCATATCTATATTTTTTATCTAAATGCACGCTAAAATTAGGGCATATTTATTGGAATTGAAATTCTGAGTTAAACAAATGCTAGGGAAAAATTAAATGTTTAACATTTTTTTTTGGCAACCCAATTGAATGAAATTCGTTAAGCTTGCATTCGAATTGATTAAATACAATCATGAAGCAACTGAAAAAGAATCTATTCGCATGGATGTTGGGTATTCTAGCATTTTTTGCAAGCACACAAGAAGTTAAGGCACAGGATAATACTGGAACAGAGTTCTGGTTTAGTCTTTTCACAGAAAGATACACCAATGATTTGGGTGGAGTGTATGTTGTTGGGTATTACGATGCCACCGTCACAATCGATTACGTTGCCCGTGATCCATTGAATGATTTGGCCGGAGATCCACAGTGTACCCAATATACTTTCAATTTGATAGGAGGGGTTCCACAATACGTAGCTATTCCTTATGACTTAACGGTTCTATGTTATCGCTACACGGATAGCCTTGAAACACCGGAAGTTGCTCAAAAAAATGGAATCAAACTTACCTCCACTGCTCCTGTAGCCGTTTACTATCAGCATTTTGGGTCTGCAAGTTCAGAAATGACTCCCATTCTTCCGATTACAGAAATGGGAACAGATTATTTGATTAGTGCTTATCGCGAAATCACCAATGTAACGAACAATTTTCAAGCAAGATCTACTGTTGTTGCCACACAAAACAACACGACCGTTACTTTCACTTTGCCCAATAACACTTGGACATCAAAAGGACAAGACATCAACGTAATTGGTAACTCAATCAATGCCGGAATTAGTCATTACCCTGGAACTACTTGGAGTGTTACGCTTGATGAGGGTGAATCATACACCATTCTTTGTTGGGATAACGATTTGTCAGATTCGTCAGGTACACAAGCTCAAAGGGATGCACGGTTGAACTTTGTTCCCACGGGTTCAACGGTTACGGTAAATAATAACCAAGGATTGAATGGAGTCCGAATCGTTGCTGATAAAACCATTTCAGTTATGGGAGGTACTGATTGTACCTGGATTGGTAATGATGAGTATCCTGGATGTGGTGCCTGTGATTTAACCGCTACACATTTCAGACCGACGAACAAATGGAAGCAAAAGTACATTACAACGCAAACCTTGGTCCGTCCGAATCAAACTTCACTAGCCGTTGGCTTAGCCGCAACACCTAACATAGAACCTTTTCCAGCGAATTACAATCAACTGAGTGTATCCGACTATTTATTGATTACAGCCAAAGACAATGGTACTGCTGTTACAATTTCCGGAGCGGCTAGTTACTCGAAAACCCTAAATGCTGGTCAATGGTTTATTTACGAGTCACCAGGTAACTCGAATCCTACTACACCACCACCATTAACCTCTCCAGGAGCCACCCATCATGTAATTACTTCGAATAAACCGATTCAGGTTGTACAAATGATGAAGGGTTGGCAGTGTGACAACAACAACCCTGCTGATCCGACTCAGATGTTGGTAATGGAAGAGCCTCTTTGGAAAAAAGATTATATCGTTACCAATCCTACGCAATACATCAACAACTTCTTTGTCTTTATTATCAAAGAACCAGGCGCTGGGAATGTGGCAAGAAGTACACTCAACTTGAATGTTGCGGGAGCCAATATACCGATTGCCGCGGGTAATTCACCGACGAATGACGGTACAGGAGGTTGGACACAAATTGGAACGACTGGTTACTATTTTCAACGTGTAAATATTGGGGTAGGAGGTGCTATTAAAGCGAAATCTGTGCCCAACGGAGCAGGTAATTCTTTCCCATTTGCCTTTTATGCATCGGGTTCAACGAATGCCTCTTCATACGGATACATGGGGGGTGCTGTGTGTAACTTAATTGCAGAGGCAAAAGCTGATCCAACCCCATCTTGTTTGGGGAATCCGGTAACCTTGAGCTTGGATACCACTTACAACGGAGGTACAGTAAACGGCAATTTAAGCTACAATTACACGTGGACTGTTTTTCAAGGAGGCAACCAAGTGGGTACGAACTCCGGAATGTTATCACCGGACGTAGATTACGATTTTACAGGTGCTACACCGGGTCAATACATGGCTGTGCTTAACGTAACAGATAATGCTGGCTGTTCGGATCTGGATACCATTTACTTTAATGTGATTGCTCCGCCGGTAGTGAACGACTTGGCAGATGTGGTGAACTGTGGTCCGTATCAGTTGCCTGCCATTACGGGAACCAACTTGAGTGGGGGACAAAAATACTACACCGGCCCAGGTGCTACGGGAAGTTTCTATAGTGCCGGACAAACCGTTTCAACTCCAGGGGTTTATTACATTTTTGATAGCACTGCTGTTGACTGTTCTTCGGAACAAGATTTTACATTAACCATCAACTCATCTCCTTCAGTTGATCCAGCTTCCATTGTGCGTACATGTGATGGAACCAATACACAATACACCGTAGAATTCACAGTGGCAGGAGGTACAGGTGGACCTTATACAGTAACTGAAGTTGCTCCAGGAGGAACAGGAGGTTCTTTTGCAGGAAATGTATGGACTTCCAACCCTATTCCATCGGGTACAGCTTATAACTTCCAAGTTACCGATGCCAATAACTGTCCGCCGGCCATTGTTTCAGGTGTAAAAAATTGTGATTGTACCTCAGAGGCAGGAACCATGTCTTCTACCTTGATTTCAATGTGTGGCCCTGATCCAATTACGGCTCCTACGGGATCTGTGAATCCAGTCTTGGACGCCAACGATACGGTTAGTTACGTTCTTCACACCTCAAGTGGCGGTACATTGGGAACCATCCTCGACTCGAATACAGTACCAACATTTGCATTCAATGCTGGGACCATGGCATACGGAACCACTTACTACATTTCTCAAATTGTAGGAAACAACGGTGGTTTTGGTTTGGTGAGTTTGATTGATCCTTGTTTGTCAGTAGCGCCTGGTACGCCAGTGGTTTGGTATACACCAACCAGCGTTGCCATTTCGGCTATTTCGCCAATTTGCTTTGGAACGGATGCTGAAGTTACTTTCGACCTTACAGGAAATGGTCCATTTACAGTGGTCTACACCAATGGAGAAAGTGGACAAAACGAAACATTGAACAACGCATCTTCGCAAGAGATTGTCGTTTTCCCAATTGACTCAACTACGACATACACCCTCGTTTCTGCAACCTCTAATGCAAATGGTTGTGCAGCGGTAATCGACCCAAGTAACGACTATGTAACCATTGTGGTAAACGACGTGCCGACCTATACCAACCTTGTTGAAAATTGCAACGGTACGAACACAGCTTACACCGTTTCGTTTGACGTGGTGGATGGTTCAGCACCTTATACCATAACCGTTAATGCCCCAGCGGGTCTAACAGGAACCTTTACTGGTAACACTTGGACCTCGGATCCAATTCCGAGCAGCACGCCATACGATTTCACTATTTCTGATGGAAACATGTGTGATTCCACGCAAGTTACTGGGATGAATACCTGTGTTTGTACATCGTCGGCAGGCGGTATGGATTTGACGCAACGAGTGATTTGTGGGGATGGCAACATCACGACTACCACCAATCCAGGTCAACCGGCTTATTTCGATTCGAACGATACGATCAACTACGTGTTGCATACCGCTCCAGATAACACCATGGGTACTTTGTTGGCACAAAGTCAGAATCCAACCTTTGCCTTTATCCCTGGAACGATGACTTACGGAACTGTCTACTACATTTCGGCCATAGTGGGGAATAGCGATGGTAATGGAAATGTAGACTTATCGGATATCTGTTTGAGCATTGCTTATGGTACACCGGTTATTTGGAATGAAATTCCGCAAGCCGTGATCAATTCAAACGCGCCTGTTTGTGCTGGAAATCAATTGACTTTATTGGGGTCTAATGCGACCAATATGACGGGAGTGAATTATGCTTGGTCTGGACCAAATGGCTTTACTTCTGGTCAACAGAATCCGGTTATTTCGAACCCAAGCACCTTGGATTCGGGTGTGTACACTTTGCTCGTGTCGAAAACAGGTTGTTCAAGTTCAACAACCATGAATATTGTAGTGAACTCTAATGCTGTGGCCGATTTCACTTCAACCTTGGAGTCTGAAGTAACGGTTCCGCACATTTATCAGTTCAACAATCAGTCGACCAATAGCAATGGTTACCAATGGTACTTTGCGGATGAGGATTCGTCCACTCAAGTGAATCCAGTGCATGAATTTGAAGAAACAGAAGGCAGTGTGCCGGTTACTTTGGTAGCGTTGAATGCCAATGGTTGTCATGATACCATCACCTACATGGTGGCCGTACAAGTGGACTATTCGCGCGATGAGGCCTTGGTTTTTGTGCCAAATAGCTTTACGCCAGACAACAACGAATACAACCAATTGTTTGCACCTAAATTCAACGAATCTTTGGATTTACAGTATTACAAAATGGAGATCTTCAACCGTTGGGGTGAATTGGTATTCTCAACCGAAGATCCGTACACGGGATGGGATGGAACCTATAACAAGCAGGCCGTTCAAGCTGGTGTATTTACTTGGAAAATTTCTTTTAGAGACAAGTACTCACACGATAGATACAAATATCAAGGAACTGTCTTATTGTTGAAATAAGCTCATAAAACACGAAGAAAGGGCCCATGTGCATGGTGCCCTTTTTTTATGCTGTAGCATTATGTAGGGCTTTGCTTGTGGTGGTTTGGTAACAGTGTTGAACGTCGAGTCCTAGCAGACACATATCATCTACCTGAAAATTGTCGGCCTTCCATCCTTCAATGGCTTGGTTGATGAATTCTCCTTGTGCTTCCATGGGCAATTCTTGAAGGTTTTCGATGAGGTTTACCAGTTGAATTTTCTTAAACTTTTTACCCTTGGGGCCGCCAAACTGATCGATGATGCCGTCGGTAAACAAATAGGCCTTGTCGATGTAATCCAAGGAAAGCTCTTGTTGGTTGAAGCGATATTGCTCCGTGGCGACCGATCCGGCTATGCTGGCTCTGTTTCCATGTAGTTCATAAATTTGACCGTTGTAAGTATAAAGTAAGTTTCTTCCAGCCCCTGAATAATGCAGGGTTTCTGTTTTGAAGTCAATCATCAAAATGCCAATGTCCATACCGTCGCGCAGGCCTATTTTTTCTTTTCGGTTGAGTGCGTTGATGATGCGCAGGTTCAGTTGATCCAAAATTTCATTGGGGAGGAGGTTGGCATTGTTATTCACGATTTCATTCAAACTATTCAACCCCAACACACTCATGAAGGCTCCAGGTACGCCGTGACCCGTACAATCCGAAACGGCAAGAAATAGACGATGTTGTTGTTCGTTGATCAGTTCGTGTGTCCAATAGAAATCACCACTTACTAAATCTTTAGGTTTAAACAAAAGGAAATGTTCTTTCAATTGCTGATTCAAAACTTCTTCGTGTGGAAAAATGGCTCGCTGGATTCGTTCTGCATAGCGTATGCTGTCCAATATTTCTTTGTTCTGCTCTTGAATCAATTCGCGGTGTTGGATCACCTCGTTTTTCTGCCATTCTAGTTCCTGGGTTCTTTCCTCCACCTTTCGTTGAAAGTGACGGATGTGCTCGATAAGTTCAACCTCCAAAATTTTGAAGTTTTTGGTCAGCTGACCAACTTCGTCCTTACTCGGTATTTCCCAATGGGTGAGTTGGGTAAAATTGCTTTCCACAAATAGTTTGATCTGCGAATTGAGTTTGTGAATGGCTTTGGTGAATTTTTTGGAAAGAAAGAAGCTGCCGAGAATGCTCAACAAAATAAACAGCACGAAAAAGAGATAATAGCGGTCTTCGTATTGTCTAAAAATTTCGTCTTGTCTCTTTTTGGCAGTTGCAATGATGGTGTCGAGTTGTGAGATTAAAAATCCCGCTTCGTTGTCCATTCGTGCCATCTGACCCGTGTAGTTGTGAATCCCCATCAAGGAGTCGAGTTTGACCAATTCAAGAAAATTGGAACGATAAGCGTTTAAGAGTTTTTGGTGCTCCGTTTTGGTGGAGATAGCCCAAGTGCTTTGTGATACGATTTGGTTCAATTGGTTGACTTCTTGCAAAAGCTGATCGGCGTAGGTTTTATCTTTTCGAATGATGTAGTCTTTTTCATGTCTACGCAGATTCAAAATGGCCTCACGCTGTATGTAGCGACTGTCTTCGAGGGCGTGAGCCGATTGACGCATCAACCCTTCGAAACCAAAGTCCTTATACCCCTTTTTAAAGAATAACTCCTCCAAAAGGGCAAAAGATTGAAGCATGTCCTTGTACACTTTGTCCATTTGTGCCACCTCTGGTCCAAGGTCGAACGAACGAACGGTTTCCATCTTTTTTAAGTGGTCCAACCTTGCTCGGATTTGCTTCGAAAGTTGGGCATGTTCGTCCAGAAATTTACTTTTTCTATTCTTGAAGTAGGACGGGTTGTTTGCTTCTTTGTGATAAAAATCGTTTTGGCAACGCAAGTCTTCTAGGACAAAAAGGTAGACGGAATTCAACTCGTCGCTTACCTCGGAGATTTCTTTTTTGTTCTGAAAATAATAGCTGCTACTTATGATTAAGACCGTGGTTAGGGCCGAAAATAAGAGAAAGATGGTCAACAGTTTGTACCTTAATGAGGACATGGTTTCGGGTTTGTGCAAAGGTAAATTGGCAACCTTTCGCCCATGTTCACGGAAGGTTAAGGAAACGTGAACGATTCGGAAGAGTCCATTTTTTGGGGTTGATATTGCCTTGGGTTTTGGTTACCTTCAAAGAAAATTTTTGAAATGAAACCAAAGCTAAAAGTTCATGTTACGGTAGGTAAACCCCTTGGGGTGGTTTGGGACGTTTGGACTAATCCTGAACACATTACGAAATGGAACGCCGCAAGCGAAGATTGGCATACCCCTACGGCGAGCAATGATTTGAGAACAGGAGGTGGGTTTACTTTTAGAATGGAAGCCAAGGATGGTTCCATGGGCTTTGACATGGGAGGAGTGTATACCAAAGTGATTGATCAAGAACAAATTTCGTACATCATGGCTGACGGTAGGTCGGTGAACGTTTGGTTCAAAGAAGAAAATGGTCAAGTAGAAGTAACGGAAATATTTGAAGCCGAAGATCAAAACCCGATTGAAATGCAACAAGCCGGTTGGCAGTCCATTATGGATAACTTCAAAAAATACACGGAAAGTCTAAAGTAAATCGGTATTCGTACGATTGAATAAAGGATGACCGTTATTTTGCTTCCGCTTCAAAGCCAATTGATGGCAATTTTTCAAGCCGCCTTTTTCGGGCATTCCTGTTTTTAATTAAAGTCGGAAACTACTGCATAGATCAAAGCGGTCTTGCCTTGATACACTTCAAATACAATTCCTCCACTTCCTTTCGAGCCCAAGGAGTTCTTCTCAAAAAGGTCAAACTAGACTTGATCGTTGGATTGTTTTTGAAGCAACGAATGTTGACGAAGTTGGCCATTTCCTCCCAACCTAAATTTGCAACTAAATATTCCAAAATATCAGCCAATTTAACCCCGTGCATTGGGTCGTTGCTGTGGGGATTGTTTTTCGGATCCATGAGGCGAAGGTAAGGGAATCAGAAGGAGAATGAAAGCGGGAATGAGAAGGTCTTCAAATGAGCCCCACAATTGCAAGATTATTTTGATAGATTTTTAATCATCGCAAAGAGAATTCGTGAGAGTTCGTCTCCCATTTCTTCAAGTTCTGTTTTTCTTTCTAAAGAAATGAATTTGGCATCACAGAGGATGTCAAGTATGGAAATACATTCGAACAATGAACTTCGAGCGATAATAAAAAAGTTTTTTCGATCGGCATTTGTAAACCGACCGGAGCCTTCAGCTATATTGAGAACGATACTGAATGAAGCCCTTGAGAGTTGATCCTTGTGATAAGTAGTAACATTTTCATTTTTGAGACAATTCAAAGATTGATAGTGGAATGATTTGGCTTTTTGATAAACAACCAAGTTTTGGAACTCAAATTTTCCCATGAATAGTAGTTTTAACTGTTAAATAAATTACGAAATATTCCTGAAGAAAATTCGAAATGTTCGATAAAACGAGAGGAAAATAAAGAATGGGAATGAGAAGGAGAATGAAGAAAAAACAGAATGAAAAGCATCATTCTCGTTGTCATTCTGCTTTGTACAGGAAATGATTGTATTTTCGGACCAAATAGGGTGAAATTTCTATAAATCAGAAACCCTAAAAAGTTGAATAGAAGAATGAGAATGTGAATCAGAATGAAGAAAAAACAGAAT
>JAOASF010000211.1 GCA_025210175.1 Crocinitomicaceae bacterium | reverse complement strand
GGCGCGTTTTACCACGGTTCCTCCTAGGTTAACCGGTTTCAAATTAGCCACGGGTGTAATGGCTCCAGTTCGTCCGACCTGGTAAGTGATGCTTTCGAGCAAAGTTTCAACTCGTTCCGTTTTGAATTTGTAGGCAATGGCCCAGCGGGGCGATTTGGCCGTAAAACCTAACTCCTCTTGAGCTTGATAATCGTTCACCTTAATAACCACTCCATCTATTTCAAATGGCAAGTCGGCTCTATTCTGATCCCAGTATTCTATGAACTCCATGATTCCATCAATGGAGTCAACCTTTTGGATGTATTTGTTTTCTGGTTTGGGAACTTTAAACCCCCATGTTCCGGCTTGAGTCACTGCTTCAAAATGTCCCGAAGCTTGAATTCTTTCACCGTAAACACCGTATAAAAAACAATCCAAACCTCTTTCCGCAACTATCTTTGAATCTTGTAGCTTAAGTGTTCCTGATGCTGAATTTCTTGGGTTGGCAAATACTGCCTCGCCCAACTCCTCTCGCTTTTGGTTCATGGCATGAAAGCGTTCTAGTGGAAAGAATATCTCGCCACGAATTTCAAAATTGTCCGGAAAGTCTCCTTTCAACTCAAGTGGAACTGTGCGAATGGTTTTTACATTGGTTGTAACTAGCTCACCTTGAGAGCCATCTCCGCGGGTAACAGCCTGTTTTAGTCGACCATTTTCGTATTGAATTCCGATTGCTACTCCATCGTACTTCAATTCGCAGACGTATTCAATTTTGGTTTCAACAATTTTCTTCAAACGGTTTTCCCATTCTACAATTTCCTCCTTGGAATAGGTATTGGACAAAGACAACATCGGGTATCGATGAGCGACCGTTTCAAAGTTTTTAGTGATATCTCCTCCTACTCTTTTGGTTGGGCTGTTCTCATCGGCAAACTCAGGAAATTTCTCTTCCAAGGTTTGAAGCTCCTTCAGTTTTTGATCGAATTCAAAATCGGAGACCAAGGATTGGTTTTCAACATAGTAAGCGTGATTCAAGGAATTGATTTCCTTTCTAAGTGCTTCAATCTGAGTTTTTGTATCCATTTCAGTTGTTTATCTTCGAACGCGTAACATGCGATTTTTCCCTTGTAAATCCTTTTTTAGCACCACATCAGAAAAACCCAAAGCGCGGTATAAAGCTAAGGTTTCTAAAGCAAAATTCTCATGGAGTTCCAGATAAATAGCACCTTCTTTTGTCAACAGTTTTTGGGCCATTTGTCCGATGCGCTCATAAAAGATTAGCGGTTGATGGTTTTCTACGAACAAAGCCATGTTCGGCTCAAAATTCACAACTTGCGCATCCATCCCTTCTTTCTCACGAATGGGAATATAGGGTGGATTGGAAACAATCAGGTCGTAAGTCGGTGTGCTGGTTTCTTTTGGGTTTAAGACGTCGAAGAGATAAAAGTCGACCTCCAACTTATTTTGGTTTGCATTTCTCTTCGCTATTTGCAAAGCCGTTTCTGACAAGTCAACACCTTCCACCCTTGCCATAGGAAAAATCGATTTTAACCCAAGAGCAATACAGCCAGAACCAGTGCAAAGATCGATGGCGTTTTGTGGCAGTTGACATTCATCACTTTTTATCCAATACAGCAGCTCTTCGGTTTCTGGACGAGGAATAAGGACTTGGTCACTCACCTCGATGGTGAGATCAAAAAACTCTACCTTGCCAAGAATGTGCTGTATGGGTTCTCCAGTTTTCAGTCGGTTAAAGGCTTGTTCAAAGCGCTTCACTTGATCACTTGAAACGGCTTCGTTTAAATGAAAATTAACCTCGGAATAGTCGCAATTGAGAATGCTGGATAAAAGAAACCGCAAGACACTTTGTGCCTCGCGGTCTGTATTTGAATAATATTTAAAAAATCGATCCTTGAGATCTCTACCTGTGCACTCCACCATAACGCGAAGTTCACATTTTTTTCTAATTGCGAATCAAATGGAAAAAACCTTCTTTTTCGAATTCTTCACCGTTCAAGTTGGTCGCTGAAACCTTGAAAAAGTAAACACCATCGTTTGCCAGGTTTCCATTTTTTGTAGTTCCATCCCATCCTTTTTCCATATCATCAAATTCATAGATCAAATTACCCCAGCGGTTGAAAATTTGACAGAAGAACTTTGGAAAGGCTGTTTTTGAGGCAGCTATAGGCACAAACAAGTTGTTGGCAAAATCGCCATTTGGGGTGAAGACATTGGGCATGTTTATATCACAAGGCTCTGCTGAAAACTCAAATTCAAACTCGGCAATGCCACAGGCATTTTCTGTAGTAAGCATGTAAGTGCCACCTTGGTTCAAAATGGTTGATGGCCCCGAATCTCCATTGCTCCAATAGAAGTTAACCGCATTACCAATTACATCGTATGCCACAGCCTCTTCTGGCACCCCAATACATCCAATGATGTCGGCTACCTCTGAATAAGGAAAGAGAACAACATCAATCACCAAGGTATCCGCATCCTGACAATTCGTTTCTCCGTAACGAAGCGTATAGGTACCAAACTCAGAGAATACCATGTAGGTCATCAAAGAGTCGTTTGGTAGAAATTGGACATTCCCAGGACCTGTTAACATGGACCAATTTCCTCCTTCAACTCCCACTCCATTTTGATAATAAACTGTATCGTAACAAACGATATCGATCGTATCCAATACAATTTTTGGCTGCCCTTCAATGTTGAAAGTGGTATCGTTTGAACAACCAAATTGGTTCGTAAGGGTTAAACTATAGGTCCCTGTATCCAAATGCACAGAGAACAAGGTATCCAAACCTGCTGGAACATTGGTCCATTGTGCACTCTGTTGATTAACGCTATCTACTACATGGATACTTTCTAATTGACCAGGACAAACGAAATAATCGACATTGTTAAACTGGATTACCGGTCCGGCATCGTAAGTCACCACTAATGTATCATCATCTTGACAGGTTTCTTCCTTGAAAACCAAGACATATACACCATAGTTTGGCAAAATCAGGGTTTGATTCAATACCGTTGAATCTTGAAATTGAACATTACCTGGCCCTGAAACTACCGACCATTTCCCCTGGGTAGTTGGCCCTTGATTGGTGGTCATGACAAAAACAGAATCACAAATAACGGTGTCTTGCATGAGGTTTACTGGAGGTTGTGTGCTTACAGTAAAGTTTTGTGTTGATGCACACAAACCAAGCGTGTCTTGTAGGTACAGGCTGTATTGTCCATCCGATAAAAAGTGTGAGAAAATTCCATTCAAACCAGGATCTGCGCCCCAAGTAACTGTTCCAAAACGGGCACTATCTTGCACAAAAACATAGGCTCCTGGATCGTCGGGACAGTAAAAAGTAGAACCTTGAAGTTGAGAACCAAACGGCATGGAAACAGTAAGATGTATGGTATCTGCTGTAGGACAGTTTTGATCTGTATAAACAAAATTATAGGTTGCTGTTTGTGAGAAATTCACGACCGTATTGATGTTGTTTGGACTTTGAATAATGGGATTTAACGACAAAGGGTAATAAGTCCACGATCCAGCCCCCGTTCCACCAGTACCATTGTTAAACGATATTTGGTTGCCACAAATAGAGTCATCTGCTTGTAGTTGAATCGGTTGATAATTGCTTACTGTAAAAGTGGTATCGATGGAGCAAATCCCCAACGTATCCTGCACAAGAACGGTATAGGTCCCTGGGGAAAGCGTATTGCTGTATAGGGAATCCAACGAAGGATCCGTTAGTCCCCAAGTGATCGGTCCAAAATCCAAAGAATCGGGAAAAAACACATTGGCACCCGTAACATCTGGACAAAGGTTTAAGTTTCCTTGCAAGTTCATATTGAAGCTTTCTGCAATGAGGATGTTTTCCGTTATTTTCTTGAAACATCCATCCTTCTCAACCGTTACTGAATATCCCGTCTGCGAAGAGTTGACCCATTTGGAGGTATCGGTTGTAATATCTGGCCACAGATAGGAGTCATACGGACCATTAAGGACTTGTAGTTCCACACTATCACAGCCCGATAGTGGTGAAAGTACTGGATTAAAATTAGAGGTTCCTGTACTATCAATTACAATGGTAAAAGTCAAATTGGTGACTCCTGGGGGTGAAAAATTATCTGTAGCAGTTACCGTAACGTTATAGGTCCCCACCGTACTCGCATCTCCCCAAGCTCTTATGACCATTTCGGCTGTATTTCCTGAATTATTAACCAAGGTTTGCATGGTCGTTAATCCACCATTATTGATACTTAAGCTGGTAATTTGATTGTTTTCTGGAGAGAGGAAGATGACGGGATAATCTGCTGTGTCGCCTACAGAACAAATACGGAAGGTATCACAAGACGAAATACCGTTGGGAACGGGAGGTATATTGCTGGTATTGCAAACGTCAAAAAAGAAGCTCTTGTAATCCAACCACGAGATACCATCTGGATTTCCCAAGGCACCATCGAAGTCTGTTCCTGGGTGATCAAATCGGGCAATCAAGAAATAATCGATGTTATTCCCTTTATTGGCACCTGCTGTAGCGGGAATTCCACCAAAACCGTTCACACCACTTGAGGCAGAACCCGTAGTCCACTGCATGTCTTCATAGCAGAATGCGACATTCCCACCGTCAATAACCGGATCAGCACCATCTGTAATAATCAATTGAAAGGTATTCCGCTTGTCACCTTGTTGATTGTAATAACCTACATCTACCCAGTTCACATACAAGGCAGTTGGAGTAAGCTTGTACAACACCTGTCCATTTCCAGCTCGTGTATCCACATCTGCCCAAAACGGAGAGATGATTTGGTTGTTGTTAGAAGGAAACGCAGTAGCACTAAAAGCAGCTAAGGAATTTCCGAAGGTAATGTTACCGTTGTTATTGATGTATAGTTGCGTAACCGTATCTCCGTAGAAACAAAAATCAAAAGGAAGAGTAATGACACTCGAAGAACCGTCATCATTTGGACCCATGGCCAAGGTATAAGTTGCATCCGGCTCGATGTAACAATTACATCCCGAAGCTTTGGGTTTGCTACCCGTTCCTATTTTCTTGCTTTTGGGTTGATAGGTCGCTCCACTTGCATTCCATTGCATGTGAGCAGATTTATCCGGCATAACTTCATAAAACTCCAACATATTGAGCGTTTTAAGAGAGTCGTATTGCGGAGAATTAACTAGAACCTTCGGCTTATTTTGAGAAAATCCGAATTGCGCTAATAGTAGACCAAGTGCAAGGAGCAGTGTTTTGTTGTTCATCGATAACCATTCTTAATAAAACCACAGACGTTATAAAATTAACATCCGTTGCACCGAACTTAGTTATTTTTTAACGCATACGAAAATAGTGGATGTAAGAAAATCCAACTGAAAGGTAGGTTGTATTGCCTCGAAAATCGTTGACGGCATAGCCTGAAGAGGATTCTAACCCCAGTGTGTACGGCGAAAAGCTAAAGCCGTAAAAGGCATAGGCAAAATTGAATTTGAAGGCCGTTTGTTCGTCAGAAATTAGAACCAAGGAAAAGTATGGTTCTGTATAGG
>JAOASF010000210.1 GCA_025210175.1 Crocinitomicaceae bacterium | reverse complement strand
GTTGTACTGCGCCAGTGTATCCAAGGGTTTTGCGTTGGGTTCCAAGCGAAGCAGAATGTGAGAGGCGCGAACCTCATTTACCGTTCTGTCATACGCTTCTTTCACCAAATATTCATTCATGGCGCTATCCGTTAAGTAAGGAGTAGCTAATTGTTTGCGGTATCCCGCCAATTCTTTGACCAATTTAGGAATGGTGTCGTAACCCAAAGCCTCTGCTTCAGCGACTTTTAATTTGAATTTCTTGAAAAGCACCATGTACTCATCCAAACTTGCCTTGTCGAATTTTGGGTCGTTGTTATTCTTCAAGTAAATCTGTAAGAATTCAGACTTGGTGACTTTGTCTCCATTTATTTCCAGTAGAACTGGGTCGTTTTGAGCTGAAATGCGAAGAGTAAAGGTTAATGCAGCAAAAAGTACAAGTAGATATTTCATAGATTGTGTCTGTTTTTCTATCTGGCGCAAATATAATAGATTCCCCGTTTTGGAACTCTTATTTCGATTGAAGAAATGAGAACAAAATCAGGTGTTTTACAACCTCTTAACAAATTGGCCATTGAAAGCTTGTTCTTAAAAAAATATGGCTTTCTTTGTAACCATCAATTCAAACTATGAAGACACTGAAAACTTCCTTCTTTCTGGGCTTGGGAACTCTTGTCATTATGACTTCGTGTAAAAAAGAGGGGTTAGAACCTTCCCGATACACCTTGGAACTAGAAATAATTAAGAAACAATACGCTGCAATAGTGGAAAATAAAATCGACGCCATGGTGGACTCGATGGACGTTTTCACAAAATCGGCAGCAGACTTTGCCAATTTGCCTATCGCAGGTCGCTTTAATTATGCCAGAAACAAATTCTATCCAGCGCAAAGAACTTTTATGGCTTCCTTAATGTATGCGAGTAATTCGGGAGCTCTATCTTCTTTAACAGGAGGTTTTATGGATAGAAATGTATCCAATTTAAATTATGGATTTATTGATTATACTGCAGGTAATAGTGGTAGTGGAATTGTCAATAACACAACTATAAATTTAGATTACGGAAGTTTAATTCTAGCTGAACAAAATGGAGTAGCCGAAGATCGAGTATCAGCCATTCAATGTTTGGAGTTTCTTCTTTGGGGCGAAGATTTGTATACTGCTTCAGAGGGGCAGAGAACTCATTTTGACTATGTGAATACAGCGAATTACGAGCGGAGAAAAACTTTCCTTCACACAACTTCGGGGATTTTTTCAAGTTTGCTCAAAAACGGAATCGACAAAACAAGTTATCGCGCCAAATTAAATACAGAAAGCGGAAGAGATTTTACAATTAACTTTATCAATGCTATTTCAAATTTCTACGGAAAATTCTTAGCGGAGGAGATGATTGGTAAAGCTGTCTCTACTGGAAATGAAGGATATGAATTGTCACCTTTTGCTGATCAAACTAACTATTTATTAGTTCATTTGTTCAACGAACTACAATATCTCATGCAGCATGAAGATACGTTTGAAGGTGAAACGGAATACTATCTGATGAATTTGTTTGAAGATGTCGATGCTCAGAGAGCAGAAAAGTTGAAAAGTTTGATCAATGAAACTGAAACATTGGTGAATGGAATAGGTATGGTATTCGATCAGGCAATTTTAAATGCAGCAGGTAAGGATGTTTTAAACAAGGTTAAAAGCAACTGTACACAAATTTCGGATATACTGCAGCAATATATTGTTGATTTGAGATAGGACTATTGAATTAAAAAAAAAAAACGGGGAGTGATGCTCCCCGTTTTTTTTTATCTATGAATTAAAATACGTAGCAAATTCCAGTTTTAATATTGAGGTTCAATACGTTTTTTCTTTTGACGTCATAAAACATACCTTGGTAGTCGAGTAGTAGATCACTGTTCGAACTTTGTTTTTCTTCAAAGCTGGGCTTTAAAAAGAAACTAAGCATGTATTTAACTCCGATATCGAATGCAAAATGGCGATTGATTGCATAACGCATGGACATACCATATTGAGCGACTACTGAGGTGTAACTTGGCCATTTCTCTTGAAAATTGAACACATCAATTTCTTCTGAGGCAGGAATACCGGTGTTTTTTAGCTGATAATGCGAATAAGATTGTCGAATGGAAGTGAACCCCAAACCCAATCCAAAGAAGTGAGAAAACCCAAAAGGTGAGGTTCCATTTTTTGCAACGAGTTCGTAGCGCAACATAATATTTGTAGTCATTAATCGAGTTTGCTCCATACGTGCAAATAGTGTGTCCTCAACGCTGCCGCCATTACCGTCTCTATAAAAAAGTAAAAAATTAGTGTCAGTAGGTGCACTTGAGAAACGACGATTCATTTCAAGACCAAGGCTTCTTTTTGCATCCAAAGATCTCGTAAGATACAGACCGTAACCACCATTGAAGATTTCCTTTTGATTGACCAACTCATTGTTTTTCATTTTGTACAAGCCTTCTTTAAAAAAACCATTCAATACAGGAATGCAACCAAACCCTTCTGTACCTACCATGAACTTTTTTCCATAAAATCCAGGTGCTTGAGAAAACCCCATATAGGTAAGACTGGCAAATGCTATTGTGATTAAAAATTTCATCTTAGTTCAGTGTGTTAAGTAGTTCGTAAATTTTGTTGCCAAGGAATAAGCCAGTAGCAGGGTCTTTGAAGTTTTGAACGCCTGTACCAATCATTTTTCCATCTTTTTGTGACCAGCAAACATAGAACAGTTCCGAATGGTTTCCGCCTAGAATCAAATCGGGAAGAATGATCGGAAGTGGAACGATCAATAAACCAAAGCTGTGGTAGGCTCTAGGCGAGAGACTGTAATAGTTGGAAAAGATGAAATCAACTGTTGCACCTTCTTCCTCTGAAGCAAAATGCTTTGAGTTCAGTGTATTCCATAAAATCTCTCCGACTTGGGAATAGTTTTCCTCAATGGCATCGTGCTTGATTCTCGTTTGGTGGTAGGTCTCGATTGTTTTTGGATCAAAATTCAACTCTTCCTGAACCTTTGCAAAACCGGCAATTTCATTGTGCATTTCTGTTGTGGTTGCCATCGACTTGTTTTTATCCAGTTCTCCTGTTTTGCTCAATCGATAGACATTGGCTTGATTGATGTTCAAATTACCAAGGTCATATTTTAATTCCCCTTTGCGAATCTTTTGAACGAAGGAAGAATCACTCATGTAGTCCGAAATAGCGTACAAATAGAAGCTGTTAGTATCAATCGCATCGGTAGAATTCTCAAGTTTTTCAAATCTCGTTTGAACTGAATCTACCTTTGTTTGAATGTTCATAGCGACTTCAAAGGTTTCATTCGAGAATTTATCCAATGGGAAGTTTCCATTGATAGTTAATAAATCAATCAAACTTTCCTTCGTCGACTTCAAATCGTTTTTTAACCAGTTTGAAGTTGCTTTCACCTCCCAATCAGTGATCAATCGAAGAGCCATGGAAGACACTCCAAAAGCATTCATTTTCTTCAATCCTCTGTAGAAACGTTGACTGTCTGAATTGATTTCTTGGGAAATACTGTTGGTATAAGTTGCTGGATTGTATCGGAAACCGTTGGCAGCCAAATTCAACCAAGCATGAGATTTTAACCAAATGCTCGTTTCAT
>JAOASF010000025.1 GCA_025210175.1 Crocinitomicaceae bacterium | reverse complement strand
TTTGATTGCCTGGAATGGCGCCGCCGCTTAATCCTGTTCGTGCCCCCGAAGGGGTGACGGAGAGGGAATTTTCGTAGCAGTACTTCATGATGGATGAAACTTCTTCTACTGTTTCAGGGAGTAAAACGGCTAGTGGAAGTTCAAATAAATCTTCCGTTTCATCACTTCCATATTCGGCTGTTTGATCTGGATTTAAGAGAAATCTATCTCCTAATAATTCCTTAAAAAACGGTTGGTGTATGCTGTCCAATTTTCTATTATTTTCTGGTTTTAATTGCTTCCCATGTTTCGAACAAAACCTCTTGATTGGGGCGGTTAGGTTCAACTTCGGAAAGTGGTTCACAAAGTTCGGCTTCGTTTTTCATGTCTCCCGGAAGGGTTTGATACAAGGCAGTGCCCTTAGTCTTCCAGGCAATCATATCGTCGCTTACCTCCTTGATGATTTTTGCGGGATTGCCTACTACAAGACTTCTTTCGGGAATCTCCATTTTGGCCGGAACAAAACTGAGTGCACCGACAATGGAGTTTGGGCCAACCACAGCGTCATCCATAATTACGGCATTCATACCAATCAAGCAATTTTCTTGCAAATGGGCACCGTGGATAATGGCGCCATGTCCCACGTGTGCATTTTTTTCGAGAACAACAGTGGTGCCTGGAAACATGTGAATGGTACAATTTTCTTGAACATTGCAGCCGTCCTTAATGACAATTTGCCCCCAATCACCTCTGAGAGCAGCGCCCGGGCCGATGTAGACATCTTTGCCAATGATAACGTTGCCCGTAACCACTGCATTGGGGTGAACGTAAGCACTCGGATCTACTACTGGTTTGAAGCCTTTGAAGGAATAAAATGCCATGGATTTTTTCGGTAAAATTAGCATTTTGTTCTACCTTTAAAAAATGGATTATTGCACCTACTGTGAACAGCTGCCTTCAGATGATTTAAACGTCATTTATCACAATACTCAGTATGGTTTTCCAATTGATTCGGACGATGAGCTTTTTGGCCGGTTGATTTTAGAAATCAATCAAGCTGGATTAAGTTGGATTACGATTTTGAAAAAGCAGCAAAACTTCAGGGAAGCTTTTGATCAATTTTCAATTAACCGCATTGCTGCATACCAAGAAGAGGATATTCTTCGTTTAATGAACAATCCTGGAATCATACGGAATCGTTTGAAAATAGAAAGTGTGATTCACAATGCTAAGGTAATTCAGCGGTTAAAATTGGAGGAAGGTAGTTTTGCGGAGTGGTTGAACAAGCATTTGGGATATAGTAGTGAGGAATGGACCCGATTGTTTAAGAAGACCTTTAAGTTTACAGGAGGAGAGATTGTGAATGAGTTTTTAATGAGTTCAGGTTACCTGAAAGGAGCGCACAATGAAAAATGCCCTACCTTTAAAGAGGTGCTTGAGTTAAAGCCGAAATGGTTGAGAGAATGAAAAGTAGAATCATCATATTTATTGTTAGTTTCCTAAGCTTACAGGCCAATGCCCAGTTGTCGGTAAGTGCAGGA
The DNA here is from genome assembly GCA_025210175.1 of Crocinitomicaceae bacterium. Lineage (GTDB taxonomy): Bacteria > Bacteroidota > Bacteroidia > Flavobacteriales_D > Crocinitomicaceae > UBA2040. The sequence goes on along the minus strand of JAOASF010000025.1, from coordinate 17,670 downwards.
CCAAGTTTGTTTAACAATTTTGGAATTGGAACCAATTTTTACGGTTTTGATATCGGTGGCGAGTACTCTGATTCGGATGAAGAAAGTTACTGGGGAAGAATTTCATTTTATCCTGGAAAAAGAAATCGCTCGATCGATTCTGTCTACCTTGAGCCCTACGATCCTGTTATGGATTTTCACAGCTTGAATTTTCAGACCAAAACCTCTTATATCCAATTTTCTGGAGGCTCGAGATACTACATTGGTGATGGCTATCAATACGGCCTTGCAGCTTATGGTGGATATAAGTTCTCTGTGATATTGGGAACCTGTAAGTTCGAATTGGATCCGTATGATGAGTTGAGATATAAGTCACCAAGTTTGATTACCGAGCGTTCACAATTGTTTAGTTTCGGAATCGGGTTGAACGGGGGAGTGAAATATTCATTTGGAACCTTGGGCACCGTATTTCTCGATACTTCGTTAGATTTTGTCCTTTGGGGTACTACTTCAACGGCTGGATTTGAATATTCCGACTATCCCAGAGGTCCTTTGTTTTTTTCCATCAATTTAGGATTTAGAAAAGATTTGGACTGGTATTAAACCATCCGTATTTCGTATTCCATAGCTGGGACTCCTTAACTAGTTGAGAAGGGGTTAGCCTTTGTTCAATCGCATCCTGAAGTTGTTTGACTAGATCTTGATGGCTCATTCTATTGGGCGCAGTGCGTAAGGATGTTTTTACACACATTTTTTCAATGGTTTGCCAAATATCTGCAGGTATTTTTCGAACTTTTTCGAGAGGGTAGGTAAGAACAATATTGGTAAGTATACTTGGATTGTTGTGTTGAAAAGGTGGTTCTCCAGCCAAAAGGCGATAAAATACAAGTCCAAGGGAGTACATATCGCTTTTGTTAGTAGCTAAATTCAATTCATTTAAAATGATCTCTGGAGCTGAATACAAAAGATGAAAAATCAGCTTTCTACTGTCTATCTTATCGGGGTAAAAGGCCAGACCAAAATCAATCAAATGAACCTCGAAGTCTTGGTTGTTTGTGGGATGGATGATAAAATTCTCGGGACGGATGTCTCCATGAACCACACCTAATTGGTCAAGTTCGTTGAAAAGAACAGATACTTTTTGGGCAAAAAGCTTTAAAAAAGCCAGCTTGTTTCGTTTCTTGAGTCGATCAAAAGTTGCTAAAAGGTCATTGCCTGCTATGAATTTTTTGCACAAAATTAATTCGTGTTCGTTTTCCAATAATTCAATCTTTTGGGGCAAGTTGGGGTGCTCGAACTGAAATAGGGCTTCGTTTTGAATGGCTCTAATGGCAACGTAGTTTTGGGTGTTTTTTTTTACGGTTTTAAACACAAAATAACCTCCCGTATCCTTCGACTTTAACAAATAAGATTGACTGAACTTTCCTTTTTTGGGAAAGCCATGAGTCTTGATCATTTCATATTGGTCCAAGTTAAGCACAGACCAATTTACTATTTTCTTTTGGCGTTAAATTGATATTGGAAAGTAAAGTAAATGTTTCTTCCATCGGCTGGCAAAATACCTGGCCCAGGGTAGCCAGTGGCGCGACGCGTGAAGTAATTTTCGTTGGTTAGGTTGTTCACTCCAGCCTCAAAGCTCATGTATGGTTTAAAGCGGTATCGAATAGAAAAATCACCGACTAAATAGGCAGGTACCAGCCCGATTACGGCGTCGCCCGAAGGTTCTACCGCATTAGAAGCGTCCGAATACTGTTCGGAGGTGTAGGAAAATTGAATCTGGGTGCTGAATTTCTTATAACTGTATTTGAAACCTGATCGAAGAATGATAGGAGCAACGTATTCCACTTGTTTTCCAACGTAATTGGGCTCCTTCGAACGGACATATTGAGATTGGATATAGGCGGCATTCACAAATTGATTGAGTTGGTGTTGGGCGCTATCCTTAAAGAGGCCAATCCAGTCTATTTCGGTGTAACATTCTATTCCCATGTTCAAGGCATCACCGATGTTGGTTCTTTCCTTATAAATGGTTCCTGGCTTCGGTGCTATTCCGATCTTGTTGCCATAGTAAATCACAAAGGCTGATAAGTCATATGTCCATTTCTTGGCCACAGTTCCTCGAATGCCCAGTTCAGAAGTATAGCCATATTCATCTTGAATGGCGCTGTCAATTACGATATTGGGATTGGTCACTCGGATATCCGAAAAATTAATTGCGCGATAGTTTTGAGTGATATTGGCATAAAGACTACTCGATCTAGTTGCCTTGTAGGTGATTCCGCCACCGAAAAGAGGAAGTTGTCGCTTTACCGTATTTTGGCTTTCCAATTGATAAATTCCAAGCGTATCGCCGTTTACAGGATGCACGACATATTGTTTGTAGTAGCCTTGTGATGCACTTTGAATGTTTTCGTATCGTACCCCAAAATTGACCATCCATTTTGAGCCCAAAAAGAGCAAGTTTTCTGCAAATAGTGCTACGTTTTGTGAAGGGAAAGAATAATCAGATCCTTCGAGATTGTTGGGGTTGATGAAGCTGAAATTTGCATTGTTACCGTCACTTGCGCGCCCTTGTAAGCTAGTGGTAAACCCTTTGTAATAGCGAGCTCCAGTGACAAATGCACCCCTAGTGTTCAAATTTTTGAACAGGTACTTTTGCAACAAGCGCAATTCGGCACCACCATTTTTGAAATCGCCAGCAATCATGTCGCGATTCCCCCCTGGGTCTTGTTGGGTAATTTTTCCCAGAAAACCCAATGTTTTGCGTTGAGAAACCATACCAAAAGTCCTTAGGTTCAGATAGGTATTCTTACTTACTTCATAGTCGACATGTAGGGCGGCCATGTTCCAATTCACTGTAAACCAATTGCGATCTCGAAAACTCTGTAAGGGATTTTCTTTGTATTGAAAATCGGATAAACCACCAGCTTGTTGGGCCAAATAATCCATATGGGTGATATCCAAACTAAATTTCAACTTTTCTGTAGCGTGGAAACCAAAATTGGCGAACATTTGATTTTGCTGAAAGCCACTGTTTTCTCGATAGCCATTGCCCTTTTTTAACTGGTGATAAACTTGATATTCGTAACGTCCAGCAGATCCTGAAATTCGGTTGAAAATCCCAAAATATCCGAAGCTTCCTATGGTATTTCGAGAGGTAAAAGAAAAGGGTGATTTTTGATTGGGTTCTTTGATAACAAAGTTCAGCAAACCGCCGAATTGTGTACCAAATTGCAAACTGGCCGAACCTCTTATTATTTCTATGGCGCTCAAGGCCTCAGTTGGTGGCGTGTAATAACTTTCGGGATACCCCAAGGCATCAGCGGAGATGTCGTAACCATTTTGACGGGTATTGAAGTTCTGGGCTCGATTCGGGCTGAGTCCTCGGCCACCAATACCAATTTGAATTCCGGCTCCATCGTTTTCCCAAATATTGATCCCCGGAACGCGAGCAAATAACTCTCGAGCATTACCCGTGGATTTTGCTCCATTCATCGTCTCGATATTTACTACTGCGTTGGTGCCAGTAGTTATCTGTACACCTTTAATTGGGGCAATGATTCCGGCATCAAATTTTTCCATTCGTTTTTTTTCAACCAAGTATTCCTCCAGTTCTTGGTAACTGTACTGTAAGTGAACGTCGGTGATACGGTTTGCAACTTGTAGAACGATGGTGTCAAATCCTTGAGAAATGAAACGAAGGCTATCACCCATGTTCCCTGGTATTTCATAGCTTCCATCTTTGGTGGAGTACACCTTGGAATTGGATGAAATATTGTGTACAAAAACCCCAGGTATTCCTTGTTTGGAGGGATCAACAATCCTTCCTTGGATCACTTGAGCATGGATGTTCAAGGCAAAAATCGATATGGTAAGCCATAAAAGGTGTTTCATCGTGGACTTGGTTCTAACCAATCGCGGTGGCAAAGGTCATATCTTTTTTGGGTTAAATCTACTTTTCTATCAATGAATTTCTCCGCTTTTCGACCGTTGAGAGAAACAAAGACATCGGCATGTACGGTTGGATTAGAAAGTGTGAACTCCTTTGTTCCAAAAATTAAGGTTGAATCTTTAAACTTTTCCTGCAAGTAAGAGGCGTATTGGAGAATCATGTCTGGTTGAGTGGACATTTGCTCCTCCTGCCTTTTGGTCAGGTATTTTGAGTTGTCAATTTCAATTTCACCGCCTGTTTTGGGGTCGTGAATGTAAAAAGTGGCAAGTCCTTCTTTGTGCATGAGCATTACCCTCCATGAAAATCGAAAACCTTCTTCCTTCCAAAATAAATCTCCCGGGTAGGCAAGGTATCGAAAGGGGAGTGTCAATTGAAGAATAACGAAGCAACCAACAGCCAACTGGCCTATTTTGGGAATCGTCGTTACGCTTTTTTCAACCTTCTGTTTGTATTGTAATTTGGCTTTCAAGAAATCCAGCACTTTATCTTGAAAAGAAAGAGGCAAGAAAATCCATGTAGAAAAGATCATGACTAGCGGAAAAACGCCAATAGGGAATAGGCAATACGTTACCAAATGAAAAAACACAACGGCCAAATAAGCCAACCACTTGGTGGGTTTGTAAAGCAAAAAGAAAACGATGCTTAAATCATACAGACAGCCTCCCCAAGCAAAAACATAGGCAGTGGTTCTACGGGCAAAAAGATCTCCAAGAAGTGCCGAATCGCGAAAGGCTTGTAGCCAGGTAAACAAGGGTTCTGCTCGAAATAACCAATCGGTATCCAACTTGGCAATTCCAGCGAAAAAATAGACACAAGCAAGTTGAAATTGCAACAGCCACAGGTAGCCACGTGGAACCTGGTCCATTTCGACTGTTCGGCCCAGTTTAGCATCCAAAGAAAAACCAGAGTGGGCTGGAATAAAAATCAGGATAAAGGCAACCAAACTAACGAAATAATAATGATTGAGGTAGTTGGTTTTGTCGAGTAATTCTACATAGGTGAAAGATAAGAAATAGAGTACAGTAGCTAGGCGATAGCGATACCCCAAAATAATCCCAAGGCTCCCGATCAGCATTCCCGCAAAAGGAAGATACATCCAGTCACCAGGAAGAGGCTTAACCCATTCAAATCCTAGGTATGGAAAATAAAATTGAGGGTCGATGTACAATTCTTGTACCCAGCCTTTAAGTAGAAAACGACTGGCCCCATAAAACGCTAAAACTCCAAAGACGATTCGAAAAACGATCAATGGAGTTATAGAAATGGGTTTGTTTAAAATGGACCTCATTTAGTCACCGTCATTGTCTTGATAAGTGATTAATACACCAAATGCACTGGTCATATCTGTTTTGAAATGAACGACAAGGTTTTGCATTTTAACGTACAAACTATTTAGTTCCGAAGTATTATTGTCAATCTCAAAGCGCAAATCTGAACTGAGTGCTGCCAAAGAGCTAATGATGGCACTTGCCTCAGTGTTTATTTCATCTACTAAGGCTTGCTTTTCCAAAGCCAAAAGGTAATCATCTAAGCCCAAGTTTCTCACACCATTTGCACCGTTCCCTTGGAAAACGTTGAGGATGGAACGAACATTTTCTTCTAAAATTCGAATAGAAAATTGCGCATAAGGAGCTTCAATGTACTCGTATTGAGCAATTCCTAAGCTTTGTTTACCTAAAGGGATCCCTAATTTGGCATTTTTCGCAAGTTCGTATTCTTTATTGAATTCATTAATGAGCATGGAAAATGCGCTAGTCGATTCCGTTCCTGTACTTTCTTTAAAATTCGCCAAGTAGCCTCCTTTCCATTGATCGAGTACATAAGTTATCTCAGTCAAAGACTTAGAAAGAATGTCGTTCACATAATTTTGAACTGCTTGCACTTGGAGTTTTGAAAGTGCATCGGTTTGGAAGAATAGGAATTCCAATGCGGGCAAACCGCTAGCATCAATATTGGCTGCTGTTGCTAAGTCGTATGACCCGCTAGCCATGTTGCTCTGAATCTTGGCTGTGTCAGTAGGGAAGGTGCCTAAAGAGGAGCGCAAACCCACTTGAGAACTCGGGCCAAATTCGAACATTTTTACATGCTGGAAGGATAATACCGTGTTTTTCCATTGATCCTGAAGTGCAGTTAAATTCGTCTGATCAGGGGTCGATTTAAAAGTCGCCCACTTTTCATCTAGTGTTTCCATTTCCAAATGCAAACCTTCGTATCCTGGGAGGATGATTTGCTCACCAATGTGGTTCAACATCTCACCTTTTTTGAAAGTAGAGGCAATCGGATCTTCAACCTTCTTTTTACAAGAAGAGCTGCTCACCAAAAGGTAAGCAGCTAGTATAAATGTTGTGTAGGGATACTTCATGATTAGAATTTCGCTTGGATCGCTAATTTGATCGCGTTAATATCTTGTAGGGTCATATCCCACATGTTTTCTTTGAATAAGCTCATCAATCCTGCGTGCTCCACATTGTTCATGCGTCGAGTAGCCTCTGGTGCGTATCGCAAGTTGAAACAGAACCCATAAACTTCAGACATTACGTGCATGAATTTTGCTTGGTCGTTTCCAAAGAAACCAGTTGCTAAGTCGATGTAACGCAAGGCTTGGTAAGCACTGATTTCTTCCCAAGTGCGACGAATTTGGTAGATAGCTGCATCTCTGTCGGCCATCACGTTGTTCGCAATTGCAGCGCGTCCCTTCAAGAAGTTGTTCATCATTCTTGAATTAGATCCTATGGTTGCATCCACTCCGTTACAGTAACCTCCCCATTCAGAGAAAGCTGCGGTAGTAGGGAAGTCTACAGGTACACCGAAGTATCCAAACGCCTCATCGAAGTGGTGAGCCATGGCTGTGTAGTATTTTCCGTTTGACGGATCTACTGCCGTGGAGTTGTCCACATTCATTTTAGAATCTCCGAAGTATACGTTCAATGATTGGTACATAATAACACCTCCCATGATCGCTTTTTCGATCAATTCTTTGTGTTCGTATCCGTTTTTGTCTAACAAGTAAACGCTTGTTCCTGAAGTCAAAGTACCTGCTTGACCGCTAGACGCCGTATTTCCAAAACTCTGAGAAACCAAAGCCAAAGAGTCAAACATGGCTGCAATGGTTGCTTCGTCTACAGCGAAACACTTATCCTTTAATTGCTTGGATGAAGAAAAAGAAAAGTTTCCATTTCCATCACCGTTCGTGTTGGCCCACATATCGTGCAATACTTGAGCATCAATAGTTTGTGTCTTAGCCAATTTCACGTAGTCCATCAATTCATTAAATTGATTCAAACGATCTGTTTGACCCGAGTAATCAACAGTACTATTACCTGCAGCATCCTCAAATTGGTAAGTGGTAGGAATCGTGTAGGTAGAAGGGGTGGAAGTGTCTCCAAATACACATGATCCGTTATCTTTTTTAGCTTGTTCGTCGTAGTTCGTAGCTTTCGGATCTGTACATCCTTCTCTCTTACAAGAAAAAAGTGCAACAGATACTAGTAATGAAGATGCAATAAGTTGTTTCATGTATTTTAATTTTGATGCAAAAGTAGAGGGTGACTTTTTGTACGGCAATACCCTTTTTTGGGTATTTGTTAGATTAATTCTAAATAAGCAGAAATGAAGTTGAAGATTTTGGCCGAAAGTGGGGGGGCAAAAACAAGTTGGTGTGTTGAAAATGAAGGTCTTAACTTCGATTGCATGGAAGGGCTAAGCTTGCATCCAAAATATTGGGATGACCTTGAGAAGAGACTTCCAGCTGCTGTTTTGGGGTTGATAAAGGAAAAATATGAGCTCCTTTTTTATGGAGCGGGTTGCTTTCAAAAAAGCAAGCAAGAAGAATTGCAGCAGAAGTTTCAACACCTCGGATTTTCATCTGTTCGCATAAAAGGAGATGTGGATGCTGCGGCTCAGGCCTGCCTAGGAAAAAAATCTGGGTGGGTTGCCATTTTAGGATCGGGTTCCGTTTTGTGCAGGGTTGAGGAAGGTGAGGTAGTGGAACTTTTTGGCGGAAATGGGGAAATCGACGATTTCGGTTCAGGCTACCGGTTCGGTCGTTTGCTGCAAGCTGCCATTTCGAATAATGAAAGGACACTTTCTTCAAAAGAACAAGAAGAGAGGGTCAAAATAGCTACTACCAAGGAAGAGTATTTGGAATTATCGGCTATTGTTGATTCGTCAGAAACCTTCGACATACATCTACAAAATGTGGAAGCTTTTATAGAGAAGCTTGTATTGCCCAACATAAAGAAGAGCCAAACTTTGCATTTTGTGGGAAGCTATGCCTATTTTCATCGTCCTGTTGTGGAACAATGCCTCGGGATGCATGCCATTATACCAGGAAAATTTGTTGCAAAGCCGATTGAAGAATTAAAGAAATTGAAATAGAATGTTGAAGTTTTATGCTTGTTTGATATGGACCCTCTCGTTGGGTTTGGACGTGTTGAGTCAAGGCGATATGGTCGTTCCTACTCCTTCCCGTGTGGTTCAGTCCAAAGGAGTGCATGTGCTTCCAGATATGTTGCAAATCAATGATGAAAATCTTCCCGAATACTCAAAGGATGTATTGAAGCAATGGGTAACCAAGGAGCTGAAAAAGAATCTCTTATTCAACGCGGCAGGGAATGACATAACTTTTCAGCGCTTACAAAATGTACCAGCGGATTCATATACCATCGACATTTTGAATGGTATTAAAATTTCCTATTCGAGCGATGCCAGTTGTTTTTACGCCTTGCAAACCTTGTTTCAATTAGTTGATAGAGAAGCGGGAACGGTTGCCAACTGTTTTGTCAGTGATCAACCTAAGTTCGCTTGGAGAGGAATGCACCTGGACGTAAGTAGACATTTTTACACCGTAGATGAAATCAAACGGTATTTAGATTTAATGGCTCATTATAAATTCAACACCTTCCACTGGCATTTAACGGACGACCAAGGTTGGAGAATTGAGATAAGAAAATACCCGAAATTGACGCAAATCGGCAGTGTTCGGGCTCAATCGTTGGTGGGACACGCTAGTAATAACCCTGAAGTTTTTGATGGAGTCAAGGAAGAAGGTTATTATTCGCAAAACGACATTCGTGAAATTGTGGCCTATGCAAACAAGCGCTACATAAATGTGGTACCAGAGATTGAAATGCCCGGTCATGCTTCTGCGGCCATTGCGGCCTATCCTGAATTGAATTGTTTGGATACAACCGTAAAAGTTGTCGAAAAATGGGGTGTGTTTGAGGATGTTTTTTGTACCAAACCTCAAACGATGCAATTTTTGAAGGATGTTTTAGAGGAAGTTTGTCAACTTTTCCCTTCAGAATATATACACATAGGTGGTGATGAGGTGCCCAAAGCGCATTGGGAGAAGTGTGGGAACTGCCAAAAAACAATGGCCGATCACCGATTGAAAAATACCCACGAATTGCAGAGCTATTTTATTCGAGAAATGGATGTGTTTTTAACTTCTCGTGGCAAAAAACTCATTGGTTGGGATGAAATTTTGGAGGGAGGACTTTCCGAAAATGCAACAGTCATGTCCTGGAGAGGAACCTCGGGAGGAATCGAAGCAGCAAAGAAGGAACATTTTGTTGTGATGTCCCCCACTTCTCATTGTTATTTTGACCATTATCAAGGAGAATCTGCTAAAGAACCCTTGGCCATTGGCGGATATTTGCCTTTGGAAAAGGTGTTTCATTTCAATCCGATTCCTGACGCACTGGAGCCGTATCAAGCCAACTATATTTTGGGTGCACAAGCCAATTTGTGGACGGAATACATAGCGAATGTTAAACATCTCGATTACATGATTTTTCCACGTTTATTAGCCTTGAGTGAAGTAGTTTGGTCGACCAACAAATGTGATTACGAGCAATTCATCGTAAAATTGGAGAACAAGCAACTACCGTTTCTGGATGAGAAAGGGGTGAACTACAGCACAACGCACCGCAGAACGAAAACCGAGGTTGTTGAGAAGAATGGTCAAATCAAAATTGTCGCAAAAGCGTCCAATCCTAATTGGACAGTAGAGATTTCATCGAAAGGAAAACCTTCCATGGCAGGAACGGGCAGTAGCTTTTACGATTTGAAACCTACCAACTTCCCAATGAAAGAGCTGTATCGAGTAGAGACCAAGGACGGTGAGACGGTTGTGGGCGTTGATACCGTAGTGATCAATAACCAACCTTTTTTGGGTAAAAAATGGACCATCAGTCCTGAACCATCTGAACATTATTCGGGAAAAGGTGCCGTTTCATTGACGGATGGAATCATTGGTAGCAGACCGTGGAATGGTAAGGAATGGTTGGGTTTTCAAACAGACACCATAACCTTTACTTATGATTATGGGCAAGATGGTCGTCATAATACGATTGAATTGAACTTGCTTGAAGCCTCTTCTTCGTGGATTTATTTGCCCAAGAAAATTCGTTGTACCTATTACAAAGCCAACGGTAAAAAACGAGGCAGTGTGGAAATACAAGCTTATGCAGAACGTATCGGTTTTGTTCAGAAAAAGGCGAAGTATGCCAAGGTCGAAATTCAAGTGATCATGGATGACAAAATTCCAGCTGGTCAACCAGGCGAAGGACAAAAACCTTGGTTCTTCATATCCGAAATAATTACTCTGCCGTAGCTTCTTGTTGGGTTTCTAAAATGCTCAAAGCTAAACGAATTGTTCCATAATCTAGCTCTCCATTCAATTGCTCATAAATGGGTTTAAGTGGCAGGTTGGGAGTAAGCTTGTCGACAGCTTGAGCAACCAACTCGATGGATTCTGTTTTGATTAATCTTTCGTAGGACGTGATTTTTTGCTCTTTGATCAACTGTGCAAGATGGGAGGCAATGGTAGTTTCCGAAAGTTCTCTGTTTTTCGCTATTTCTGAGATACTCTGACCCAAATTGAAATATTGAAGTGTTTGGTCAAAAGTGCTTGCTTTTTTTTCGCCACTACCTTGTTTGCTTTGAAAGTTTAAGATGGCATCCAAAAAGATAGAACCATATTTTTCGAGTTTAACTTCTCCAACTCCTGAAACCAATAAGAATTCTTCTTTGTTCCTTGGTGCTTTAGCAGCCATGTCTTTGAGATGAGCATCCGAAAAGATGAGATATGGAGGTACATTCTCCTGACTGGCCAGCTTTTTTCGAACCAATCTCAAGCGATCGAAAAGCAATTCGTCAACGGTTAGTTCTTTGGTTTGTACCTGTTTGGTTGTTTGGTGAACCTCTGGTAGAGTAACCTGAATTTTTTGTGAACCTTTCAATACTTGATCGCCTTCAGGTGTGATTTTTAGTCGCATGTGATCGTCGTAGGCTACTTCAAACAGACCAAGGTTTTTGAACTCGGTTAAAAAATGAGCCCAGTCTTTCCATGAATGATTGGCACCCACTCCATACGTTTTCACCTTATCCCATCCTTTTTCAAAAACTTCAACCGTTTTCGCTCCGCGTAACACGTCAATGACTTGTAGAGTTGAAAGGGTTTCAGAACATCGTTTTACTGCGCTCAAGGCCATTTGTGCCAAGATGGTTCCGTCTTGATATTTTGGTGGAAACTGGCAGTTATCGCAATTGCCGCAATGTCCATTATGATTTTCCGAAAAGTAGGAGAGTAGGGTGGTTCTTCTACAAGTGCGAGACTCTGCAAAGGAGAGCATTCTGTTGAGTTTTTCAAGTAAAACTTCACTTTGTCCACCTTGTTTGGCAAAGTCACTCAGCAATTTCACGTCCCTAAGGGTATAAAAAAGTAAGGCTTCGGAAGGAAGACCATCGCGACCTGCACGGCCAATTTCTTGGTAGTACCCCTCCATGTTTTTGGGAAGGTTGGCATGAATGACCCATCTTACATTGCTTTTGTCTATGCCCATTCCAAAGGCAATTGTAGCACAGATGATTTGCACTTCGTCATTGATAAAGGCCTGTTGAGTGCGAGAGCGAATATCCGAATTCAGTCCGGCATGATATACTCCCGCTGAAATTTGAAATCCTTTCAAGTGAGCGGCAATTTCTTCAGTCTCCTTTCGTGAAAGACAGTAAATAATCCCGCTCTGATCCTTCCGTTCTTTAATAAAGCGAACAATCTCTTCGAGCCTTTTCTTTTTAGGTAAGTTTCCTGCAACGTTCAACGCAATGTTCGGTCGGTCAAAAGAAGAAATAAAAACTTCAGGGCTTTTCAGACCAATACTTTCGGCGATATCTTTTCTGGTGAGCTTATCGGCGGTTGCAGTAAATGCGACGAAGGTACTTTGGCTAAATTTTTCTCTTAACCGATGAATCTTTTTGTATTCTGGTCGAAAATCGTGCCCCCACATGCTAACGCAGTGTGCCTCGTCTACCACTATAAGTTCGAAGGGGTGATTGTGTAAAAAATCCTCGTGTTCGTTAAAAAGCGTTTCGGGAGCTACATACAGTAATTTAATTTTTTCATCCTGTAAATCTGCCTTCAAAAGCTGCTTTTCTTCGGCACTCATCGTCGAATTGTAAAATTGTGCTTCTATTCCGTTGCTTTTTAAAGATTGTACTTGATCTTCCATCAAAGAAATGAGAGGTGAAATCACCAAGGTGGTTCCTTTTTTGAGAAGAGCTGGCAACTGAAAACAAATACTTTTTCCTGCTCCAGTAGGCATCAGGGCTAAGGTGTCCTTTTCGGCCAAAATGGTTTCTATTATCTCCTTTTGTTGGGGGCGAAAATGGTCGTAACCAAAATATTTTTTGAGTTGAGATTCTAAATTCAAAGGCATAGCGTAAAGTTAAGGTTATAATAATTTACAAAAATTTTGTGAGTGCTTTTACTTAAATTCGTAGTTCTTGTTAGATTATGAAAGTAGAACTATGCGCAGCAAGCTCAAATGCTCTGTTAGCGGCAAAAAAATACCAAGTAGACCGAATTGAATTGTGTCAGAATTTAGAATTTGGAGGTACCAGTCCGAGTTGGGTGCTTGTAAAGCAAGCCCTGGAGTTGGGACTCGAAACTCACGTTCTCATACGCCCAAGAATCGGTGGTTTTATTTATTCATCTGAAGAAAAAGAAATCCTTCTTCGAGAAATTGAGTGGTATAAAAAACTCGGAGTTCATGGGGTTGTTATTGGTGCATACGATGAAAATTATCAGCTTGAACGACCTTTTCTAGCGGAGGCCAGAAGCGTTATTGGAGATCTGGATACAACTTTTCATCGAGCCTTTGATTCCATGAAAGACTGGCAAAAAAATCTGGATACTTTAATCGAATTGGGCTTCAAAAGAGTTCTCACTTCTGGCTTGGCTTCGAGCGTGGACTTGGGAATGAACAAATTGGAAGAAATGACCCAATATGCCAAAGAAGCCATTGAAATTATGCCAGGAGGAGGGGTAAACGAGAGCAATATCAAGAAAATTTATTTGGACGTTCAACCTCCTGGACTTCATTTTTCTGCCACTAGTATGATTCAAGACGTTGATCAAGCCATTTTTTCGGCTCCTCGCTTGGAAATAGACGAAGCTAAAATTGAAAAATGGATGAGGGCTATCAATCAGTTAAAGACTTTCTAATTGCGCACACTTCCAAAAACTTTCACCAGAATATCTGTTACACGAGCGGTTGGATCTTGACGAATTTTATTTTCCTCTTTTTCAACCATGAAAAACAAACCGTCAATAGCCCGTTCTGTAACGTAGGCAGTAAGATCCGTTGTAACCTTGTCACCGCCAGTAAAAGTCATAAGTTGATTGTATTTTGTCGCCAAAGGATTCCAGTATTCTGTAAGTTTCACCGTTTGAATGGCTGCCTCCACTTTAGGTAAAAATGCTTCTGTAAGTTGGCTAGAGGTATTGTCCTTTAAAAATTGTGTTGCAGCACCATTTCCCCCGTTCAAAATGGAAAAACCATCCTGTACCGTCATGTTGGTAATTGCATTCACAAAAATTGGGAGCGCCTCTTTGGTGGCTTCTTCCGCTGCGCGATTCAAGGTTGTTTCAAATTTTTCTACCTGCTGGTCCAATCCCAATTCCAAGGCTTTTTCTTTGACCTTTAGTGCATCTTGAGGAAAGGGAAGACGGATGTTTTCATTTTTCAAGAATCCGTCCGTTACCGAGGTCAAATTCACGGAATTTTTAATTCCAACATTCAAGGCTTCTTTTAGCCCTTTTATCACTTCGTCATTTGTCAATGCAGTACTTGTGGGAACGGTGAGAAGTTCGTCCGTTACCGCATTTAATACATCACATGATGCAACTGTTAAACCTAAGGCAAGTGTACCTATAATGAATGTTTTCATGGAATTAATTTGAGCGTGAATTTACTAAAATCAGGCCAAAAAAAGAGGGACCGAAGTCCCTTCTTGGTTATTTTGTTTTTACTAGCGGATTATCAAAACATTACCGTACAGAATGCGAGGATTCTCCTTGGTTACTTCCTGAATTTTACATGCCCAACTATAGGTTCCTTGAGGAAGAAGTTTCCCATTGAACGTTCCATCCCATTCGGCTGTTGGGTCGTTTGATTGCCACAGTAGGGCTCCCCAACGATCATATACACTCATTTCAAATTCACTAATATCTAAACCAGCGGTAACAAATTTCCATGTTTGATTATGCTGATCACCATCTGGTGTAAAGGCTGTAGGTGCATAAAGGATCAAATCACTTTCAACGATCATAATCACCGTAGTACTGTCCGTACATCCTTCGGCAGAGGTTACTTTCAATGTCATTGGATAGTTTCCTTCTGTGGATGGAAAATCAACTTTAATGGTTTCGGTATTTCCTGTTGCAGGTGATGCATTTGGAATAGACCATTCCCAAGCTACTGCATCAACAGACTTACTATTCAACTGCACAGAAGTCTCAAAAATCGTAATTGGATTAGCACTTGTTGAAAATCGGGCAACAGGTCTTTGCAAAGCAGTAATAATCCCAGGGAAACTTTCTTCGTAAATACATCCGTAAATGGAAGTTATAACAACGTCCAAGTTGTAGGTTCCGGGAGTAGGGAAATAGGAGTAAATTGTGTCTATCCCGTTCAACAAAAACTCGTCGCCATTCGATATTTCGTAATAAGTATTGGCAATTTCTGAACTATTGGTTGAGTTATTGAAGAAAGTGAAGCGATCTGGAGCACATCCCACAGGTTTATCTGGGTCAATAAGTGGAATTATTGGTGTTGGGAAGATAATTTCTAGGGTATCAGCGGTTGTAGGACTTCCGCAAGCCTCTGATAATACAGCATGATAAGTCGTTCCCGAGTTCAACGGGTCCACTAAAATGGAACTCCCTGTTCCAATACTTGTTCCATTTTCAAACCATGTATAGGTGTATGGACTAGATCCACCGCTACCACTTACCGAGATTGTAATAGCACTCTCACTACAAATCATGGTGTCGTTTGAAATGAAATCGATCTGCAAGGGATCTGGTTCGTCCAGAATAGTATTGAGTGTGATGACACAGCCATTCGCGTCTGTAATGGTTACATCTTGGTTACCTGCATAAAGATCGTTGGCCAAATTACTGCCAGAAGAAGACCCTGTCCACGAGTAGGTGTAAGGAGCCGTTCCTTGATTGGCTTGTACCTCAATGATTCCGTCGTTCATGGTGTAACAGGTTACATCTTGCTGATTCACAATATTGGCCTGTAAGCCTGGTATTTCATCCACTATTACAGTTACTGTTCCTGAACATCCATTGTCTGAAGTAACGATACAGTTGTATGTTCCAGCCGAGAGGCCAGTTGCCGTTTGTGTTGTTTGAGCCAATGGGTCATCCCAAAGATAAGTGGTGTTTGATCCCATAGGGGAAATATATGCAGTCGCTGTTCCATCTGAACCTCCTGTACAGCTTACCTGTGTAGAATCACCACTTAAGTTGGCTTGTATGGATTGAATGGTAACTGTGCCAGATGCGTTACAACCATTGCCGTCTGTCATAACCACAGCATAGGATCCAGGAGCTAAGTTGGAAACACTATCCCCCGTTTGACCTAAAGTAGGCCACGTAAAGGTGTAAGGTGCCGATCCGCTGGAAGGCGTTGCAACTGCTGTTCCTGTGTTGCTTCCACATACGGCAGGGCTTCCCGTTACACTCACGGAAGCATTAACACGCGTTACGAAGGTGGTGTCTGAAACAGTTCCAACACTTACCCCACAAGAGGTTCCAACCAAGAAGTAGCCCGTTGTTCCTGGAGGAACTTGGTTAACGACCAATTGACCGTTGTTGTATGGGAAGGTCTGTCCCAGGTTACTTTTCCACTGTAAATTTCCACTAGGAGCCGAAACCGTCACATAAGGAATCGTAGAAACGGTGTATCCCAATGTATTGGTTGGAGAAAGAGGAGTGAATTTACGAGCATCTTGATTCGCAGTCCATACCGTATTATTACGGCCAGGCGTTGCAACTCCTAGCGCACCAGGAGCATTTTGTACTCCTTGAATGGCCAAGCCACTGTTCCAGCTAGGGCAACTTCCCTTGTATCCAATGTGGTATTCTACCTCATTTGAAGTTTCTCTAAAAATGAACGCAATGTAGGCGCATGATTGGGTACAAGAAAACATCGTAACCCCATTGTACAATACTACGAAAGCACGGTTAGGAGCAGTTCCAATTGTTTGATACTGCACCGGTCCCGAATTGGCATTGGCAGGGTTCAAATCCTGGTAACAACCCATTGCTGAATTCAAGGCCGCGGCCATCGTTCCAGTCGGAATAGGGGTTCCGTTCAAAGACCAAGCACATCCTCCACCAGCATTTCCAGTGTTGAAGGATACAATTCCATTCGAACCAATGATACATTGACTGTAGGTTTGACCATAATAACTGAAGTTAAACCCCATATTGATGGCAGCACTCCAGCTATCGTCTCCTAAGGAAACAGAATTGGGTGCATTCAAAAATAAACCTGAACCAGAAGCGGTGGGGCAATTGTTGATTGTAACTGATTGTCCTTGACAAACTGTAACATCATTCCCTAAGCAAGTAGTAACTTGAGAAAACGCTGACGAGAAGAGTAGGGAGATTCCCGCAACGAGAGTCAATCGAAATTTCATAATCCACTAAATCATAACCGTTTGAAAGACGTGTTAGCTCCAAATTAAGTTGCCTTAAAAATTATGTTAGCATATTAAATTTTTTAAATATCTCACGCAAGCCCTTGCTGCTGTTGAGAATTGAACAGAAAAGATTTTTTCGCGGAGTTCAAAAAAAACGGTGTTTTTAAGGCGATTTTCAGGCTGACTATCGAATCAAAATGACATTACCACGAATGATTTGTGGGTTGGGTTTATCCTTTTGTTGAATTTTACACACCCAACTGTAACTTCCTTCAGGTGCTACCTTTCCTTTGTACGTACCATCCCAGTTAGCCTTAGCATCTTTTGAATACCATATAGGATTGCCCCAACGGTCGTATATGGTTAGTTCAAATTCTAGCAAATCCAGCCCTGATGCTTCAATTCGCCAAGTTTGATTGTGTTGATCGCCATCTGGTGTGAAGGCAGTTGGTGCGTATAAGATTAAATCGCTTTCTACAACCATGATAACGGTGGTACTGTCTGAACAACCCTCTGATGAGGTCACTTTCAACTGCATGGGGTATTTGCCTTCGTTGCTCGGGAAATTGACCGCTAAATTTTGCGTGGTTGATGCTGAAGGATTCGCTCCAGGGATGCTCCATTGCCATGCAACGGCATCTACTGAATTATCATTCAATTGAACATAGGTTTCGAAAATGGTGATTGGGTTGGCCGAGGTTGAGAAACGAGCTTCGGGTCTTTTTAAGGCTTCAACTATT
>JAOASF010000209.1 GCA_025210175.1 Crocinitomicaceae bacterium | reverse complement strand
GCTAAATCCTGATTGGTATTGGTGGTCCAGTTGTTATCTGCATCAATAAAATCAACAGCATTATTGAAGTTTTTGCCCTGATTCATGTCGTACGTGTTAATTATACGGTTCCCGTTTGTTTGAGGTGTGATCTGACGCAGACGAAATTGACTATTGAAAGCTTCGGTTTGTGCGTTTTGGGTTCCGTTATACAAGGTGTTTCCGACTCCATTAGCATTGTGTAATCGCGAAAAGGAACGAAGTATTTTACCATTTTGGGCGTCAACATAAACGTAGTAACGTCCAGTAGGGCTATCGGCATAAACGTCAAATTTAAAAGCTTGCCTGTATGTTATCTCCCCATTTACTTGTGTGGTTGGTAGGATAACAACATTTGCCTTGGGAAAATAGGAGGCGTTTGCATTGTTAGTCTGAGTTTTTAAATAATTCTCCTCTTGTTGATTCTGCCATTTATAAGAGGTGGCTCCAACATGTGCCAATGCCGCATTTAGAGCCTCAGATTCTGATAAAGTAATTGGTCCTTTCGACTCGATTGGGTATAAATATCCACCAGCATAACTTAATCCTTGAGAGTTCTGTGAAATTTTATAAACCCCACCCTCAACAGGTATACCCATATATGTTTGGTTGTAGCTACGATGTGTGTAGTTTAACTGGTCTTCAGTGATCTTGTCTAGATTCAGACTGTTTCCTTCAGGTAGAAGGGGTAACAAGTGTTCAAGGATCAATTCATCTGCCGACAATTTTGTTTCATTTTTGAAATAAATGTGACTAGGAGTGTTCAGCGATTCGCGAATTTCAATCTGACTTGCAAGATTCGACAAGAGTTCAAACCCATCCCTGATTTTTTTCTGAGCATTACTGTAATAAATGCCAACGAAAAAGAATAGAGAAAGAAGTATGAGTTTTTTCATGTACAATGGTTTTATTGATTAGCTCAAAGATTTTAATTATCAATTAAGTTATAGTGATAAAATAGTTGTTTTTTAGTGTGTCTTATTTAGTTAATATTGATTTAATATATTGTTTATGAGCTATTTAAGGCGCTTATTGTTAGGATTTCTAAATACATCAAGGGGTTTTGACCGTAAGGTTGGGGGTGGGACAAATAACTCATCGATAATCCCGAAAATGGTTCATGTGCATAAAGACGAAGACGAATTAATTCAAACCTCGAGTGTTAAGGAATTTGTTGAAAATTCACGATCACACTGAAAAATCAAAGAGAATGTAGCCTCTTTAGATAGAAATTGTTTTTTGATTTACCGACTTTATTTATTGTTAGGACAAATAATTTAAAGCCGTTTCGATAATTTGTACGGCCTCTTTTGCTTCGTCCATGGTAATGTTCAACGGCGGACTCAAACGGAAACTGTAAGGATGGGATAAGAACCAGAAACTCAATAGTCCATTTTCCAGACAGTTGGTCACGATTTTTTCCACTTTTTCTGCATTTTCCATATCGAAAGCGAACATCATTCCGATGCGGCGCGTAGCGATGATATGCTCTGATTTTGCAAGAGAATCTTGAATGAAGGCACCAATTTCTTCGACTTGTTTCCAGTCGATTTCGGAAGAAAGCACCTCCAAAGTAGCATGGGCCGCTGCGGCCACCACCGGATTTCCTCCAAAGGTTGTGATGTGTCCCAACATCGGGTTGTGAGTGAATAAATCCAAGTTTGCCTTACTCGAAACCAAGGCGCCAATGGGCATTCCGCCACCTAAGGCTTTTCCCAAAGTCAATACATCTGGAACGACATTGAAATGCTCGAAGGCGAATAGTTTTCCCGTACGACCCATTCCACATTGAATCTCGTCGAAAATCAACAAGGCTCCAACTTCGGTACAGCGTTTTCTTAAGGCTTGTAAATACGAAAGGTCCGGAATGCGAACACCTGCATCGCCTTGAACGGTCTCGACAATCACACCAGCCGTATGCTCGGTAATTTGAGCTAAATCTTCGATGCGATTGTGTTGAATAAAACGCACATCGGGTAGGAGGGGACGAAAGGCCAATTTCTTGACTTCATTTCCCGAAACACTCATCGAACCATTCGTGCTTCCGTGGTAGGAACCTCTGAAGGAAACGATTTCCGTTCTTCCGGTTACGCGTTTGGCCAGTTTAATAGCCGCTTCGTTGGCCTCGGTTCCAGAATTCACTGGGTAGACCATGTTCAAGGGTTCGGGAAGAAGTTCGCTGAGTTTTTTTGCCATGGCTAGTGGAGCATCTTGAATGAATTCTCCGTACACCATGACGTGTAGATATTGATCTACTTGGTTTTTGATCGCTTGAACGACCTTGGGGTGACAATGACCGATGTTGTTTACCGCAACACCGGCGATCATGTCTCTGTATTTTTTACCGCTTTTATCAAAGAAGTACAAGCCTTCAGCGCGGGCAATATCTATCGAAAACGGAAAAGGACTCGTCTGAGCTTGGTACTGAAGAAATTCCTTTTCGCGCATTTTTTTATCCTTTACGTTGGATGGCTTTTTTCGCAGCCTCGATCACGTTTACTGTATCGATTCCGTATTTCGTCATCAATTCCATTGGCGTTCCAGACTCACCGAAAGTATCGTTTACTGCAACGAATTCTTGAGGAACAAGGTTGTTGCGAACGATTACTTGCGCAACGCTCTCACCCAAACCACCATTCATCATGTGTTCCTCAGCTGTAACCACACACTTTGTTTTCGCGATTGATTTCAACAAAGTCGCTTCGTCCAAAGGCTTGATTGTGTGCATGTTGATTACTTCTGCAGAAATTCCTTCTTTCGCCAAGGCTTGAGCTGCTTCGATTGATTTCCAAACCAAGTGACCACAAGCAACGATAGTAACATCCGTTCCTTCGATCAAAACGTCTGCTTTACCAACTACGAATTCAGCATCTGGTTTGATGAAAATCGGCATAACTGGACGACCAAAACGCAAGTAAACGGGGCTGTCCAAATCCGCGATAGCGATGGTAGCTTGTTTGGTTTGGTTGTAATCACATGGAACGATAACGGTCATGTTTGGCAACATTTTCATCATTCCGATGTCTTCCAAAATCTGGTGTGTTGCACCGTCTTCACCCAAAGTTAAACCAGCATGCGAAGCACAGATTTTTACATTCTTCTTCGAGTAAGCAATCGACTGACGAATTTGGTCGTAAACTCGTCCCGTAGAGAAGTTCGCGAAAGTACCTGTATATGGAATTTTTCCTCCAACAGTCATACCTGCTGCCATTCCCATCATGTTCGCCTCAGCGATACCTACTTGGAAAAAACGCTCAGGAAACTCATTTTCAAACGCGTTCATTTTTAGCGATCCTGTAAGGTCCGCACACAAAGCAACTACTTGTTCGTTTTTCTTACCAACTTCAAGCAATCCGTCACCAAATCCTGAACGTGTGTCTTTGTTTCCTAAAATTTCAAATTCCATGGCTTATAAATTTATACTGGTCGTTTTATTTGAATAAATTCTAAAATCTTTTTCAACTGTAAATGCCGCTGAACGCATGTTTTTATTTCGATACACAACGCGGTAATTCCCAGGTTGCAAATACCATTGTCCGGTTCTTGCCCCATCTTCGAGGTTGCAAACCCAGTCAATTTTTCCGTCGTCGCTGATCACAAATACTTGTCCGATAATGTTTCCACCACTCTTGTAGGAGAAATTACCTGGCGCAACGATGTCGATGGTTTGCGTACTACTTTGAGTCACCTCCACCTCCACATAGGTTCTCGGCAAGGTCAAAACTTCGATGTAGTATTTTCCTACCAAGTACTTATCACTTGTGTTGATTTGCTGCACATTCAATGTTTTACCATCCTTCTCTTGCATTACGCGTGTCTCTACTTGATAAGGACGTGTGGCATTCGTCAAACGGGTTTTGATGTATCCTTGCGGACAATCAACGGGAATGATATTGTGCGTGTTTTTCTTGATGACAATTCCTTTCTTTTCCACTCTCGGCAAGGTGTTTACCACCAAGTCGTAGGTGTACTGCGGATCGATATTCAAGGTGTCGGGCAAACCAATTTTGTTCAAGGTGTGCATGAAAGTGTACATCAACTCATTTGTTCCTGCCTTGTACAAGAACATGGTAACGTCGGTTTCCTTTGGTTTTTTGTTGATGTCCAATAAGTCGATTTCAACCGTTGTATTCAATACTGCCTTCGAAATCACGCTCTTCAAAACAGTTTGAAAAGCTTCCTTCGTTTCCGCTTCAGCGTAGGTTCCGATACAATTGAATTTGTCCAAATACGACATATCCAATCCCAAACCAATCACGAAAGGAGTAATCTTAACACCCTTGTCTTTCAACTTTTGGGCGATGATACACGGATCGTTGTCACAGGCCTCCAAACCATCGGTAATCAAGATGATGACGTTGCGTGTGGAAGTGTCAGGAAAATCGCCTGCTGCTGCCTCAAGTGAGCGAGCGATAGGGGTGGTTCCCTTTGCCTGAATGGAACGTATACGGTATTTGATTCGCGAATGATTGTCTACGCCAAAAGGAACTTCCAATTTGGTGTCGTTACAATCTTGGAAAGTAGCGGTGATGGGACTTTGGTGTCCGTAAACACGCAGCGCCAATTCCAAATTTTCTACTCCCGCAAGAGAATCTACTGTATTGGCCAACAATTCCTTTGCTGCTTCAATACGCGTTTGCACACCCCAACGAGCATTCATACTGTTGGAGGCATCCAAAATAAAAAGGATACGCGTTTTCTGTTGACCGTAACTAAATGCGGTAACCAGCAAAAAGAATATGACCGTTAGTAATCTCAAATTTTTAGTAATCTCCTAGTGTTTCTTCCAATTGGTTCAATGCGTCTTGCAATTGCTCAGCATTTGGAGCGACACCGTGCCATTTGTGTGATCCCATCATGTAATCCACGCCTTGACCCATTTCTGTTTTCATGATGATCACAACTGGTTTACCTTTTCCTGCTTTTGCGTGTGCTTCAGCCAAGGTAGCCTTGATCTCATCGATGTTGTGTCCGTCCATTTCCAAAGTTTCCCAACCAAACGCTTGCCACTTTTGTGCCAAGTTTCCAAGAGACATAACATCTTCCACGTCACCATCGATTTGGCGTCCGTTGTAATCGATCGTTGCGATCAAGTTGTCGATCTTCTTTGCAGAAGCGTACATAGCGGCTTCCCAAATTTGACCTTCTTGCAACTCACCGTCACCGTGAAGAGTATATACGAATGAAGAATCGTTGTTCAATTTTTTCGCTTCTGCCGTTCCCAAAGCAACACTCAAACCTTGTCCCAAAGAACCAGACGCCATGCGGATTCCAGGAAGGTTTTTATCCGTTGAAGGGTGACCTTGCAAACGAGAAGACAATTTGCGGAATGTTCCCAATTCACTTGCTGGGAAGTATCCTGCACGAGCCAAAACGCTGTACCAAACTGGAGAAATGTGTCCGTTAGAAAGGTAGAATACGTCTTCGCCCACAGCATCCATAGAGAAAGAAGCGGCGTTGTGCTTCATTTGATCGAAGTAAAGGGTAACTAGGAAATCAGTACATCCCAAAGAACCACCTGGGTGACCCGAATTTACGGCTGAAACCATTCGAACGATGTCTCTTCTTACTTGCGATGCAATTCTTTTCAATTCGCTTGTCTCCATTCTGCTATTTTTTGCTTTTTTAATTCGTTGGCAAAAGTACCGAGAATTGTTGAAATGGCTAGGTCAAAATTTGGAAACCGTCCTGTCTTTGTCTCATTTTTAACCATTTTATTTCGGCTTCCTTAACAGTGCTGGTATAGTCGAAGGTGTTACTTTTGTTTTGAATAATTAAACGCGTTTCAAATTATGAGAGTCGGAATTAACGGTTTCGGTAGAATTGGTCGCTATTTCTTGCGTACAGCATTGCAAAGAGGACAGTTTGAGGTGGCTATGGTTAATGATTTGTCGGATGTTCATACCCTTGCACATCTCTTCAAATACGATAGTGTTCACGGTCGTTTGCCTTTTACTTTTCAGGTGGAAGGAAACGCTTTTGTTTTGGAAGATGGAAGGCGGATTGTTTTTACACAAGAGGCCGATCCAGCCAAAATTGATTGGAAAATGGCTGGTGTAGAATTGGTGATTGAATCAACCGGGTTTTTCAGAAAGAAAGAACTAGCCGAAAAACATTTACATGGAACGGTGAAACGCGTCATCATTTCAGCTCCTGCCAAAGGTGATTTGAAAACCATCGTATTGGGGGTGAATGACGAAAAACTGACGGCGGAAGACGTGGTTTTCTCGAACGCTTCCTGTACCACCAACAATGTCGCGCCAATGATCAAAGTCTTGCGCGAATTGGGGAAAATTGAAAGTGCCTACATCGCAACGGTGCACAGTTACACGAGCGATCAACGTTTGCAAGATGCTCCGCATAGTGATTTGAGAAGAGCTCGAGCTGCGGCTTTGAATATTGTTCCTACAACAACCGGTGCTGCCGAAGCGGTGATCAAAATTTATCCAGATTTGGAAGGGAAAATGAAAGGCTACGGTATTCGTGTACCAACCCCAAATGGTTCGATGACGGATTGCACGGTGGTATTGGACAAAGAAGTTTCCAAAGAAGAAGTAAATGCCGCCATGAAATTGGCCTCTGAAACCTACTTGAAAGGAATTTTACGCTACACCGACGAGCCCTTGGTATCCATGGACATCATCGGAGAACCGACCAGTTGCGTGTTTGATTCCTTACTGACGGAAGTCATCGGAAGATCCGTCAAAATTGTCGGTTGGTATGACAACGAAGCGGGCTACAGCAACCGCTTGGTAGATTTGATAGAGAAATTGAAATAATGAAAAGGGACTTGAGAGAGTCCTTTTTTTGTGTTCATCCTGAAGCCGAATTTGTCTTGAATTATGCTAACTCAAACTTCGACATATGCTCAAGGTTTTCTGCGGAGATGATGCCCTATTAATTTGAGGTAACAACGTGTTTTGTCCCGAAAATTTACTATTTTTGGGACAATGCTACGTTTAGAAGACATAAAACAAAAAGTTGATACAGGAGGAATTTTTTTCATTGCAGACTTCGCTCAACCAGATAATTATGAAGCTGTTAGAAAAAATCTCCAACGTTTGGTTAAAGAAGGTTCGATTGAAAGAATAGCAAAGGGAATATACCTTTTACCAAAAAAACATCAAAATTTTGGCATCATCTACCCACAAGCTGACCAAATTGCACAAGCCATTGCTGCACGTGATAAAGCACGAATTATCGCTACCGGATCAACTGCTATGAATCAATTAGGATTATCAACTCAAATTCCATTGAAGCACGTTTTCTTGACGGATGGTTCACCTAGGGATATTAAAGTTGGAAAACAGTTCATTCAGTTTAAGAAAACCAACCCCAAGAACCTAAGTATAAATCACCCATTAACCAATCTAATTATTCAAGCATTAAAAGCTATTGGAGAACAAAATGTAACGCCCGAGCATATCAATAGAATTCAAACCATCATTCAAAAAAGTGGTGAACGAGAACTCATACTTGAACACATTAAAAATGCACCAATTTGGATTCAAAAAACGATCGTAAAAGCATGAATAACTGGCTGAAAATGCCGAAGGAAGAGCGGATTGAGTTGTTCAGTCAAATTGGGGTACAAACCAATTTACCACCCCAAGCCATTGAAAAGGATGCTTGGGTAACGCTTATTCTGCGAATGATTTTTACTTCCGACTTAGCTGAACATTTCATTTTCAAAGGAGGAACTTCATTAAGTAAAGCTTTTCATTTAATTGAACGCTTTTCGGAAGATATTGACTTGGGGATAAATCGTGAATATTTGGGTTTTGAAGGAGAACTTAAACCTGGACAAATTCGAAAATTGCGCAAAGCTTCGCATACTTTTGTTTCAATTGAACTGGCTGACTTATTAAGAAAGCAATTAGAGGATTACGGAGTTGATTCGAGTTTGTACGAACTTAATGTTGAGAACACCCAAGTTTCTGATCAAGACCCAGAAACCATCAAAGTCAATTACCAATCGGTGTTTCCTGAAATTTCGTACTTACCACAGCGAGTATTGATTGAAGTAAGTGCAAGATCTTTAATTGAGCCGCACCAAAAGGTTGTTATCCAATCGCTAATTGATGAACAATACCCTGATGCGAATTTTTCAGAAGGTGGAGTAATTGTAAACGCAACCAATCCGCAAAAAACCTTTTTAGAAAAGTTGATTTTATTACATGAAGAATTTGAAAAACCATTGGGGAAAATTAGACATCTACGTATGTCCAGACACTTTTATGATCTTGGAAAAATTTTGGATTCTGAGTTTGGAAAAGACGCCATACAAAACAAAGCCCTTTTTAATGGGATTATACAGCACAGGAAAGTTTTCACACCGGTGAAAAGTACGAATTATGATGGCTTAACCATGCAAAATCTCAACATCATCCCTCCTGATGATTTTATCAATAAGTACAAAACAGATTACAAAGAAATGCAAGAAAGCATGATACGAGGGAAATCCTTGAAATTTGAAGTTTTACTTGAAAAGATATCGAGCGCCTTGAAATAAGAAGAAGTCATCGGAAGATCCGTCAAAATTGTCGGCTGGTATGACAACGAAGCGGGCTACAGCAACCGCTTGGTAGATTTGATAGAGAAATTGAAATAATGAAAAGGGGGACTTGAGAGAGTCCTTTTTTTGTGTTCCCTAATCACAGTTTTCTTTATTCTCCTGATTGTGCTCATCATCGGTCGGATGGAGTAATTTTCCTCCTACTTACAATTGCAGAATGGACTTCCAGGTGGATTTGCTATTTTCAAGTGCCCTTACTGGAAAGCGCGGCTGCGAATGAATCTTGATCATTTTTCACTTTGTCTATTAGTTGATTATTGGTTTATAAGCGTTTGTTTGTTGTTTTTGGGGTGGGTACCACCAAGTTAGTGTTAATGAAATTTATGATTAAAGCTCTCATAATATTTTACATCGTGACTCTTCCTGTTTTGGCATTTAGTCAATCTGACTCGCTTAAATTTAAAATCACGCTTCAAAATGATTCAACCTTTAATTTTACGTCTGATAATGTTGAGTTCTACAATTATCTGATAGACCAAATTGATAATCGTATTGAAAAAGGTTTTTTCGAAAAAGAAAGAGTATTAGTGCGTTGTTCGTTATCTGATGAAGGCAAGATAGACTCTATCTTTATTATGGTTTCGTCTGGTGAAATTGATACAGAAATTTCTAATGCATTAAAGAAAATAGATAAATTTTATTTGCCCGAGAAATATGGAATTGGTCAGTATAATATGTTCCTGATGTTTCGTAGATGGAAAGAGTCAGGTGAGCTTGAAATTACCGGTTGGGTGATTCCGATTAAGGAATGAAATACAAACTAATGGCGGACCGTTAATTAAAGTAAGGAGTGAAGATAGTTGGCGGTATTCTCCAATCCACAATTTCTATATCTGTCTAGAACTTCAAACTCATCTAGTTCTGGATTTCTCCGATACAATACAAGAGTTTTAAAGGCTTTAATGGCTGTCTCATGGTTTAAGTCAATAATATCAGTCAAAAAGTCGTCCGCAGATTTTGCAGACAACCCATATTGTGCCAAATACTCAGCTGGAAAATCCTTCAGATTATTTGTTACAATTATATTCGCATTCGTTTTAATCGCAGCCGCAAGAATGTGCTTATCCTTTTCATCTGGTAGTGTCAATGATGAAATTAAGGGTGTATAATTCTCAACAAAAGCATCAGGAAATGCATCATTAACAGTTGTTGTTCTTTTGAGTATATCTTCATCAGTTACTCCTTTTCTTCGCATCACATCTTCCCATTCATCGAAAATATGTTTACTCCATTTAGGCGTGTATAAATCAAAGTGAGCGAACCAGAGCAAAAGATCTCTAGTTTCTATCGGATAAATGACATTCGTATCTAGGACACAAGTAAATCTTACACTATGAATCATATAAACCAGATTCTTCGTCCGACTTCATCATTTTGATCAGCAAATCTCTCTGCTTCGTCTTCATTTCCGTTTTATAACCCATTATATCCTCAAACTTTACCCTTCGGTGCTTGCCAACCTTTGTATAAGGAATTTCACCAGTCTCAAGAAGTTTCACTAAATGAGGTCGCGAGCATCCTAAGAATTCAGAAGCAGCTTGCGTTGTCATTTCAGTGGCAATTGGAACAATTGATATTGGTTTCCCTTGACTCATGGCTTCCAAAATTTTCACCAGTAATTGCAGCGCAGCTCTAGGGATTTTAATTTTCTCATCTGTTTCATCAATCTCAATTTCAGGATTTTCAGTTTGTAATTCCTTGAGCATTGAAGCTAAAGCATTATAAGACTCCATTGCAGTCAATTGTTCTTCCTTGGATGGTTTCTTTATATTTTCTATATAATCCATAACTCACTTTTGTATAGTTCAAACGTACGATAATAAACGAAATAAACAAAATATTCGAAACAAACGAAACGAAAGTTATTCCAATGGATGATGAAAAAGGCTAACAACTCTGATATTTCACCGCCCAAGAACCTATATTCGTAAGACGGCTGCAGCACAAACGTAAACGGAGAGTAAGTCTTCAAAAAGCACAAATTTCAAAAATTGAGAACAGCGTTAAAAATGCTCGGCTTGATACCATCATGAAAATTTTCAAAGCTCTGGGAGCCACTGTAAATTTCAAAGTGCAACTTGAACGTACGAACCTTGGGTTTGAATTATCAAGGATGCGTATTCAACTGAATTTGAATGTGAATCGGAAATTCAAGCATTAAACATAGTTAGGTCAAAGAATAACCACTAACTTACCTGGATAATCTTATGATGATTACAGAATAGATTTCACTGAGAAAACAAATGTGCTATGAAGTATTTAAGCATTTTAATTGTTTTGACACTGTTGTTTTCTTGTGGCAAGAAGAAAGAACGAGTGCTTCACCTAAAGGCGATTAATCCGGCAACAGGTCAAGTGTATCCGGGCTTGCCATGGCGAGTTACTGCAACTACTACAGCAGGAAGTGGAGAGAAAAAGGTATTTGACAAAGAAGGTAATCTCGATGCCAATGGTGAGGCAACCTTAACGGTAAAACTGAAAAATTCGTGGACCTACAATATCCGTGTAGTTGAACCGGAAAATACTTGTTACAACAAACAGATAACCATGCATATTACCGAACCCGAGAAGAAAGAGCAAAATTTTTTATTCGAGTTTGCACCTTGTGCGAAATTTAAACTAAAGGTAAAAAATACATCCTGTACTGGTCCGAATGACCATTTCAAGTTAATCTTTTTGGGCAAGGAGGTAGATCCCTCTTATTTGTACGGAGCCACTGTCAAGGAGGAATATGGTTGTTACGAATGGGAATCCAACTTTTCAGATGTACCGATGGGAGAAATATATTACAAGTGGGAGGTAACTAAGAATGGTATTACCAATATTTTTTATGATACGGTTGACTTAAGTGAGGGAGAAACGAGAATATTTGAAATAAATTATTGATCCAATTGACAAAGTGCTCAGATAAGAACGATGCTATGCAAAGGGGGGTATTACTTAACGATTTTTGGAGAAAAAAGCTATTAACTGAGAAAATTATAGTCCTATGAAAATAATTACATTATTCATTATTATTTTCCTATTAGGATGTTCAAAATCTAAAGAAAGAATTCTACATATTAAAGCAATTGATCCTGTATCAAATGATGTATTACCTGGTCTTGAATGGAAAGTCAAAGCAACAAAAACCAAGTTTTTTGGTGACGGAGAAAAGGGCGTTTTTGAGGAAACAGGTGTTTTAGACGGTAATGGAGAAGCGGAGGCTGCGGTGATACTCAAGGATGGCTGGACGTACAATATTATTGTTATAGAGCCAGAAGAAACTTGCTATAACCCATCGCCTGTTTTACATATCACAGATCCTCAAAGTTTAGATCAAAACTTTCTTTTTCAATTTGCTTCATGTGCAACTTATAATTTATCCGTGAATAATGTAAACTGTCAAAACTCAGACGATCAAATTGATATTTCTATTCAACCGGAGAACTTTTCATACGAATTTTTGCCTCCAATCACATTATATGGATGTGTTTCAAAAACATATAATACTTCGAAAATTCCATATGGAAAATGGATAGTGGAATGGAATGTTACCAGAAATGGTAACACAACCCATTATGATTCAACTTTTTACTTAGCCAAAAATGGGCATATTAATTTTAATATCAATTATTGATTTTGGCCATTGTTACTATAGATTACATTAACCTTTATCAAAAGTTTGGAATGTCATCGATAATTTTGATTTAATATTTGATACTCCCGCATTCAAACCTACCTTTCCCCTCAATGCTATCCTGACGAACTTCAATAGTACAATCTTCTTCATGCCAAATTCAAGCATTAAACATAGTTAGGTCAAAGAATAACCACTAACTTAACGATACAAACCAAAGGTGATTCCAAATTGGTTTGAACGACTTTGTTTGATGAAAGTCAAAACGCCTAACAAGTGAAACTGAAACAGATAAGATTTATAAGAAATGATCAAACTACTATTTACTTTTTTGTTATTCGTACTCATTACCGAGCAGCTGGAAGCACAAACGTTGAATAATCAAACTGTGGTTGCCGCGTTGAATAACCTTGCTGATGAAACGAAGTATTTTCATTTATCATCAGGTACCTATTTTACTCAGTCGGCTTCTACAGGAGTTGGGAATGATAAAACGATGCCTGGCTATGGTCAGTATGACTCTTGGATCGTTCGATTGAACGAAAGTTTTGGTATAGATCAACAGTATGTTATCGGAGGTGATGACTTCGAAAGATTAGACTATGTTGGCGAGTTTTACAATGGCGATTTATTGATTTCAATAAGTACCAAATCTGATTCAAGTGGAAACCTCATTACATCTGGAGATTCGGCAAACTTGACGTTTGACGAGGTCGTACTGAGAATGCATCCAAATGGTTATATACGCTGGCAAACCCGTATTGGTGGCCTCGGGCATGAACGAATTAATGATGTGGTTATCGATCACGATACGGTTTGGCTGTTTGGTTTTTCTTATTCAGATAGTTCCGGGCATAAATTATCAGGAAATTATGGTGGATCAGACTATTGGTTAGTAGGTATCGACGAGTGGGGGCAGGTTATGGTTGATAAATCGTATGGCGGTAGCCTGTCGGATGTTGGAGAATCGATATTGATACTCGGAAATGAAATTTTTCTAAGTGGGACATCGAATAGTCCAGCCGGATCCGGAAATAAAACGGTTTCGCCCTTTAATTCGACGAGTGATTCTTGGTTACTTAAAGTGAATAAGAAGGGAGAGATACTGGACCAGAAGAATATCGGAGGTTCTGGTATAGATCAAAAACAACGATTGGTTTATAAAAATGAGACCCAATTATTTCAAATATGTGAATAACTTTCACCGCTAGGTGGAGATAAAAATGTCCCAAATTATGGTTCGTTTGATTACTGGATTGTTGAAATGGATACAGCCTTTAACCTATTATCGCAAAAGAATGTGGGCGGTAGCTCTCTCGAAAAGTTAACGAAGGTCGAGTATCATTATGGGGACTATTTTTTAATCGGTAGTTCTAAATCGGATTCGTCGGGTAATCTTCAAATAAAAAACGAAGGTGAATTTGATTTGTTGTTTATGGCGTTCGACTCAAATTTCAATGTGAAGTCAACCGTTTCTTTAGGCGGAACTGAAAACGATTATCTATATGATGTCCGTGTTCAGGAACCCGGCAAGCTCGTTTTTTGCGCGGGTAGTTATTCATATTTCAGTGGAGATAAAAAGGCATTCAATTACGCCAATAGCAGTGACGAACAAGGTTGGTTGTTTACCATGAATCTTGCTTTAAATGAACCTGAAAAACAAGCCATTCAATTTTTACAAGTGTTCCCGAATCCAAGTACCGAAGAGTTTAATGTAAAAATACCTGACGGAAATTATTTTGACAGGATCATTATTTACAATCAAAATGGAATTGAGATGTTCTCAACGGACATAAAAAGCGGACAACTTTTATTTCATTTAGAAACCTCCGATTGGCCACAAGGAACCTATTATTGTTATCTCATTGGAAATGAAATCAAAGTAACTGAGAAGCTGATTATTAATTAGTTATAATGAAGTGTGTTTTGTTGAACATACAACTAATTTAGCCTCAAAACCCTGTTTGGAAAAGCCATTCAACGGTTTGATATGAAAAAACGATGGAACCAACAAGCAAACCCTACATGCTATGAAAAAGTATACTTTCCTTCTCTTTCTATTTTTCACCATTTCGGGTCATACACAATTGGTTATTTATGAATATTGTTTTGACCAAAACAGTAATTGTGCAAATTACACCATGTCCGATCCTGAGCCTGTATTAAAAATCGACACTGTTTTTAATCCGAACAATGTCTGGCAAATTGGTCCACCACAAAAAACGGTTTTTGTAAACTCCTTTTCTTCCCCTAATGTTATCATAACCGATACGATTAGCACTTATCCAACCAATGATACTTCTCGATTTACCATCGAAAACACGGCTATTCAAGCTTCATCTTCTGTCAATTGGTCAAATTTTCAATTGTACTTCAAATATTTTGTTGATTCCGATACGATTTCAGATTTTGGATTAATCGAGTTTTCTCCAGATAATGGAACAACCTGGATCGATCTTATTAACGACATGTCTTACGATAGCTATCTAGAATGGTCACTGAATGGTAATGTAGGAGTCAAACCGACTTTGACAGGCTCTAGTGTTACTTGGATGGAAGCAAGTGTTAACATGCGTGATCTGGGAGTATTACTTGATATCCAACCTGGTACCACATTTATGTGGCGTTTTA
The DNA here is from genome assembly GCA_025210175.1 of Crocinitomicaceae bacterium. GTDB lineage: Bacteria > Bacteroidota > Bacteroidia > Flavobacteriales_D > Crocinitomicaceae > UBA2040. The sequence continues at coordinate 1,862 of JAOASF010000209.1, read as the reverse complement.
GTTTTATTAATGATGCTATTCAAAACAATCGAGATGGTTTAATGTATGATGATATTGTCATAGAAATCACACCACCAATAGGGTTAAACGAAATGCATATCGAGGTAGAAAAAACGCTCGTGAAGGTTGTAGATTTGCAGGGAAGGGAAGTGAATACTAGAACAAACACACCTTTAATTTACATCTATAGTGATGGAACATCAGAAAAAGTGTTTAGAATTGAATAATCGAAAAATTCAATAACACCCATTACTCCAGTAACTTGAAACGCAACAACAAATTCTCTTTTGTGATTGGACCACCCCAAAATAGTTGGGTTCGGGTGGCCTTGAAACTGGATGACTTTGAATTGAATTTTGTTGCATCAAATATTCCTGAAAATCCAGTCGAAAAATTAGCAGAGTCATTGATTTTATTGGCAGCTGGGGATAAGGGGTCGACAGTCGTTACCTGGAATTTGGAACCGAATTGCTGTCATTTCGAAATAAGCGCTTACTCTCGCGATACTATTGGACTGCGAATTTTTGAATCCGTTTCTGAATCGATGCAAGGGAAAGAAATACTCGTTGCTTTAGGCAGTTTCAATGAAATCCTTTGTCCATTTTATCGCAGCGTCAAACTCTTCGAGTCGTTGATTCAGAGCGAGAATGATTGGGTAAAGATCCCTAAATCGACCTTGAACAAATTAACAGGCATTTTCAAAGATCGAAAAGGCTCCTGAATGCACTATGTCTATTTTCAAATTGAAAATGCCATTTGGGATTTGAAAAAAGGATTGGATTTTACAATGAATTAAAATATTGCAAATCAGACATTTATTTATTTTGGTTTCGCTTTTGTCTCTCTACTACCAACATCAAAAAAATCAAGGACAATGCGAAAACTCACAAATTATTTAGGACTAGCTCTCGGTTTAACTCTTCTTTCATGCGAAGAGCCACCCAAGACGGAAGAAGTAAAAGAGAAATACGAAGAAGCCTTTGAGGCAACTGGTGAATTGCTTGAAGAGCGCCGCGAAAAGTTGCAAAAGGAAGGGAAGGATTTACAGCAAAAACTCAGTGAAAAATTGAACTCTGCGAAGGAAAAATCGAAGGAGAGTTGGATGGAAATGAAAGCAGACTTAATCAAGCTGGAAAAGGAGGTAGAAACCGCCAGCGAAGAAAATCTGGACAAACTCGAGGCTAAAATGAAAGAACTCAAAGAAAAAATCAACCAATAAAATCAGAAATCATGAAAACAATAAAATTCAAATTCTTTTCTGCATTAATGATATGCGGATTAGTACTAGCAAGTTGTACCAAGTACGAATACGGTCCGGAGTTTACCCTTTTGACCAAGAAACAAAGAGTAACCAATAGTTGGGAAGTGGATAGAGCTTACGAAGATGGTAACGATGTTACAAGCTCTTACGACGAATACGATTTGGTCTTGAACAAGGACCAAAGTGCCAGATTGACGGCCACTTACGGTAACTCTGGTACCCAAGTAATCTTCCAAACCGATGGTACGTGGGAGTTTTTAGACAAAGGAGCACAGCTCTATTTGGACATGGAAAACGACGATGCCGATCAAACCTTTTTCATTCTGAGATTAACCGATGATGAGCTTTGGTTAAGAGAAAAAGGCGATGATTTGGAATTGCACTTGAAGCCTTCTCGATAGGCACTCAACATAAATACAAAAGAAAAAGGGACTCGTTGAAGTCCCTTTTGTATTATTCGATACTTGTTTCTCTTTACTTTTTGTAGATCCAACCCTTTCCTACAGATGGGTTGTTGTTGATGAATTCTCTTGCGGCCGTTCCAGATGGGAAAGCTCCTGCCGACACCATGGTCATGGTCCCGTTAGGTAGTGTTGAAGAG
>JAOASF010000208.1 GCA_025210175.1 Crocinitomicaceae bacterium | reverse complement strand
GCTACATCGTTTATATTAACTGGCACAAAAAACAAGGGTAGAAGCATTATATTCATTTCCATTATCGAAAAGAACCAAATTGATTCCAACCAAAGCCGTTGCGTCTGTCGTGGTATTGGTTCCTGATATCCCCCGATTGATACCCGTAGAGCATTTCCACTCATCCAAAGCCCAAGAAAAATCCGCCGCAGCGTTTGCCTGATTGGCAAAATCGTTGAACTGAGTGAAGGTCATTCCGCCACTCGTATTTTGATTGGTGTGATTGGCCTGGTAGGTATTCCCACTTGAGGTTACATTGAGAATGGCATATGTTATCGTCAAATTGCCACTAGAAGTAAGTGTGTTTACTCCATCTGTAACACGAATGTTTCCCGTACCGGCCTTGGTTGGAACCTCTACTTGAATTTGCGTATTGGACCATGAAATGTACTCCGAAGCTGCAGGTGATATGTAACTAGAACCACCGTCATTGGCATTTTTAAACTGAACCACACTCGATCCTTGGGTAGCTCCAAACCCTGAGCCATTGATCGTCAAAATAGATTTTGTTCCTGATGTGATGGTAGCCGGTGAAAAATTAGCGATCGAACCAGAAGATGAAACCGCTTTTGCAACAATACTTTTTCCTTTTTTAGGCAGAGGTTTCCATTTTTTAATCACCCTCGTTTTTTGCTGTACTTGTTGAGCTATTGGGTTAATCAAATCATTCTTCAAATGCGGGAATTGAAAAAAGACACTTTGAGCTGATGTGTGTGCTTCGTTGTATTTGAAAAAACCCTGCGGCCCACCGTAGGCACGATAATAATCGCCTTGTTGAACAAGATTAGCGGGAGAACTCTCGAGGGTAAACACGCCAAAATCTCCGATTGCCAGTTCCAACTCTGGTTCAATTATTATTTTACTCAAACCAACTGTACCTCCTTGGGTTACCACTGTAACACTTTGCAAATTGCTTTGACCTTTGAAAATCCGATAAACTTCCACCTCCGACAAGGTATAGATCATGTTTTGGGAGGCATTCCAAACTGCCGATTGTTGAACAACTTTTCCTTCAACAATGGTATGCGAATTGGCCACACTTGTATGTAAATCCTGAGGAACCATACAATTTTGAGCGAAACTAAAGGAAGAAAGGAGGATGATAAGCAGGGTAAAAAATAACCTCATAAATCGAATTTTAAATTGGCTTGCATAGCAAAACGGAAGAGTTAAACTTCGTAAACCAACCGCTATTAACAATTGTCAAATATGAGGAATTTACCTAGCTAATAAAAATTAAAAATGTGCGCAATTTATTGAAAAGTCCCCTTTTGGAACTCTTCTAAAATGTGATCGGCAACGCGAAAAGAGTTGGCATAAATGGTAAACGTATACGTTACGCTTCCTCCTGTAGGCATAAAACTTCCATCGGTAACATACAGATTGGAAACCTCGTGAGAGCGACACGTTTTATCCAATACAGAGGTCGCTGGATCCTCTCCAAATCTGCATCCGCCAGCCTGCAAGTTGGGCGAAACCGAACCGCTAACACTACTTCTCACATTCTTCATTCCCACGGCTTTGAACAAGGCCTCCGCTTTTTCGGCTAAGAATTTGCCCACCTTCAAATCATGTGGATGATAGCCTAACCAAACCTTGGCTACAGGATCTCCCCATCGGTCTTTTTCATCTTCGTCTAACTCCACTCTGCAATTTGGGTTGGGCAACCAATCGACAAAAATTTCAAACTTCAGTTTGCGCTGTCGGGTGAAGTAGTTTTTAAGTTTTTCCTTGAATTCACTTCCAAAAAGAAGCTTGCCATTCTCATCGTATTTCAAATGCATGGCCTTGGTAACACCATTCGCGTGTTCGGAAACAAAATCGATGGTTCCTCCCTTCATTCGTTGACCCGTTTCCGGATCCTCGAATTCATAAAATTCCTGAGATGCTCTGTTGATAAACAGCCCAGGCGCATCCAAAAGCTGGGCCTCCTCTTCCGTAATATCGTCGAAGAAAATTTGCCCTGATCCAATTCCTCCACCTGAAAAAACGAGGTTTTGACCGACTTGGCCGCTGTTGTTCGACAAGCCATTGGGAAATTCAGGGTTTTTACTCATCAACAGGAGTCGACTGGTTTCTATGGCCTGCGCAGCCACCACGAACACTTTTGCTTCTATCGATTGGGTTTCGTTCTTTTCGTTGTAATACTTGGCTCTGATTACCTTTCCTGAACCATTCGTTTCCAAGTGATAAACCTTTGCATTCGGAATAATGGTGCAATTCCCTGAACCTACTGCTTCATTGAGTAAGGCTGCACGCGAGCTACTTTTGGCATCCGAAGAACATCCATAGCTACCACAATAATTCGAATAAAAACAAGCTTTTCTATCCTCTTTGGGGCGGGAGATAATTCCTCGAGGAGAAGGAAAAATTTCCTGTCCGATTGATGCAGCCGCCTTGTCTAGCCAAGTCGCGAAAATGTTTTCTGCCAGTGGTGGATAGGGAAAATCGGGAGTAGATCGAGGTTCGAGCGTTTTGTGTGTTACCACCTTTCCAGATACGCCAACAATTCGTTCTACCTTTTCGTAGTATGGTTC
>JAOASF010000207.1 GCA_025210175.1 Crocinitomicaceae bacterium | reverse complement strand
TCAGTTGGTTAGAGCATCTGACTGTTAATCAGAGGGTCCTTGGTTCGAGCCCAAGAGGAAGAGCAGAAAGGGTTACAGAGATGTAGCCCTTTTTTTGTTTTTGGATTGAAACACATTTTCAACACAAACCACTATTTAGGATGACATAAAAAGCTCAATCAAACAAAGCTGGATTAATCCAAAAAATTACATTTGTAGCTAAACAAAAACTACGTGTATGGAATTTAAAACAGTAATTCGAAGTTTAGCTGAAGGCTTCGAAAGAATACTTGATAAGATCACAACTGAAGAATCTACAAAGACATCTTTGGTTTTACCTTTTTTAAATGCTCTCGGATATAACGTTTTTGACCCTACAGAAGTAGTTCCGGAGTTTACAGCTGATGTAGGAATAAAAAAGGGTGAAAAGGTGGATTACGCTATTTTCAAAGATGGAGTTAATACAATGATTATCGAATGTAAGCCACGTGGAGCCACTTTGAACAACCATGAATCTCAATTGACGAGATATTTCAGTGTTACAAAAACGAGGTTTGCACTCTTAACAAACGGTATTGAATACAGATTCTATACCGATTTGGAGAATAACAATTTAATGGATTCAAAGCCATTTTTGGAATTCAATATTCTTGACATGAGCGAAGGTCAGATACATGAATTAAACAAATTCCATAAATCTATTTTTGATGAGGAGAAGATAATTTCCACGGCAAGCTCATTGAAATATGTTCAAGCTCTTAAGAAAGCAATTCAAAATGAGTTTGATGATCCTAGTGAAGAGTTGATTCAATTATTTGCAAATAAGGTTTACGAGGGTAGATTAAGCCCAAAGATTAAAGCAGAGTTTAAATCATTGACCGAAAGAGCTTTGAAGCAATTTATTTCAGATAAAATCAGCGCTAGACTCAATGCAGCTTTGGATACCGAAGTGCAAATAGAAGCAACGGCAACCGAAGAAATGGAAGAGGAAAAGCCTAGAATTGTAACAACTGAAGAGGAACTAGAAGCTTATCACATCGTTTTATCAATTTGTAGACGAAAGGTTGATCGAAATAGAGTGGTAATGAGAGATACTCAATCTTATTGTGGTGTACTTTTGGATGACAATAATAGAAAACCAATTTGCAGACTTCATTTTAATGGCTCAACTAAGTATTTAGGATTGTTTGATGAAAATAAGTTAGAAGAGCGCCATAAGATTGAATCATTAGATGAGATTTTTAATCATGAGAGTCACCTCTTAAAAACTCTTGAGTTCTATTAATAGATTGGAATTTTTATTGTTATGTATTCTTTTATGTATTCATTATAACCTTACTAGGCACAGGAGCCGTTGTATTTTATTCGATTGTTAATTGAAAATTGAATCAGTTCAAGTGGCTTTCACATTAGAATCAGATTTGAGTTTTCTTTTTGAATCACTTCTTATCTATACTATTTTCAACTCTTACGTAATTCTACGAGTAGTCCCTAATATGTTTTGCAAAGTTTAGCAGAACACTTTCAAATCTTCCAGAAACCGAAAGGAAAATTGGTTAAATTGGAATGCGTCAGATCGCTGAACGCCAATTGACATGAACCTATATTTCCTTGTACCATGAAGTTTTTTGCCAAATTAAAATGGGTTGCCAGTATTTTATTGGTCTTTTTTATTGTATTGATCACGAACATTATCGATCGAGAAAATTTCAATCGATTGAGCTATTCTGTCACCACCATGTACGAAGACAGAATTGTGGCTTGTGATCTCATTTTTGAGATGTCTTCTATTATGCAAAAAAAACAAGTTGCGGCGTTAACGTCCGATACGGTCTTTTTTACCAAGCGGAATGAACCATTGAACCAAGAACTTCAGCACAAGGTAGATAGTTACAGTAGAACAAGATTGACCGAAGAAGAAAAGGAGGTGTTTACTCAACTCAAAAGTGAATTAATCAAGTTGAAAGAGTCCGAAAGTAGGGCTCTTGCTGTTTCGTCCAACGAAATGCTTTCTCGGATTCAAAATGTGGATATGCTCCTCAATGATTTGTCCAAAATTCAAATTCAAGAAGGCAAGCGACAAGTGTCTATAAGCAATCGAGCCAAGGATGCCATCAACTTGTTTACACAAGGTGAAATCATTTTCTTGATCATTATGGCGGTTCTAGTTCAAATCATCATTTTGTACAAACCGAAGTGAGTTTTTAGTTTTCCCTTATATTTAGCCAACTAATACTAAAATTAATACCCCTACGAATGAAAAAATCAGCTATACTTTTTGCACTTGCACTACTACTTTCGCCTATTTCAATAGCTCAAACTCCAGAAACTGAAAAAGGATTGATGAACTGGGATCGAGGAACAAGCATTGAAACGTATTTTCAAAACAATTTTGCCCTTGGACTAGGGGGAATCGTAGGAAAGAATTTTGGAGACAAAATGAAGGCCAATTATTCAATGGGAATTTACGGTGACCTTGTTTTCGTGGATCGTCCGATTTATGCGCCGCGCTTGAAGTTTACATGGAATTACCTGGGTATTTTTGGTTTGAATTTGAACTTCGCCAATTACTACCGTCAAAACAAAAACGATTTGCGTTTTACACCTGAAATTAATTTTTCGGTCTACGGAATTGCCAACCTATACGTGGGGTATAGTATCCCTCTTGGCTCGCATAATTTTTCAGAGTTGAACGAGTTCAAAATAGGCTTGAATATCAACATTACAAGTACCGAAAAATAAGGTCTCTTCGAAAGTTGTCTTCGGCTACGCTCAGACAACCGACTTCGTTTATTGGTTAAAAAGTTCTCTGAGCGGCGCCAAAACGTTGTCTGAGCGGAGTCAAAATGTTGTCTGAGCGGAGTCGAAGACAACATAATAGAACTAGTGTTTCAATTACTTATGAAATCTGGATTCATGTACATATTGAAATGTGCAGATGGTTCCTTTTATACAGGCAGCACGGTTGATTTATTGCGCAGACTGAAGGAGCACCAAAGTGGCTATGGAGCGAAACACACCATGAATAGACTACCGGTTGACCTTATCTATTTCGAATACTTTGATCGGATTGATTTGGCATTTTATCGAGAAAAACAAGTGCAAAGGTGGACCAAAAAGAAAAAAGAAGCTCTCATTCGACATGACTTATTTGAAGTTCATCAACTTGCCGAATGTCAAAATGATTCCCATTCCAAAAACAAGCTACCCAAAGAAAACTGAACGAACGAAAGTTATCCCCGAGCTTTTTCACCAAAAAGCGGAGCCAAATGTTGTCTGAGCGGCGCCAAATGTTGTCTGAGAGGAGTCAAAAAGTTGTCTGAGCGAAGCCGAAAAGTTGTCTGAGCGGAGTCAAAAAGTTGTCTGAGCGGAGTCAAAAAGTTGTCTGAGCGGAGCCGAAAAGTTGTCTGAGCGGAGCCGAAAAGTTGTCTGAGCGGAGTCGAAGACAACTATTGCATAACCTCCCTAACATTACCCCGAATTTTCTCACTCAATCCATCCGTTGGCAAATCATTGTCATCAATGCCAAATGGATCTTCAATTTCTTCGGCCAGTACTTCCATACTAACCAAGACATAAAAGATATAAGTGGAAATCAGGGCAGCGAAATAGCCAAAATTGTTTACCAAGGCCAAAGGCATTGTGGTGACGTAAACGAAAATAAACTTCTTCAGGAAAAGCGAGTAACTGTAGGGAATGGGGGTGTTTTTAATGCGCTCACAAGCCCCTAAGCTGTCGAGTAAGGCGTTGAGGTTTTGGTTAATGATCAGTCGATCCGCTACGTCTAATTGATTTTTTTCTGCCATCGCATGCATGCGTTCATACATCAATTGAGAGATCGCGACTGGCTTGTGGTCTTTCTGATCGATATATTTTCTTTCTTCAACCGTTAGTTCCAGCTCCTCCATGTTTACCCCAAAACGCAAATGCTCCTTGGTGGCAAAAACGAAGTTGGGAATCATGCGCACGTAAAACTCATGGTCTTCTTGGTTGTTGGTAAAGGCCTTGATTTTTATGGCCAGATTTCGTGTGTCATTCACGAGTTCGCCCCACTTTTTTCGTCCTTCCCACCATCGGTCATAGGCCGTATTGGTTCGAAAAACAAGCAAAAGAGAAATCACAAATCCCACTAGGGAATACACAGACAGTAGTTGACCCAAAGAATCGTGCTCTGGGTGAAACTCCATCAAAAGAAAATTAATCAACAACGTAAAAGTCATCATGTACAAAAGCTCCTTCCACAACATGCGAATGGTGTCGCTTTTATGAAGAGCAAATATGAGTTTGAACCAACTTTTGGGGTTGTAGGTAATCATGTCTGATGAATTTTGAACCTAAAAATAGGTCAATTTTGACTCTTAGGGACTAAATTCCTTAGGTAGGCAAAGGGCAAAAGAAAAAAAATGCTTTTCTTTGTCCAGCTAAACATTTAAGAATATGGGATCTTCATCCGTTTTTTATGCAATTGCAGACTTCATGTACGATTACGCCTTCATTCCATTTGAGTACGTAGGAAACATGTTTAACTATGCAATGATCGTGCTTGGATTTTTTGGTATGCTTTATTGGTTGAACTGGCAACGTAAGTTCAATGAGCAAGCGAAAAACAATCCTGGTCAACTTAAATAATATTTGATGTAATGGATGAAGGTTGTTCGTCGCTTGACGGATGACCTTTTTTTGTTTGTACCCATGTCAATCACAGTCATTATTACTGCCGGAGGAATTGGAAAGCGGATGGGAGATGTCCTTCCAAAGCAATTTCTAATGGTTCAACAGGAGCCTATTCTGTTGAGAACCATGCGTGCTTTTGCTCAGTTTTTACCTGAGGCAGAAATCATTTTGACCTTACCCCAAACATGGCACAAACACTGGTATCAAATATGTCGTGAACACTCCTTTTTGCACGAACACATTACCATTGATGGAGGAAAGGAACGTTTTGATTCGGTTCGAAACGCCCTCCTCATAGCGAATGGCACAAGGGTTTTGGTACACGATGGGGTTCGCCCATTGGTTTCTGCTGCGACTGTTAACAACGTAGTAGAACGCATTCAAAAAGGGGAAGGAGCCGTTCCAGTTATTGCTTCTATTGATAGTTTGCGTCAAGAGTTATCGGAAGGAAATAGAAGCTTGGAACGTTCCAAGGTAATGCGAGTTCAAACGCCTCAAGGTTTTCTATTGGAAGAATTGAAAGAGGCTTATTTGGCTCCGTATCAAGAGCAATTTACAGACGATGCTTCCGTTTACGAAGCGTGGGGTGGAAAGATTGCCATGGTTCCCGGGAATGCAGAAAATATTAAAATAACCGAGCCCATCGATATACGTATCGCGGAGCTCTTTTTGAAAGAATAATTCAGGCTACTTTCTTTCTTTTAATTTTATTCAAATAAAATGAAAGTTACAGATCACATCAAGGAAGCAAAAGAGACCTTGTTCTCCTTCGAAATCTTGCCTCCTCTAAAAGGAAAAAGTATCCAATCCATCTACGAAGGGATCGACCCTCTGATGGAGTTCAAACCCAAGTTTGTAAATGTTACCTATCACCGCGAAGAATACGTTTACAAGGAAAGGGAAAATGGTCTATTGGAAAAAATTGCCATTCGCAAAAGACCGGGTACGGTTGGAATTTGTGCGGCCATTATGAACAAATACCACGTAGATGCTGTACCTCACCTTATTTGTGGTGGGTTTTCCAAGGAGGAAACTGAAAACGCATTAATTGATTTACAGTTTTTGGGAATCGATAATGTTTTGGCTTTGCGTGGAGACTCAATTAAAACGGAATCCGTTTTTCGTCCACACAAGGATGGCCATTCCTATGCAGTTAACTTGATTCACCAGATCAAGGAAATGAATGAGGGGATTTATTTGTTAGACGATGTAGAGCTTACCGGAACAGATTTTTGCATTGGTGCAGCCGGGTATCCCGAAAAGCATTTTGAGAGCATGAACATGAGTACCGATTTGCAATACTTGAAAGCGAAAGTAGATGCAGGAGCAGAGTACATTGTGACACAAATGTTTTTTGACAACAAGAAGTTTTTCGACTTCGTTAATGCCTGCCGTTCAATCGGAATTACCGTTCCTATTATTCCAGGTATCAAGCCCATCAAAAGCCTGAATCATATTTCCTTTCTACCCAAATTCTTTAGCATCGATTTTCCGGATGACTTGTCAAAGGAATTGCTCAAATGCAAATCGAATGCAGATGTAGAAGCCTTGGGAACGGAATGGGGAATTCAACAATCCAAAGAATTGAAGGATGCTGGCGTGCCATGCATTCACTATTATACCATGTCTAATTCATCGCAGGTTAAAACAATTGCTGCCAACGTCTTTTAATATGAAATATTCCGTTCTTCTTGCCTTTGTGCTTTTTCTCGGTACTAGCTTTGCTCAAAAGGGAAAGTCAATCAACTTAACCAACGCTTTGGTAGTGGGCCAATGTGATAAAGAAAATGATCGCTACAGCTTAGAGGTAGCACTTACAGAGTTTTTAACCGAACAGGGTGTAAAGGCCGTTCCTTCTCTCAATGTGTTGAAACAGGGAGCAGACATCGAAGCGCTTGCCAGTGACTCTCTGATGAAAGTGGTTAAAGCGAAAGGAATTGACACCTACGTTTTGTGCAATATCAGAGGCTATGACAGAAGGTTTAAGGAAACCGAAAAACACGATGACTTCAAGACTGCCTTGGGTTATGGAACTTTGTTCGCTCTTTATAGAGCTGAAGTGGTATCGGTAACTTTTGAAATTTTCGTTTACCGAGATGGTCAATTGGTCATGACTGATTTGATCAAATGCGGCAATGTGTCGTCTTCTGAAACGGTCATCAAAAGACTAAAGAAAAAGTTGAAGAGAAAGTTTAAAAAGTGGTGATTACCTGCTCATTAACTTAGCAACATACTTCCCGATAATGTCGAATTCTAGGTTGACTTTTGTGCCGAGTTCAAAGGTATGAAAGTTGGTGTGCTCGTGGGTGTATGGGATAATGCAAACGGAGAATTCATTTTCTTTTGAATCGACTACGGTTAAACTCACTCCATTCACCGTAACCGAACCCTTTTCTACAGTGGGCATGTCGGCTTGGTAACGAAAAGTGTATTTCCAGCTACCGTCCTGATCTTCAATGGCTATGCAAGTGGCAGTGGTGTCTACATGACCTTGAACAATGTGACCATCCAAACGCCCATTCATCAGCATGCATCTTTCCAAATTTACTTTTGAACCCACTTTCCAAGCACCCAGGTTGGTTTTATCCAATGTCTCCTGAATTGCTGTAACCACATATTGGTTTCCTTCAATTTTTACAACGGTTAAGCAACAACCATTGTGGGCAACACTTTGATCTATTTTCAATTCAGAACTAAAGGGTGCTTCCACTGTAAAATGAATGTTAGCTCCTTCTTTCTCAATCTTTTGTATGGTGCCAAGTTGTTCAATAATTCCTGTAAACATGTCTTATTTGTTGTAAATCAAATGGATAAAACCGGATAAATTGAAGGATTCCAAACCGTTCAACCGTATCGCATATACTTTGCAGGTGTAAAAATAGACACCTTCTGTTAATGGAAGGTTTTCTTTTTGATCAAATCCATTCCAATTTAGGTTCTTATCCTCCGTATAGAAAACCTCTTCTCCCCAGCGATTGTGCACACTAAACTCTACGTGATCAACAAATTTGAAGGGAAAAATAGGCGTGTACAATTGATTCGCATTGTCATTATTTGGCGTAAAGACATTGGGTAGGTGGTATACAGGGTCGCAATTGTCGATACACACCACATTACTGGGTTCACTTTCATTGTTGTATTGCACCGAATCTTTTGCAGTAACATAATAGCAACCAGCAATGCTATTGCCTCTCTGAATGGAGAAACTAGTGTCTGAATTGGAAGCGATGGCTTTGATTTCAACAAAAGAACTGTCTGGATGTGGGGCGTAATAGATATGCAACGAAACAACGTCATCGGCACAGCTTGGGTCTGGATTAATCCACGTTACTGCAGTTCTTAAAGATTCGCAATCGCCAGAAACCTGTACTTGCGATACAGGGCATGGTGGGGTAAAATCAAAGGCTTCCGTACACAGGTATTGCGACCAATTGTAGAGCGTATCTGGCAACAAGGGATGAGTGTAGCGGCCAATACTTCTGATACGATAGCAATACGTAAGGCCATTTACCAAGGAATCATCTACAAAATAATTGGTGTCTACTTCCGCTATTTTTACAAAACTAGAGTTCGAAGCTTCTGTGCTTTTGTAGATTTCATAAGTGAAATTGGTCCAGGGCACAGGTACTTCCCAATACAAGCCAATTTCATTGTCGTTTGGTATGGCTTTTAGATGAATGGTTTGTGCTGGTGTGGCTGACCCAATTTTGAGCTGGTCACTCATTAACTCTACTCGGTAAGTATAGGCGGAATCTGTTGTGGCAAGACCATTGTCAACAAAAAAATGGTCATTACCAAGCAAGAAATTGCTTGGATTGGTCTGACTGATCAGGATGTCCGGATAGGCAAATTGACTTCCGCGGTAGATTTGGTACCAATATGGACCAGTATACAAGTTCGTGTCGAGCTCCAAAGGAGGACTCCATCGAATGGTGTCCGTTCCAAAATTGACCGATGTACTGTCTACGCTGGCTTGTGTCATTACAGGGACATCAAAGGGAAGTTCCATACAAACAGGAATAGCCATGCAGCTTTCGGCACCACGGGGGTAGATAGCAGTTACCGTGTAGCAGTATCTGTTGCCGATCGACAAATTGCCTTCGTCTATAAAAGAAACGCTGTCTTTGGATGTGGTTGTGCCAATTAATTGATAGCCAACTTCCTCAGGGCTTTGATCGCAACAAACAGTATCTGTAAGCAAACTATCAATATTGCGGTAAACGCGATAGCCCACAATGCTTGGACAGTCAAAGGGGTCCCAGTTTAGATTTACTTGATTCGAAAAGGCGCTTAATTGTAAATTTTGAATTTCATTCCCTGTAATTCTAACCTTCAAGGTTTTAACGTCCTTTAAGGGGACGAACGGCCCAGTGTCTTCGGCTTGAAAGGTGAATAAATAGGGTTCTTTTTGGATCAATTCGCAGCCTGGTTTCCAACTGAAGATGGCCTCTATCGGGTTGGTATTGTTGCTCAAGATGTTGAAGGATGCAGGATTGTTGCTCAATTGAAATCCTAGACCGTAATGAGACCAGTGCAAAGAAGGAGTATCTCCTGGGCCAGCGCTTGTGTCCGTAGCTTTGAGGGGAATGGTGAGGAGAGAATCTGCATGAATACAGGTGTCTTGAATGTTCGAAATTTGAGGAGGGTTGTTGTTGCACGATCCTTCTACAGTGAGCTGCATGTCTCTAATAACATGACCTATTTTTACCCCATTTCTGTATTCGGATACTTTTATGGCAAAGTTGAATTCGCCGATTAATCCGGGTGAATCCCAGGTTAAAATTCCAAATACAGGATCTACCTCAAAAGCTCCGCCTGCAACATCTTGAGGAAATTGAAAAACGGAAGGTATGGGCATGTCGGCGCAATTGACACCTTTACACCCAATAATTTCATAATGCAAACTGTCGCCATCCGGATCGTAACATCCCAATGGGTAAATCCAGGGAGACTGGGTACATGCCTTTTCGGGACATGGACAATCGCCAAAAACAAGTGAATTGTTGGGTGTGCCAAGAAAAGGGCTAATGATTAATTCGGTTTGAATGCAAAAGATTTGATTGACAGAATTGGTGATGTTCAAAACATTGTCGTTTCTGTTTGGGTCGGTTACACTAATGGTATAAATGCCTGGCCCTGTAAAGGTGTGTTGTCCCGTAAAAATATTTTGCTTGGTGTCAGTGGAAGGGTAATCAAAAAACTGGCTGAGTAATAAGGTGTCTGTGAAACCATCTCCAAAATCGATTTCAATCTTATCTCTATTGGCCGCGCTGCTGAGCTTGGTGCAAGTGGTGACGGTAAAAGAATAAGTATTGCCCGCAATGTGGCTGTAAGTGATTTCCCCCGATCGATTGTGTGTGGCCCAAGAGCCATGGCCAATTAGGCATAGCAAGAAGGTATAGAGCCAAAGTTTCATGAATCTAAAAGTACGCATTTCAGACTGCTTTTTAGAATGAAGGGATGGTGTTTTTATAGGGTAAAAAGGTAGAAATAACCTAGGCTTAATAATGAGAACCGATGGGACAAATAAACCCTTCAAAACCTAAGTTGTCCGTGTAAAATATAAATTTTGTCCTATAAGTCATTGGTTATTGAATGCGTTTAAATAATTGAAAATAAGATGTTTGTGTGTTTTTACAAAGTGTTAATTTGAAATTAATTTTTTTGACCATATTTGGTTCTTACAGAAAAATGGGTCTATCTTCGCAACAAGATTCACAGAAAAGAATCCCTAAATAAGTAAATACATGTTCAATAAGCACTTCCATTTTTATTGGTATATGCTCGATAAGGTCGGGAAGTAGATGCTGTTGTCTTAACAATAACATTGAGCCCCGAAAATGTATTTCGGGGCTTTTTTTTGTTCAATCTGAAAAATAAATCAAAATGAGAAATCACAAAGTAGCCATTCAAGGATCTGTATCCTCTTTTCACGACATCGCTGCCAAAAAGTTTTTTGGTGAGTCGATAAGCGTTTTGGAATGTGGCTCCTTCAAAGAAGTATGTTCACGTCTTTCGAGAAACGAAGTAGACTATGGCATCATCGCAATCGAAAACAAAATTGCTGGAAGCATCCTTCTGAATTATCAATTGGTGGATCAATTTGATTTGAAAATCATCGGTGAAACGTACTTGCCCATTTCCTTGGACTTGCTAGTGAAACCTGGAACAGTGCCTGAACAAATTAAGGAGATCGTCTCTCATCCCATGGCTCTTGGTCAATGTCAAAATTTCTTGAACGAATGGGAGGGCGTAAAGGTGACAGAATACAAGGATACGGCTAGTTCGGCACAATTGCTTGTGGAGCGCGGAGGCAAGGATATGGCCGTAATTGCAGGTCCAGCAGTAGCAAAAGAGTTTGGCTTGGAAACCTTGGCGACCAACATTGGAGATTCTCCCTTCAATTTCACGAGGTTTTACTTGTTGAGTAAGGAAAGCAGCGTTGTAGAAAACCCGACCAAGGCATCCATCACATTAACCTTGCAACAAAAAATTGGCGCGCTGAGCGATGTGCTGGTCCTGATCAAGATTGCTGGGTTGAATATGACGAAAATTCAAAGCGTACCCATTCCGAACGACCCGCATAGATATGCCTTTTACCTCGATTTGGAATTTGCCTCGTCGGAAGCTTTCGAACAAACGTTTGAGGTGATTGCCAACAAGGCGGAAAGAGCCAAAATTCTAGGCGTTTACAAAGGAGAAGAATTACCAATTGCCTTACCAGAAACCATATTGACATGAAAAAGTTAGACATCCATTCGAAAAAATTAATCATAGCAGGGCCGTGCAGTGCTGAGTCAGAAGAACAGTTGTTGCAATCGGCTCAAGAAATCGCACAAAACAAAGAGGTGAAAGTGCTGCGTGCAGGAGTTTGGAAGCCGCGGACCAACCCAGGTGGTTTTGAAGGCGCAGGAACCAAGGCCCTAGCTTGGCTGGATCAGGCGAAAAAATTGACCGGTTTGCCCGTAGGTACAGAAGTGGCCACTCAAAAGCACGTAGAAGATGCCCTGCATTTTGATATCGACTTGCTTTGGATTGGCGCTCGAACCACCGTGAACCCCTTCAGTGTGCAAGAAATTGCAGATGCATTGAAAGGTACAAACGCTACGGTGTTGATTAAGAACCCAATTAATCCAGACTTGAAATTGTGGGTGGGTGCAGTAGAGCGAATGCGCAAGGCAGGGATTGAGAAGGTGGGTTTGATTCATCGTGGATTCTCTTCGTACAATCACACGGAGTTCAGAAATGCTCCGATGTGGCAAATTCCCATAGAAATGAAACGCTTGTTTCCCGACTTACCCATGATTTGCGACCCTTCACACATCAGCGGTAAAAGAGAAGGCATATTCAGTGTTTCGCAAAAGAGTTTGGATCTCGATTACGATGGATTAATGATAGAATCACATTGTAACCCGGATGTTGCCTTAACAGATGCAGCACAACAAGTTACTCCACTTCAATTAAAGGAAATACTCAATACAATTGAATGGAAAAGCTCTTCTGTGGAAGGAGGTGATTTTGCCAAAAGTTTGGAGGTGTTTAGGGAACAAATCAATCAGTTCGATGATCAGTTGGTAACCCTCCTCAACGACAGAATGGGCGTGTCGGAAAACATTGGAAAATTAAAAGGAGAAAACAAACTAACAGTTTTACAATCAAAACGTTGGGGTGAAGTACTTCAACGAATACTAAAACAAAGTGAAACCACGAGGTTAAGCGCCGATTTTGTGCAAGGTTTCATGGAACTTTTGCACGTAGAAAGTATTCGAATTCAAAACGAAAAAAAGGAAATTCTTTCCTGATCAGTAGAATTTAAAAAGCGTTGATTTGTCCTATGGACATTTTCGCTAATTGTTAATGAAATTGGAACGGTTAAAACCCTACATTTGAGAAAATGTCAGACTTTTAAAGGTTTTAGCGATCCGGAACAAATGAATAAAATGCAACACATATATCCATCTAAAATTGGAGGCGAGGTGACAATTCCGGCATCAAAAAGCTTCACTCAGAGAGCGTTAACCTGTGCGTTGATAGCTGAGGGTAAGACCGTAATACGCAATGCTGGGGTTTCCGATGATGAATTAGCCGTATTGAAGTTAATTCAGGATGCTGGAGCCAAAGTGACTCGACTACCAGATGCCTTGCTGGTTGAGAGTGAAGGGTTTAGTCCAACCAAAAACTTGCAATTAAGCATTCATGAATCTGGATTAGCGACCCGCATGCTGACTCCTGTTTTGGCCAATTCATCTAAGCAAGTCAATTTAACGGGTAAAGGCAGTATTCTCAACAGACCCATGGATTTTTTCGATGAGGTATTGACCAACCTAGATGTGGAGTTCGAGTCCAATCAAGGAAAATTGCCTTTTGATTTCAAAGGAAGAATGGTTCCGAAGGATTTGACCATAGACGGATCGTTAAGTTCACAGTTCATTACAGGCTTGATCTACGGTTACGTGGCTTCACCGCTTTTGAAAAAGGCCGTTCTCACGATCCAAAATCCGACTAGCATTCCATACATTGAACTTACCCTGGAAGTTTTAAAAAACTTTGGTGTTCACCTAAGCTTACAAGAGAACAAGATTCACTTCAATGGACCTTATAAGTTGACTGGGACCACCTTGGATGTGGAAGGAGATTGGAGTAGCGCTTCTTTTTTGTTGGTGGCAGGTGCCATCGCCGGTGAAGTAAAGGTGAACAATTTGTCGATCAAAAGTACCCAGGCCGACAAACAAATACTTCAAGCGCTCAAGGATTTTGGCGCTCAAGTTCTGACCAGTGATGATTCCGTTTTCGTAAAAGAAAAAGCGAAGAAGGGTTTCATTTTCGATGCAACTCATTGTCCTGATTTGTTTCCACCTTTGGCCGTACTCGCAAGTTATGCCAAAAGTAGTTCGCGCATCAAGGGTGTTCATCGACTGACCTACAAAGAGAGCAACCGCACTGAGGCCATTTTGTCTGAATTGTCCAAAATGGGTGCTGTAATTCGAGTGGAGGGCGATGAAATGTGTATCGATCCAAGTCCAGAAATTACTAGTGCTACTATTGATCCACATGGAGATCACCGCATGGCAATGGCTGCTTCTGTAATGGCTTTGGGAGCAAGAACGAGTAGTAGAATTTTAAAATCGACAGTGGTCAACAAAAGCTTTCCGTCTTTTTTTGATCTTTTTAGAACCCTTCAACTTAAAAAGGAAATCGAGAATCAATAACCGAATTATTAATCGTAAGCAAAACCCCTGAATATGATAGGAAACAAATTGTACCAACTAACAAATGAGTTATCGCTTTCGCAGCGTAAGGCTATTTTCCACCAATGTACGATCTCCTCCGACAAGCGTTTGGGAATTTTAAAAGCCCTCATTTTGTCGAACCCAGACAGCTTGGAAAAAATGAATGCAACGCTGGTTTTATTGGTAAATGAGACGTGGGAAGATTCCTCTGATGCCGAGAAAGAATTGAAAGTAAGACGTTTGGCTAGCTTTTTTGTTGATCAAATTGAAAAGTATTTGCTTTCTGCTTACATGGAGAAGAATAGTAGTATAAAGAATATTCTCTTGGCCCAAATGCTAGAAAAAGGGGGGAACCTTACCTTGTTGAACAATTATTACGATAAGGCATATGCGCTGTCCTTGCAAGAACAGGATCAGTTTTACAGAATGATTTCCCTGAAAGGAAAGTTGCGCATGAGTTATGCCTCACAAAATGAAAAGGAATTGAACAAAGCGCTTGAACTCAATGAAGAATTACTGCGCATTATTCAACATACCAATTCTGATCGTGTAACGGAGTATTACTACAACATGTCCAACATTTACCTCGAGAAAAATTCCTTGATTCGCGATAGAAAAGAAGAATTGGAAAAGGAAATCAACGAGTATTTGGAGTCGTATACTTACCCGCTTAATCGAGCTTCTCTTTATGTGTCTTTGGCGAAATTGAATTACGATAACGAAAAGTTACAAGTGTACTTTAGCAAGGCAAAGGAGATTTTGAATGCCAACAAAGAAGACAAATTGGCCTACGATGATTTGAATAGAAAAATTCGTTTCTTGGAATTGCGCTTGAAGTTTTTTGCCGGAACAGACAACAAGACCTTGCTTTCCATGGCCGAACAAATTTCGGAATACTCCAAAGGTTTTTCCATTATCAATAACAACACCTTGTTTTATCGAATCTTATTCATGATTCTCGATGGTGAAATAGACAAAGCGGCAGCCTTGTTGGAAGAAAATCATGTCTTTTTCAAAGGAGAAGGTAAATTGTTGGAACGTTTCCTTTTGTCCGTAATTATGGAAAGAAGAGGCGAGTACAAAGAGGCAATTCAGGCCTTGCAAAAGACCATGTATTCAACGAACTATTTTATCGTTATCTTCTCGCGTTTAATGTTCATTAAGGTGCAAATTCTGAGAAATAAATCGGCTAATGTGAAGCCTTTAATTGATTCTTCTTTGCGCTATATTGTGCAAAACAGTGGAAATCCGTTGGGTCAAGAGGCGCATCAGTATACCCTGAAAAAAATGAAACAACACATTTCTTCCAAGCAAATCAATATTCGCGGTGAAAAACCAACACTTACCGTATTTCACGAATACTTATTAGACTTTTAATGAATCAATTCGGAACCTTATTTCGCGTATCTGTTTTTGGAGAATCGCATGGGCCAATGATCGGTGTGACCTTGGACGGTGTTCCTTCAGGAATCTCTCTGACCAAGGAAGATTTTGCAGCCGATATTGCTCGTAGAAAACCTGGAGCAAAGGGTACCACTCCCAGAGTGGAGACGGATGAACCAATTATCGTGTCTGGGGTTTTTAACGATCGAACCACAGGTGCACCCCTTACAATCCTATTCGAAAACAACAATACTCGCTCCAAGGATTATGAGAAATTGCGCGAGTTTCCACGTCCTGGACATGCAGACTTTGTTGCTTCCAAAAAATTCAAGGGATTCGAAGATTATCGGGGAGGAGGTCATTTTTCGGGGCGCTTAACGGTGTTGTTGGTAGCGGCTGGTGTTGTGGCCAAGAAGATTTGTCATGGTGTTGAAATCAAGGGGCACATTGTAGAAATCGCTGGAGAAAAAGACCCGGAGAAAGGATTGCAAAAGGCCATAGACCAGAAGGATTCAGTTGGCGGAATCGTCGAATGTGTTGTTCGCAATCTTCCCTTGGGCTTGGGAGAACCTTTTTTTGACAGCGTTGAATCTCAATTGGCCCATGCCGCCTTCGCCATTCCGGCCATCAAGGGCGTAGAGTTTGGTGCGGGTTTTGCAGCCGCTCGTATGTTTGGTGTAGATCACAACGATAGCATCTTGGACGATAGCGGGACCACACAAACCAATCATGCCGGCGGAATAGTTGGCGGAATTAGTAATGGAAACGATTTGATTTATCGCGTAGCCGTGAAGCCCACTTCAAGTACGCCAAAGGAACAGCAAACGCTGAACGTAAAATCGAATCAAGTGGAAAACTTCAGCGTTAAAGGTCGACATGACCTGTGTATAGCCTTGCGTGTTCCGGTCGTATTGGAGGCAACTACGGCCTTTGTTTTGGCTGACCTTTTGCTCCAGAGCAAGGCAAGGAACTAAAATGCTAGTTAATTGATAGTCAGGTAGTTTTTGTCTAATCGGCAAAAATTGCCTACTTTTACATCACCCGCCGAATCAAAATTTCTTATTTCCCCTTATTTCTTTCTTGATATTGCAGACAATGGTCTGGTTTGAAAACTCGTGCGAAAAACAAAATCCGATTTTTAGGATAAAAGTTTTTCACCGACCACGTAATAAGGGGGGCTACGGCCCCTTTTTTAATTCACCATCGTTCACAAGGAACGGTAATGTGTCCAAAGTGTTTCATCATATTGGAAATGAAGTGGTAAACATGCGACCATTCGGAATTCAAGAAATGGAAAAAATATTAATTGCTTTTCTTCTTTGGTTAAAGATGTAATGGCGATGGGCTGCGCATATAATTTAGACAAGCCAAACTTACGGTTCTATCATTCATTTAGGCTTGATTCGAAGCTCTTCGCTTGCACGGTGGTACGCATGCGACCATTCTAAAAAGATCCAAAAAATTAGCAAAGGATTATTTTTTTAGTTCAAAACTCACTAATTTTATTACACCGATTTAATCATCGAAACATTGACTGGTGAGGAAAGTCAATTTTTGACAACAAGGGCTGGAGTTAATCCAGCCCTTTGGTTTTTCTGGGAGCCTTATCGATTGTAGTTGGATGGCTTCAGGAACAAGTACCAATCGGTCAAAGACAAAGGCAGGATCTTTTCCTGATGCCAGGCTTTTTGCACTTTATTATTGCTTTCCGCATTCATCAAAAGTCTTGTGGTACACATCCGACCATTCTGAATTTTTTGGTTGTTTCTCCCATTTAATCACCAGCTCCCATAACGACTTCCCAACTTGATCAAAAAAAAATTACTCTTCTTGAGTTCGATATATTTTTATTTATCGTAATATTGCAATGTAACTATGGGAATCACGAAAGCAGATTTATTTACAGAAGAGCAAAACACCTTTGCCGTTATCGGTAAGGCTTTTTCTCACCCCGCACGCATCGCCATTTTACAGCACTTGCTTAAGGCAAATGCTTGTATCAATTCCGATTTGGTGAACGAATTGGGTTTGGCACAAGCAACCATTAGCCAACATTTGAAGGAATTGAAAGCAATTGGTATCATTAAAGGAACGGTTGAAGGGGTGAGCATGAATTACTGTATCGATCAGGAAAATTGGAAAAAAGTGAGAACAATGTTCGACCAATTCTTTAACCAACATCCGTGTTGCGGAGGTGGTACTTGTTAAAAAAAATTTGACCTTAATAATCGTAATATTGCAATAAACAAATGGACTTAAAATCATTTAAAAGAAAGCTGGATGAAGTGGAAGAATTGCACTTTGTTCTACCGAATGGAAAACCAGTTCCTTCTCATTTTCATGTAACGGAAGTAGGTGAAGTATCGAAACATTTTATCGATTGCGGCGGAACGGTTCGGTTAGAAAAGAAAGTGAATTTTCAACTGTGGGAGGCAGATGACTATGATCATCGATTACAGGCTTCTAAATTGCGCGATATCATTGCACTTTCAGAAGATAAATTGGGATTGGGTAATCACGAGATTGAGGTGGAATACCAGGGTGAAACCATCGGGAAGTATGGTGTAAGTTTTGAATTTGGCAGGTTTTTGTTGTCAAGCTTAAAAACGGACTGTTTAGCAAAAGAGAACTGTGGAATTCCAGCCCAAAAACCCAAGTTGGTCATGGCCAATATGACGGGAACAAATAATTCAAGTTGTACTCCAGGAGGAGGATGTTGTTAGCCTTATGAATCCGACCATACAAAAGTTCATCCAAAGTTTAAGCTTCGAATCCATCCTTCCCAATAGAATGGATGAGTTGAATGTTTTAGTTGCCTACATTCAGAAAAAGCTGGACGTTGGACAGCCCGTAATACTCAATTACATTTGCACCCACAACTCCAGAAGAAGTCAGTTTTCCCAACTGTGGTCTCAAGTAAATGCAGCTTATTTTTCCATTCCGGTTCAGTCCTTAAGCGGTGGGGTTGAGGTTACTGAGTTTAATTCAAGAGCAATCGAAAGTTTGAAGCGCTTTGGCTTTGAAATTACGGCAAGCGATGAAGACAACCCGAGATATGAGATTGGTTGGGGGCAAGAGCTTCCAATGATCATGTTCTCCAAACTTTACGATGATGAGGTGAATCAGTCGGACGCCTTCGCTGCCGTAATGACTTGTTCTCATGCCGATGAAAATTGCCCGATTGTTCATGGTTGTGACCAACGCATTTCTTTGAGGTACGAGGATCCCAAAGTATTCGACAACACGCCATTAGAGGGGGAGAAATACGATGAACGCTCTACACAGATAGCGACCGAATTAAAATATGTTTTTTCTAAAATCAACCGATAGTTAATGGGCAATTTTGAGAGATACTTGAGTTTATGGGTAGGCTTGGGAATAGCGGCAGGAGTGGTTCTTGGTCATTTTTTTGGGCCTCAATTTGAACGAATCAGTAGCCTGTCTGTGGGAACAGTTAATTTGCCAGTAGCCGTTTTGATTTGGGGTATGATCTTCCCAATGATGGTTCAAATTGATTTTTCTGTGATTCGAAACTTCAAACAAAATTTATCGCGGCTGGGACTTACCGTTATCATTAATTGGATAATCAAACCCTTCTCCATGGCGGCCTTGGCATTTGTTTTTTTTCATTATGCCTTTGGAAATTGGTTAACCAACTCGGAACAGCAAGAGTATTTGGCCGGTTCTATTTTGCTTGGAGCCGCTCCTTGTACGGCAATGGTTTTTGTTTGGTCCTTTCTCACAAAGGGCAATGCTAACTATACCTTGGTTCAAGTGGTAGTCAACGATTTGATATTAATTTTTGCCTTCGTTCCTCTTGTAGCCTTGCTGTTTTCTCTTTTTCAAATTGACCTGGTTTCGAGCACCAACGAAATTGGGATTCCCGTTAAAACTTTGCTTTTTTCCGTTCTACTCTTTGTTGTTTTACCACTTTCAGCAGCACTCTTACTCCGATTTTCATTAATGAAAAAGAAGGGAAAGGATTGGTTTTCAACGACTCTCCCTCAGAAACTCAAGCCGCTATCCGTTGGGTCTTTGATCCTTACGTTGATTTTTCTCTTCGCCTTCCAAGGAAAGGTGATAGTAGAAAAACCCTTGCACATACTTCTCATCGCTCTTCCGCTAACTATCCAAACCTATTTTGTCTTTTTTCTCACCAAAAAAATCGGAGAAAAAATGAACCTGTCGCCTGAAGTGGTTTCACCTTCTTCTTTCATTGGAGCGAGTAACTTTTTTGAATTAGCGGTCGCCGTGGCCATTTCTATATATGGACTCAACAGTGGAGCATCCCTAGCCACAGTAGTAGGCGTGCTCATAGAGGTGCCCATAATGCTATCCTTGGTGAAGTACATAAATCGCAAAAATCATAAGAAATTAAAGGAAGAAGTAGCTATCTGAAGTTCCTTTCATTCGTTTCAAAATTTAGGTAAACCACAGTGTGGTTGGGAACAGATGATAGGCTTCTCCTTTATACTATTTTCGTCGCCCGAGTTTTTGAATCATGGCGAAAATCATTTTTGATATTTCATCTAGTTCAGCATAGTATTTATGAAAGATTTGGCCAGATAGAATGTTCTGCTCATGTAAATAATCGAGAATCGCTACACATTCAAAGACAGAACCCCTGGCGATAACGTAAAAGTGTCTTTTATCCGGGTTGGTGTGTCAACCAGTTCCTTCTGCAATGTTCAAAAGAATGCTAAATGAAGCCCTATCTAATTGATCTTTCTTATTTCTAGTAACAGGTATAATTTCAAGAAGTGTAGAGATAGAATGGTTGAAGACTTTCGCTTTTTGGTAAACGATTAGTTTTTCAAAATCAAATGCCATAATAGTAGTATTAATTCAACAAAAGTTACTGAAACAAAACGAGTAAGGGAAGACCGTGATTGCTTTTTAGCTTAAATACAACTTGGGGAGTATTGAAAAGGAGTAATGAGTGTGAGTATAGAGTATTGAGGGAGTTGAAGTAAAAGTGGTGAGCAATTTGCATAGACTCACTACTCACACTCCATACCGCTTCGTGACCCTGGAGAAGAGCAAACGCAGTTTGTGAAGACCGAGCGCCGCCCGAAAGGAAGGGAGCAGCGAGGGAGGATACCTCGAACTTAAGAGTTTATGAAGACCGAGCGCCGCCCGAAAGGAAGGGAGCAGCGAG
>JAOASF010000024.1 GCA_025210175.1 Crocinitomicaceae bacterium | reverse complement strand
GAGGGTGGAGACGTGGGGCCGATTTCGCGAGCACAAAAGACCAGGGTTTTTCCGCGTAGCAACAAGATGACCCTATTGAAGAACCGCGATTTTGAATTCAAAGGCTTTATCAATGCTGGAAAGATTGATGTAGATGTGGAGGTTTCCAAGTTCATTTACGACGAGTTCAAGTTCGATATCGATGAATCCAATAAAACTAGGCTACGTGTTAAACCAATGCGCAGAGAAGACGGTAACAGAGCCATTACGATGATTTCTGAGTTGTCTAAAATTGTTGGAGAAATACAAGTCGATGATCCCAATAACCGCTCGGGTAGAAACAAGGAAATAAAAGGATATCCGAAGTTGATTTCTGAAACAAAGTCTTTTATTTACTACAATTCGAAAGATATTTACAAAGGAGCGTACGACTCTACACGCTTCTATTATACCGTGGAACCGTTCTTAATGGACAGTTTGGATGATTTCGATGAACTGTCGTTCCGCCTCGAAGGGGAGTTGACTTCCGCAGGAATTTTCCCGAAATTCAAGCAAGACCTTAAAATCATGCCTGACTATTCTTTTGGTTTTACCACCAAGGCACCCGAAAAAGGATTTCCTTTCTATAGCAACGGTGCTACCTTTGAAAACAAAATTGTTCTTTCGGGTAATGGTCTTCAAGGAGCTGGTACCATCAAGTACTTGAACTCTACCAGTATTTCCAAAGCTTTAGCCTTTTTACCGGATTCCACCATTGGATTTGCTGAGTTTACCAACAAGCAAGCCGAATCAGGAATTCAATTTCCGCAGGTTTATGGAAAAGAGGTATTCATTACCTACATTCCACAAGGAAATGTTTTGAAGGCAGCGTCCAATATCAAACACGATTTGGATTTCTTTAATGATCAAGCCAAACTTAAGGGTACGGCCTATCTTACTCCGAAAGGTATGCGTGGAAGAGGTTTGATGAACTTTTTGTCGGCTTCCATTGTTTCGAATGACTTTAGCTACAAGTGCTACGATATTCTGGGGGATACCACAGAGTTTACCCTCCGCAATACCAATGCGAAAGAAGGAGAGGAAAAAGTGGCTTTTCATACCGAAAACGTCAATGCCAACATTTCATTTAAAGACAGAAAGGGAACATTCAAATCGAACAACGGTGCTTCAATCGTTGAGTTTCCGGTAAACCAGTTCATTTGTAAAATGGACATATTCAATTGGTACATGGACAAGGATCAAATTGAAATGGAGTCCAAAACCACTGAAATCAACAACACCACGGGAGTAGATCTGGTGGCGCCGAACTTCTTTTCCACCAACAATAGGCGAGACACCTTGGCCTTCCACTCGGCTAAGTCGAGCTTCAATCTCAATGAAAAGACGATTTATTGCGACGAAGTAGACTATGTGAATGTGGCTGATGCCCGCGTATTCCCGAATGATAAAAAGGTGATTATTCGCGAAAAGGCGAAGATCGATCCGATGACTGATACCAAGATTGTGGCCAACTACATTACCAAGTACCACACCTTCGTAAAAGCAGACGTAGAAATTTTGAACAGAAAGTACTACAAGGCAACGGGGGTTTATCCTTTCTACGATCGAGATTCGAATGTGACCTATATTCAGATGGACAACATCGGTCTGGATAGTTCCTATCAAACGGTTGCCAATGGTAAAGTACCGAAGGAATTGAACTTCAAATTGAGCGATGAATTTGCCTTCTATGGAAATGTTAACATCGTCGCTTCTAATCCATATGTCAATTTCCAAGGAGCAACCAAGGTATTCCACGAGTGTGAAAAGTTCACGAAATCATGGTTGTCGTTTAGCGCGCCAATTAATCCTCAGGATATTCAAATTCCGGTTTCGGATGAGATGAAGAACTTGGAAGGAGAGAAAATTTCCGCAGGGGTTGTATGGCGTGATTCGCGGGTGATGGATAGTATTCGTATTTACCCAACCTTCTTGTCTGCCTTGGTGAGCGAAACGGATCCAGTAATGTTGACCGCAAGTGGAGTGCTTCGATTTGATAAAGCAACTTCCGAATACCAAATCGGTCCGAAGGCAAAGTTCTTGAACCCAAATGAAAAAGGGAATATTATCTCCTTGAATACCAAAACATGTGCCTTGTCTGGTAGTGGTATTATCGACATGGGAATGGATTATGGACCAACGGAAGTGGTGTCGTATGGTGATTTAAAATACGATCAGCAAACCGGAGAAACGAAGCTGAAACTGACCATGAAAGTGAAGATGGATGTCGACAAAAAAATGTTCCAGGATGTAGGTATTCGCTTGTTGACTACTCCAGGTACGGAAGCCATGGAACTCGACGATGTCAATCTTGAAAAAGCCATTCTGGAGTGGGAAGACGAAAAAACGGCCGATCGCTTTAAGTCGGACTACACCATCAAGGGAGAGGTGAAAAAATTGCCTGATGCCTTGGCTGACGGTCTTGTTTTCACGGGGATTGAATTGAGTAGCTTCGAAAAGATTGAATTCCAGGAAAGAGGACTCATTACTTCTCGTCACAGCGCTGTCTTGGTTAATGTTTTCGACCAACCGGTGTTCAAATATGTTGACTTCGATGCCTTTTTGATGCAAACCTTTAGCGAAATTAGCAACGACTAATTGATGCTTTACTTCGGTTTATCTGGGGGACGTATTTACTATTTGGATTACACCATGATGCGTAAAGACGGAGAATTGAGAATGATTTCTTCTGACAAGGACTTCATGAATGCGGTGAATGCAATCAAAGAAGACAAACGCAAATCGAAAAACTTCAAATGGGGTATGACGGATCAGAATATTTACATTGCTCGATTCAACAGATTGCTAGGTAAAAGAGAAGAATAATGAATTATTACTGGGCACTTTTTCCCATTGTAGGATACTTACTAGGTTCCATCCCCACCGCTGTTTGGGTGGGGATGAAATGGTACGGAATCGACGTACGCGAACACGGTAGTAAAAATGCTGGCGCTACCAATACCTTTCGCGTTTTGGGAAAAAAGCCAGGAATAGTTGTCCTGTCAATCGACATCGTTAAAGGTTTTTTAGGAGCGATTATCCCATTTTATTTTCTTCCAGATTCCTTTGGGGCCAATGAGGTGACCAACGTTCAATTGATAGCATCCATGTCCTGCGTATTGGGACACGTTTTTCCCATTTTTGCCCGTTTTGATGGTGGGAAGGGAGTGGCTACTAGCTTGGGGGTAATCATTGGTTTGCATCCCTCCGCAGCGGGTAGTGCCTTACTGGTTTTTATGGCGGTTTATCTGACCTTTTCCTATGTCTCTCTGGCAGCCATTAGCGCAGCATTGGCATTTCCTCTTTTCTTGATTTTTCTCTTCCACGAACCCTCATTTAATTTATTGATTTTTAGCTCCGTCTTAAGTATTGCAGTTATATTAGCGCATAGAAAAAACATCATTCGCTTAATCAAAGGCAATGAGTCCAAAATGCCACTGATTAAAAGAAAAGAGTAGTTAGAAACTAATTGATTGCTAGTACAGGATGCCTCGGAGTAAAAAAATCTTACTAATCCTGTCATTTCTCTCGCTGATAGGTCGTTTTTCAGCCCAAACTGAAAAAGAACTATTCGTGATGGCTAATGACTTGTTCCTCGCCGAAAAATACGTTGAAGCGACCCCCTATTATTTACGATTACTATCGCTCAAACCAAGAGTTTCCTACTACAACTACCGCTACGGAGCCTGTTTACTTTTTAACTCAGATAACAAACAAGAAGCTTTACGATACCTGAAGTTTGCAGTCGATAAAAACTTGGAGTCGGAAATTGACCCCATGGCTTTTTACTACTTAGGAAGGGCTTACCACTACAACTACTTGTTCAACGACGCCATTAAAAGCTACAAGAAATTCAAAGAACTTACCAACAACAAAGTGATTCAAAACCTGGAGACCGACCGGTTGATCCAAATGTGTGAGAATGGTAAAAAATTGCTTTCCAAGTACTCAGAAATCATCGTTTATGAGAAAAAAGAAATTGAAAAAGACAAGTTTTTCCGACTTTACGAGCTCGATGATGTGGGAGGGGAACTGCTTGTTACTGAAGAGTTTCAAAGTAAACTAGATAAAAAATACGGTCATGTTCCCATTATCTTTTTTGCGAAGGGTACCAAGGAAATTTATTATTCAAGTTACGGCGATGATGGAATACAAAAAGACATCTATCGCCGCAGAATAGACTTGGCCGGAAATTGGGGAGTCCCGCAAAAAATATCAGGAGCCGTAAATACGGAATTTGATGAAGATTTTGCCTACCTGAACCAAACAGGTGAATACCTCTATTTCTGCTCCAAGGGGCACAACTCCATGGGAGGATACGATGTGTTTCGAGCAAAGTACAATCGAATGACCGATACGTATGACAATCCGGAAAACCTAGATTTTGCCATTTCATCTCCTGATGATGATATCTTGTTTTTGGTTGATCAACAAGGTGAATACGGCTTTTTTGCCTCGTCTCGACAATCGGAAACGGGAAAAATTTATGTCTACAAAATTAAAATTGAGAAAATACCGGTCCAACTCTGCATCATTGCTGGAAAGTTTCAACCGAAAATCAACCCGAGTGCTAAGTTGCTTGTGGAAGTAGTGGAAGTAGCCACCGGTGAAGTGGTAGGTAACTATCAGTCGGACGAGGTGAACAACATCGTTTTTACCTTTCCAAGAGGAGGGACCTATCAGTACAACATGCGTATCATTGGGTCCGAACGCTTGTGGCAGGAACGGGTTGAGATTCCTGTAAAAAATGAACTGAGACCTCTCAGACAATACATCGAACACACCACGATAAGTGGAAATGAAGTACTTCGAATTGTCGATCGTTTTGAAGAAGAGGTGGAGGAGTCCGACGAAATTATTGCCGAAATTTTCAGTAGAAAAGCGGCCCTTGACCCGAATAGCGATAAATACGACCTGAACAACCGATTTACCTTGAACGAGGAAAAGGTATTGCGCAAATTTGGTTCCCGTCACAAGAAAGTTGAAGACCTCAGCAAGGAATTGTCGGAACGAACAAAGAAGGTTCAATACAATGGTTCCAAAGCGAGTGCATACGAAGCTAAAAAAGTGGCGGCCATTGAAGAAAAAGTGGCCCAATACGATAGTTTACAAGGGCAATTGACCCGATTAGAGGAAGAGTACAAAAAGGCGAAAACCACCAAGGAAGAGGAAGAAATAATGGAGGAAGCTCAAGTGCTGATCAACGAATTGAATGCCCTTCGCGATGAAATTTTACTCGACTTGGAAAATGCGAATCATTTCAAAATGGCAGCCTCTTTGTCGATGGTCAACCCGGAAACGGCTGAAAAATGGTTAGTAATTGGGCAAAAATTGAACGGTTTTCTGGAAGAAGGAAACAAGTCTGAAGCGCTGCAGTTTTTAGCAGCCAACTCCGATCAAGTGAAAGATGCTCTAGAGGTTGAAAGCAAGGAATTCTACGAGAAAAACTCAGAAAGAGTCCATGATTTCGACGCGAAAATGGCTCGCCTACAAGAAAATAGAAAGGCATTCTTGGTTAGTTTGGGCGAAATTGAAAGAGAAATTCTCGAACTCGAATCGCGAAAAGAATCGGCCAAAAGAGCCAAATTGGAAGAATTGGAAAAGGATCTCCTGTTCAAAAAACAAGAATTGGCACTTACCAAAGGGGAAATCACTTCCATCGATAATCGATTGGGAATCATGGAACGCGAGAAAAAAGAACTAACGGAAGTTCTTTCTGCTTACCAGTCTGAATTTGCTGCGGATGCTCCGATGAGCGAAAACAATCTCGACATGCTTGAAATGAAGTTGAGAGCAGGTGATTTTTATCTGAGCAATGACCTATCCTCTTTTTTCAAAGAGGAGCAATCGAAACAAGAAGCTTTGGTGGCCGAAAAGAAAGCTAAACTACTGTCAAACCTCGATCAAATTGCTCAAAAAAATGACCAAGAAGGAGCAAATAAAAACGAGCAATTTTACAAAAACTCCTTTGATGAGAACAGCCCTGAATCTCAATTGATTTCGAACCTAGCCGAACGCTTGGAACCCAATTTTCTCATTGAAAATGACTCCATTAGAAGTATCATTACAGGGATAGATTTCAAAAAATCAGTGGTACTCAACGAGAGCTTCTTAAAGAAAATTGATAACGAACAAAGCAAGTTGAAATCCCAAGGCGTGTCGGATCTCGATCCACGTATGCGCGAACTGGCTTTGGCACACGACTACTTGAAAACCAAAAACGAATACGATCAAATAGGCTCCGAACTCAGCGATAAAACTAGAGAAGATTATATCCGCGAACTCATTGGTGGAACCAGGGGAGAAAAGCTCATTGAGTTGTCCGATTTAACCGTGATGTCGGATGGTCAAATTAATGATTTCGAACGTATTGATGTGGACTTTATCGATCAGCTGGAACGTCGAATTAAGAAGGTTGCAACCCTCATGGACCAATATCCAACCTACGAGGCACTGCCCGAGACGAAACAAAAACTAGAGCTCATTTTGGTAAGTGAAAAATTGTTGCTCGCCGAAAAACGTCAAATGAAACTCGATCAACAATCGAGTGTTGTTACTGAAAACAAGTTGGATCAGTTGCCGAAGTCTGAACGAGATCAACTACTCAAAGAGGAGAGCAAATTGGACATAGTGAACCGCGTAAGTGGAAACATGTTCGACGTCAATCCGGTGGATGAAAAATCATTGGTACTAAAAACCAACTCCATTGAGGAAAATGAAAGACGCCTGGCTACCTCCGAAAAACTGTTGAGTGCGTTGCAAGAAGAGCAAGATCGATTGAAAACCATTGAGTTGAACGATGAACGAGCAGAAATCATAGAAAAGAAAAAACAGTTTGTCGATGAGTTGGTGGCACAGCAGGTAGCAAAAGTGCAGGAAGAAAGAGAATTGCTGAACGATCAACGAAACGAAGCGCTGAATGAAATTGCTCGTTTGCAAGAGTCGCAGCAGAAAAGAGAATTAAACGAGGAGAAGGCAAAACAAAAAGCGGAAGAATTGGCTGCTGACAAGAAAGCATCTGAACTAATACAAAAGGAATCCATCAATGCGTCTATCAATGAGTTTGAACAGATTGCGAAAGCGAAGGACTCTGCCGATATGAAAATGATGGCCGCTTTTCAGCCTGAAGGTGAACCGTTAAAAGGAGAAGACGCTACTTATAAAACGAGAAAGCGCTTTGTGGAAACAGCCTATGGAGGTTATTTTAGAGAAGAAGCTCAACTTTTGGAAAACAAAAATTTGAGTGAAACAGAAGTGCTGGATAAGAAAATTGCCTTGAACCAGGAGTTGCTCGAGGGACTCGAAAAAGTGAACAACTATGGCTTGGTGAAACCCGAAGACCGGCCAACTCTCGTGAATCTCATAGCCGACGTCAAAGAAACTACTGAGGGATTAAAAGCCGAGCGATCTGTTTTGCCTGAAACAAGGGATCAGCTCATTCGCCGGATGGAAGAAAATTACCAAAGTGAAGTGGCGTCTCTCAATGAGCAAAAACCAAATGTGGATCAGCTCAACTCTCTTAATAAAATTGACCAAAACCTGATAGCCCAACTAGATGCTGAGAAAAATCGAATTCAAAGTCTGAGTTCCGAAGAATTGGAGGAAACCAAAAAATCGAAGAAGCTAGCCGAGATCGAATTGGTAAAATCACAATTGCAAAACGACATCGTAGCACGAAATCAACAAGCAGAAGACTTTGCTCGACTATCCAACGAAACCTTGAAGGAAATTCGTAAATCGACCACCGCCTCCAAGGAAGCGATCAGTTATATGGAACAATTGAGACCGATCGAATCTGTCGACGATTTGCGAAGAAATATACTGAACGACAAGGAAGGTGTGATGACCAAAACGCCGACCAATTATGAGGTGCTCAACGAAACCAAGGACGCCTTGTTGGACTACAAAGTTGACCTCGAATCCATCATGGATGCATACGACAAAGACCTCAAACACGATTACACGGAATCCACCAACTTGGTTCTAACTGAAATGGGGAACGTAGAGAGTCGATTGGACAAGGTAAATGAGGAAATTAAAACGATAGAGGACGAGAAAGCCATGTACGAAGGCTTTGTTCAAACCCCCGAAATTTCATTGAAGTTCAACGATTCACAGTTGGAACGTCTTTTGGCGAAGGATAATGACCTAAACAAGAGGTTGTTGAACTCCGAAAACCCAACTGGTAAAGACAAGAGAGCCTATGAAAAGGCCAAAATGAATCGCTTGAATCGCGAAAATGATCTGATGCAAAAGGAATCTGCGAACCTCGAAAACTTGAATGCAATCAACACCAAGAAAGTAGAATTCCTGACGCGCGAGTCTGAAATAGCTCAACTCAATAATGAAACGTTGAAAAAGCAACTCAAGAGCATCGACAACGAAGTTGATGTTTTGCAAAACGCCATCGTGGAATCTTCAGATTTGGAGGAAAAAAATCAATTACTTCAACAGGTTTACCTCAAGCAAATTGAAAAGCAATCGCTTATTGAACTTTCCTATTCTGATAGTAAAATGGGAGAGTTGAGTCACGAAAGTCAAAACAACGTTCAATCCAAAAAAGATGTTGAATCTCGACTTCGCCAACTGGAAATAGAAAGTTCTCGACTTACAGCTGAGTTAACCAACAACAGGGAGCAGGCGAAGGCCACGACAAATAACAAAGAGAAATCTGAATTCTTAAAGCGTCAAAACGAACTTACGGCGCAAATAGATTTGAACAAAAATCAGAAGGAGTATTATTCCGATCTGCTTGAAAAAATTCCAGATACAAGAGTTCAGGCTCTTGATCCAAAGGCCAAAGGCGTGGAGTTGTCCTTCGAGGAAGAAAGACGAATCGCAGCCATGCCTTCATACAAGAAGGCCGCCCGCTTGGGGTTTGACGCCATTGAGTTAGAAGAAAAAATCGATGAAAGAAACACCCAGCTTTTGGTTGAAAAGAATAAACTGAAACGCTTGATTCAAAAGGAATTCTCCGAAACGAGCGATACGCTTGAATCCCAAATAGATGCTACGCAAAAGAAAATTACCATTCAAGAAAAGGATCTTTCGAACATGGTAAACGCACTCAAAGGAAAGCGAAATGAATTGTTGAACATGTTGGATACGAATGACTACTATCGACTCAACATGCAAAACATGATTATGCGCGGTGTTGATCCGATTTATGAGATGCCGGAGGGTGAAGACATTGTTGCCTTTCCGAAAGAAGAATTTGTGTTCGACGAAAATGGAACCCGAAAAGCAAGTGATATTCCGTTGAACGTGAGCCAGCCGACTGGTTTGGTGTTCCGTGTTCAAGTGGGCGCATTCACCAAGGCACTTCCAGATGAAATGTTCCGAGAATTCTATCCGGTAGACGGAGAATTGAGACCAACTGGAATGACGCTCTACCGTGCTGGGTTCTTCAAGAGTCATGTAATGGCGCAAACGGCTCAAAGCGACATAAAAAGAGTTGGCTACAAAGATGCCTTCGTGGTTGCCTTTTGTAATAGCGAACGAATAACAATTCGCGAAGCAAAAAGGTTGGAAATTACAGGGGGATGTAGTACCAAGGAACAGAAGGAAATCATGTTCCAAGAACAGAAAGAACTTGTTGCCGAAGCCCAAACCCAAGCCAAATTGGCACAAAAGGATTATTCCATCGGACCAAATGGCGAAACCTACGATTATTACAAGGTTGATTATGCCGTGCCA
The DNA here is from genome assembly GCA_025210175.1 of Crocinitomicaceae bacterium. Classification (GTDB taxonomy): domain Bacteria; phylum Bacteroidota; class Bacteroidia; order Flavobacteriales_D; family Crocinitomicaceae; genus UBA2040. Next base: position 3,659 of record JAOASF010000024.1, on the reverse strand, counting down.
TCTCAACCAATTGAGAATATCAAAGGCATGTTCTATACGATTCAGATTGGAGTGTTTAACCGACCAGCTGATCAATCCCTGGTAAAAGGTTTGGATGAATTGTACACGCGACGTTTGCCAAATGGACAAATTAGATACTCTACCGGATTGTATCCAAGCTTACGCGAGGCAGTGGAAGCCAAAAAGTTGGTTAACCAAAAAGGATATACAGATGCTTTTATTGTCGTGTACAACGAAGGTGAAAGACTATCGCTTGTAGCAGCTCAAGAACTCTTAAAGGAAAATGGCCCGAGTATTTTGGAGAAGAAGACCGAGTACAATCCTGTGGATACTACCTTTAAGAACTACGACAACATTGTGGTGCAAAACGACAGTTATCAGGAACGCAACGAAACGGAAAAGGATCACACAGACGATGTGCAGTCTAATGTTGCCAATCGCGTTCAGATTGTATCGAAAAAAGAGTACGATGAGTTCCCAAGGGAAATATTGAACCGTTTCAATTCGCATGCGCCATTCTATTATGACGCCAATGACAAGAAGATAAAATCACCGGTTTATCGATCCGTTCAGCAGATACCTCAGATATACTTCCTGAGAAATGAAATTGACACTGTCTTTATGCGTGTAGACGAAGTTGCTAAAAGCATGGAAACAGAGAATTCCAACAGGAATTTGGTCATAGAGTTAAGCGGAAAAGTGATTGAAGGAGACTTGGCAAATACACTTTTGCACATGAATTATCGCAAGGAGTATTATCGCAAGGAAAACGGAATTGTAGAAATTGAGTTAGCAGATATTCCGGCTGACAAAGTGGAGCAAACGGTACAAGAACTGGAAGGGTTTGGGTTGACGGGCAAAGTAATAGCGGCGCGTTAGTTACCACAATTTACGCAAATCTATCTGCGAACTGTATTCGGCTAAAATCTTGTGATTGGTTTGTACTTCGGCCCACTGAACTTGTTCGGATCCAGGAATTACGTATACCTCAACAAAAAGACCATCCAGAGCATAGAGGTGTACCTTTTGGTGTCCAATCATTCGCATGCCAATATGCTCTCCTTCCTTGCTCAGTAACTTCAATCTTCTGTAAAGTTTCAAATCTTCGAAATCTTTTTTTGTCATTTTTTGAACCCTTTTATATTTACCTTGTACAGTAGTGAAACAATTAAAAATGATCTTGGTTTTTAGATTTCTGTTTTTGTGGTCCTTGTTCTTGTTGTCTGGAAAGTTAGTAGCTCAGGTAAATAATCCCTATAACAACAATGTGGAACCTATTCCTAAAGGTAGGGAAGAACAGTTGGATTCTACAAAAAATAAAGCACCTTCTTTTTCGGAAAAGTCAAAAAGGGATACCCAAAATCGAGCATACGAAGCAGCGAGTTACCAAACGGTTCAGCAACAGTATGAAACGAGCTATGATACCTACACCATGAATCCCAATAGAAAATCCATGACAGAGGAGGAGAAGCAGGAATTGTATGTTCTGCTCAATCAAATGTCGAAATTGGAGCCTGAAAATTGGTTGAATTTATTGGCTTATTATCAAATTGGACAACATGATATTTCACGCTTTGCCGCTCTCGAAAAAGTAGAGGCACAAAAATCGAAAGATAGGGATCTGCTCAACCAGGTCATTTCATATAACGCCATTACCAGCAACGAGAATCGCCTGCGAGAGGACTTGGTTCAATTGAAAAACGCAGGGTTTTATTCAACGGAAGTTTTTCACTACGCCGAGGATGTATTGTTGAGTTGTGGTGAGAATAGTCTACTCATTACCCACGGTTTTGAGGATACACATACGGCCTTGTATGTTCAAAAGGTCATGCGCAAAAAATCGGGGGTAGAAATCATCGATTTGGATTGGTTCAATTCCAGTTTTTATCGCAATGTGCTGAAGCGAAAGGGTTATCGAGTCCCGAATAGTACGATGGTCGATGTGGCTTTTTTACAAGAATTTTGTGTATTAAATGCGGACAAAGAAATTCATCTTGGACTCACCCTCGCCAAGCCATACTTAAATGCCTTGTTGCCCAATTTGTACGTTCAAGGTTTGACCTTTCGCTTTTCTGTTCTCACCTTGGAATTATCGGTGGTCAACCAGCAGTTGTGGGATGCTACTTTGACCAAGAAGGTACTGGAAACATGCAAGCATTCTTTGAGTGTTAATTATCTGCCTTTTCTGTATCAACTACGCCAATACAATTCAGGTAACCATAAATTTTCCAGTTACAGTAAAAAGAAAAGTTCAAGCTCTGAAGAGGAGGGAGGGTACGACCAGATAATTCAACGAATAATTAAGGAACAAAATTTGCCGTCTAGCTTGAAGAAGTAATGCGCATATTATCGAGATCATATAAGAACGAGTCCGACGAAAAACTGATTCTTCGCATGCGCAAAGGTGAAGAGGGTGCCTTTCAGGAAATATACGAACGATATGCAGATCGATTGTACAAGTTCTTTTACATGAGAATGTGGAAAGATCGAGAGAAGGCTGAAGATTTTGTTCACGACCTGCTTACCAAACTCATCCAAAAACCGGAGTCATTCGACGTGAGCCGGAATTTTAAAACCTGGTTGTTTTCAGTAGCCAATAACATGGTAAAAAACGAATACAAACGTCAGGAGGTTCGCAGCAATACTGGAAGTTACGATGAAGTGCCGCATTTTGATGCAGTATCTAAATCGGATGTAGAAAGAGATGTACAAATAGCCCAATTCAAAGGTGCACTCGATGAGGAATTGGAGAAAATGGATGAAAAACACCGAGAAATTTTTGAATTGCGACACATCATTGGCTTTAGTAATAAGGAAATTGCCCAAATTTTGGAAATCAATGAGGGAACGGTAAAATCCAGAATATTTTACGCTATCAAACAGCTGAGTGAAAGTTTGGGAGCATTCAAACCAACAGAAGGATAATCATGGAAAAGAGAATAGAAAAGATCATCAAAGAAAAAGAGTACGTGAAGTTGAGTACGGAGGAACTACTCTTGATTCAAGATTGGGTAGAGGATGAAGATGCCTTTTACGCGATGAAAGACCTGTTGAACCAAACTGCCGCTGCTTATATGGATCTTCGCCCATCTTCAGGATTGAAAAAGAATTTGATGGAAGAATTCAAAACAGCTTATCCTCCAGAAAAGGAAAACCGAAAAATGTTGTACACCATGTTGTCGGCTGCTGCAGTTGTCCTTTTGGCACTATTGCTTTACTATCCAAGCGATGATGCTGTAAGAGCAGAAAAGTCGATTGGGCCTTTGGCAGAGGATAAGGGAGCAGAACAAAATCAACCGATGCCTCTGGTAGAAACAGACCCACCCAAGCAAGAAGCACAAGTCCCTTCAAATCAAAAGGAACTGACCCCTGGGATTGTAGAAAAAGCGGATAAGCTTGCTAAAAATGAAGTTGTTGAAGAAGAAGCGGCGCCAATTGCACTCAAAAAAAGCAGTCCCTCTTCTGCCTTTGCCAAAACGAATACCCACGCTTGGCAAATGGATGAACCCAAACCAGAAAGCTTCTCCCTTGAAAATAGAATGAGTGGGTTCATCGAACACAAAGATTTCATATCGAATATGGACTTACCAGCAAACAAAAAGGAATTCATTCAGAACAACCCAAATGTGGTAGATTTCCTCTACACAGCCTATTAAAGG
>JAOASF010000206.1 GCA_025210175.1 Crocinitomicaceae bacterium | reverse complement strand
TTCTTCAACTCAGAAGACTTCGCGTACGATTTTTTGGGGAGGTGCGATTTACGATATCAATCAGAAGTCGGTTCACAAATTGATCAACATTGTAGAAGAAATGGCGGATGTTCATTTTGAACTTGCCACTAAAAATAATCTTGACAAGCTATTTGACATAGAAATAGACAAATTGGCTAATTCTTCGCAAACTTTTTATTCCGACTCACTTTCGTACAAAAGTGCATTGAGCTCGAGCGGTTGTTTATTGTTGACCCTCGATACAGCTACCGATGCTGGAATTCATTTCGATGAAATTTCTACCATCTTCCCAACGAAAGCCATTGAATATATGTTTTCTGGTGTTCCAATTCTCTTGATTTGTCCAGAAAACTATTTCTTGAGTCAGTTCTTTAAGCAACACAATTGTGGTACAGTAATTAATGATATCAACAACAAAAAGCTGGTTGCTGAAACGATTGAGAAAGTTTTTTCAAAATCTGACGATATTGAACAAAAAACTATCAATGCCAAAACAATTGCTGAACAATTGTTTCTTGCGGAAAATGTTCGAAATGAATTCAATAACATACTATCTTCTAAACTCTAAAACAGAAGCTGATTTGAATTTACAGTAAGAAGATCAAAATGACTACTATAGGACTCATTCTTCTTGGCTTTTTGATTGGTGGATTCGTTTTCATACGAATGATCAAGTCGCCCATTTTAGCAATTTCATTCGTATTTGCAGCCCTTCCTTTGGAACCTTTTTTTCCTGGATTTGGCGGATTAAATTTGGGTCGAACTGCAGGGATTATTGCCTTACTTGCTTGGTTCATCAAATTGATCCAAGATCAGAACTATCGAAGTCCATTGAAGGATTCCAAGCTCGTCAACATCTTCCTGATTTTTGGATTTGGTGTCTTGTTTTCATCAGGTTTTTGGCTCCTATCCCCTGGGGGAATGACCGCATTGAGTAGTGCAATCACGGTAATCCTGTTGATCATCTTTGCATTTATGATTCAAAGTTCTGTCCGAACCAAAAAGGATATTGAACTCATCTGTTTGTCTTTGGGAGTTGCATCAGCAATCGCTTGTATACCAGCCTTTTTATTTGCCAATGGCATTGATGTATACAGCATATTTGGAGGGGAGCCACCATCCGATTTATCAGAAGAAAGTATGCGTGCATCCAATATTGGAGGTAACGCGAATGAATTAGGTATTATGGCCAGAAACGGCTTTTTTGCTGGCCTACTTTATTTCAATCTGAATGGTAAAAAAATCCCGAAATTGCTCATACTATCTGTAATGATGGTTTGTTTGGCTGGGTTATTCCTTTCGGGTTCTCGAACTAATTTTTATGGAACCATTGTGCTTCTATTGTCCATCGGAGGAATTTATTTTTGGAAAGGACGAATCAAGCTCAAACAAGTGCTTATTCCGACTTTTCTTATGATTGGTCTTTTGATTTTTGGATGGGGCTTGGTTCCCGACCAAGTAAAGGATCGCCTTCTTTTGGGGCAAAACGATTCAACCATTGCCGAAAGAGCCGATTCAAGAGCTGATTTCACCAAAAGTCAACGCGAAAACGCCATCGAATATTTTGGTGATTATCCTTTTACTGGTGTTGGGTTGAACAGAACCAATCAGGTAACAGGACACTTAGGTGCACACGACTCTTTTAGTGTATTGATTGGAGAAACAGGTCTTTTTGGCTCCATCCCTTTTACAATTCTCATTTTTATATCCATTACCATTCTTGTGAGGCACTTGAGAGTTCCATCCATCAAGAATATTTTTCCTTCCGCCTTGCTTATTGGATCCATCTGTTCATTGCTGGTTATGGGTATGGCTGGAGGATTAATCATTCTTTACGATCGAACCTTTTACCTGACGCTTGGGCTCATTATTCCTATCTGTTATTACCACATGGGGGAAGACAAATCAAACATCCAATCCAATACAAAAGCTGAATGAATTTAAAGGAAAAGTTTTTCTTAAAAATACTCACCAAGAACGACTACAGCGATATTTATAAGCACCTCATCGCTATCAAGGATTTGGAATTTTCATCCAAGGATAAAATAGCGGAAATCAGAAAAGAAAAATTCAAAAAGCTTCTGGAGGCGGCAAATAAAACGAGATATTGGCAGCAAATTATTAATGGCACCCAAACTCAATCCATAGAAGAGTTTCCGGTATTAACCAAAGCTGAGATACGTGCAAATGAAGACGAGTTATGGAACAGGGAAACAACCTACGTTACTGCAACAACGGGTGGAACTACAGGTAAACCCTTGGTAATCAGAAGAAATACGGAGTGTCAAACCTTAATCAAAGCCTGGCTCTGGAATGCTCGATTTAATTATGGGTTAAAACCTTCCTCCAAAATTTTATTTCTCAATGCATTCAGCAAAATTTCCTTGAAAGGCCGCGTCAAAATGCGTTTAGGGAGGAAAAGAATCTTGGAAGCTTTTCCATCCAACAATGCTGAAATTTCCAAAATAACCAGCGCCATCAACCATTATCGACCTGAAGCCATCGAAGGTTATGTAAGTGGAATATTATCCTTAACCAAAAGAGAAAAAATCAGACAAATTCCTTTGATCATAACCACAGGCGAAATGCTTTTTGATCATCAAAGAAGTCAACTAGAGACTTTTTTCAATGCCAAGGTACGCTCTTACTACGGGTCGAATGAAATTGGGTCAATAGCCTTTGAATGTGAAAAAGGATACCTGCACATTAATGAAACGCATGTACACGTCGAAACCATCAACGATAAGGGCGAAGCGGTGCTAGAAGAGGAAGGCAAGGTAGTGGTGACAGATTTGGACAATTATACCATGCCCTTCATTCGCTACGAACTTGGCGACCGAGCCATTCTTACAGCCGAACCTTGCGATTGTGGCCGACAAACTATACGGGTAAAAAAATTGCTAGGTAGGAATCATGAGTTCCTTTCTGGAATTGAAGGAAGGCAAGTTCAAGCCACCCAACTTTCCGGTTTTTTGAAGGACCTAAAAAGTACAGGTGAACTGCAATTTGTACAAAAAATAAAAACACAAGAAATCACAATCAATTATACTGGACAAGGTGATAAGTGTACAGAAGAATTACGATTTGTTCAAGAGTATTTACAAAACGCTCTGGGGGCAACGATAAACATTCAACTTCACCACCAACCAGAAATCGAAAAAACAAGCCGAGGGAAACAGCAATTGGTTGTAAAAATTCAATAAGAACTGTCGCAAAAATGACGAAAGAAGAATACATCGAAGGAAAGAAAAAAGCTGGACTTGATTTGCATCTACACCAAGGAGTTTGGTGGGAAAAAACAAAATTCGGTTATTGCAAACCTGCGTTAAACTATCATTCAACTGACAAAAGGCCATCCTTTCTAAATTCATTAGTTGGGTACAATATTCGAGTTGATAACCCAAAAAAATCTGTTGGTACATGGTCTCCATTTGTCATGGATGAAGAGACCTTGAAGAATTGGAGTTTAGAAACTCTTAAGAGTGGAAACAGAAAAAGAAGAATAAAAAAAGGCCTCAAAAACAATGAGGTTAAAAAAATTGAGAACATACAAGAATACAAGGCAGACTTTGCACGTATTTTGAAATCAACAGCGATTCGGAACGGACATGGACATGACCCAGAATTCTACAACTTAGATAACACAGTTTGGTGGGAAAACATTTTAAAAGTTGCTAACTATACTGAATTCTGGTGTAGCTTCCATGAGGGTCAAATGTCAGCTTATATTTGTCTTCATGTAATGGAGAACATTGTTATTTATGATGGTGTAAAAAGCGATACGGACCTTTTACATACTTGTCCTGTTGACGCCATCAATCACGCCATTCTGTTATATCTGAAGAACCTTGGAAACATTGATGAGGTATGGTATGGTGGAAAAAGTAATAGAGAATCCCTGGATAGTTTTAAGGAAAGTTATGGATTTAAAGTTGTCCAAATTCCATACTCAATTCGATTCTTCGGCGGACTATTTACATTCCCAAAATTCATTCGAAGAAATGTTATTGATAAATAGCTCGTTATTGTGGAAGTAAGCTTATTGGGCACACAGGAAATTCCTGAGGATGTAAGGAGTTTTTTGCGTGAGGAGGGCAATGTTTTTCAATCGCCTGAATATCTCTATTTACTCAACAAAGAGAGTAAATACGCCATATTTAGAGACGAAGAGGGCAATCTCAAAGCCACCTTTCCGCTTTCTTTGAGTAGAAAAGCAAGAATAAAAGGGAATTTTATTCCTCCTTATGGCCATTTATATGGTCCCTTGTTGAAAGACAAAAATGACCTTGAAGCCGTTATTTCAGCTATTCCAAAAAAATGGTTAGGCGCTTTAAATTCAATAAAACTGGTACTAGACGATCATGATTTATTGCCTTTACTGAAATCCAAAGGAATAATAACACCTACCCAATGTCACCGAGTTGAAAGCACGACCTCTGATTTACTTGCTACTATTAACTCGTCAAAAAAACGTTACTTAAAGAAATTGCTCAAACTTCAAGAATCAGGAGAGATTCTTTTGAAAGAGGGTAAGGATTGTATCGATGATCTCGTTCATTTACAACAACAAACGGCTGAAAAGAACAATTTCAATTCGAGTATTGAACTATTGGAGCGACTGATACGCCATTGTCCAAATGACATGTCTTATTCCTTCGTTCTCTATTATAAAAACGAACCAATTGCAGGTGCTTGGTGTCCATTTGATAACCGCTATGCATACCACCTAGTAAATGCTTCTAAGGATCACTCAGATTCATTGATCAACAAGGCCAATATTCTTTGTACCTATTTGTCCATTCAGAAGGCTTTGGATCTTAATTTGGGTTTCGATTTTGAAGGTAGCAACTTGCCTGGAGTAGCCAATTTTTATCGACAAATGGGTGGTAAACCCGTGATTTATTACAGAGTTGATTGGCCGCAGAATTGGATGGGTAAAATGTACACCTTACTCAGAATTTTCAGATAAAATTCCATTTATGACAATAGAACCTTTCTTTATCAGTCACTTAACAAGCATGCACGACTGGAATGATGATCGAATATTTCAACGTGCTTGTGTAGGATTGGCACGTAATGGACATCGAGTTGAACTAATAGCCATGGAGGATGACAAAGTTCCTTTCGATTCTAGCTTGAGTAAAGGTGTAGATGTAAAATTGGTGCCTTCAGCGAGAGGGAAAAAAAGAAGATGGTATACCTCTAAAGCCGTTGTAGAAACAGCCATTGCTTCTGAAGCGAAAATATTTGTTTTTCACGACCCTGATCTGTTACCTCATATGAAGCGTTTACGCAAAAAAAGACCGGACGCAACCATCGTGTACGACATTCATGAAAATTATGCCGGTCGATTCAAAGATTGGGGACTTCCCTCCTTTCTAGGTTCGATATTTCGCCGATACGAGCTCCAAGTAATCAATAAAATACATGGAATTACGGTGGTATCCGAGTCTATGAAGCAGCTTTTTCAAAGTTCCTCAACACCATGCGAAATTACTCGAAATAGTACTGATTTAAGTCGACTTCAAGACCTTCAGTTCGATGAAAGCAGAAGCGACAAAAAGTTAATCATTACCTCTGGAAGTCATTCTCACGCTCGTCATGCACTTCAAACTGTGCAAGCTTTGGCTCACCTCGACGAAAAGATTTTAGAGGGTGTAGAGATGCTATTTGCGGGCAGGTACAATGGCTCAATTGAGACCGAAATGAAGGACCAAGCACAAAGGGATGCTCGCTCATCGTTTTTGAACCTCCAAGGAATGTTACCCTGGGAAGAAAATTTTAAACGCATTGAAAAAGGGTATTTGGGTTGTGTTTTTTACGAGGACAATGCTAATAATCGAGTGGGGATTCCCAACCGACTTTTTGAATACATGTTTTGCGGACTTCCTGTTGTGGTTTCTGATTTCCCAGAATTAAGGAAGGTAGTTGAGAGCGCCAAATGTGGGTTGATTGTAGATTCAACTGATCCAAAATCCATAGCCAAGGCATTCGAATTTTTACTTCTGAATCAAGATGAAGCAAAACAAATGGGCTTAAGAGGAAAAAAAGCAATGGAAAGTGAGTTTGGTTATCACATCGACCTTGCGAGGCTCGAAAGTTTTTTACAAAAAATCCAAGTTACCGCGTCAAAATAATTTATGATTTTTTCACTATGAGCCTGAGTCACAAACTACAAAAGCTAAAAATATACTTCTTTCCAAAAGATCAATATTGGAAAAGGATCGAGCACCAAAATTGGGCTGTTCAATCTCCTACTGGACCATTCTTTAGAATGCACCTAAAAGATCGTCTTTACGACAATCATTACGACAAGTTTGATGAAAATGGATTGCCAATAAGACAGGGCCAAGACGGTAGTCAGTATAACTACACCACCTTGTGTTCTTTTGCTCTTGCAAATTGGGAAGTTTATCTCGAAACGGGCGACAAGAAACATACAGAACCCTTACTCAAAGTTTATGATTTCTTGAAAAAAAACCACGAGGTTACCTCTTATGGAGGTGTTGTTTTTCCCCATGGTTCACTTTTATCTGCGATGAATCAAGGAGAGGCGCTGTGCGTATTAGCACGTTGCTATGAACTAGACCCTGATCCTGAAATCATCGCATTCGCAGAGAAAATATTGAAATCCTATCAAGTGCCTGTATCTGAGCGAGGTGTATTGGGTCAATTCAAAGGATATGAAGATATATATTGGTACGAGGAAAAAGCCGTTGTACCACCACAACATATTTTAAACGGAATGTGCTATGCACTCATTGGGTTGTATGATATTCACCAGGCTATTCCATCTCTCAAGCAGGCCTCTACTCTATGGGAGAATGGAATTCGATACCTAGAGTCGACCATCCATGAATTTGATACAGGTAATTGGTCTTGGTATTGGCAGGACGAAACAAAACCCAACTATATAGCGAGTATGATGTATCACAATCTGCATATTGTTCAATTGAACTATATAGCCGATATAACGAACAAAGAAATTTTCAAGCATTACGCTGCTCTCTTTTCTCAATACCAAAGCAAAGGAATGAACAGAATTAAAGCTGGTTTGATGCTCATTAAGGGAAAATTAGTCAAGTGAAAGTTGCTATTTTAACAGGAGGATATCCTAGTTCCGACAACCCCTCCAAAAGTATCTTTAATAAAAGAGCTGTTGATGGTATTCACAAGCACGCTCAGGTATGTGTTTTTCACATCCGCTACTGGAAGCCAGGAAGAGCTTTACTGACTAAGGGAAAATATGATGGGATCGACACCTTTATTCTCGCCCTACCATGGATTCCAGTAAATATTGGTTGGGTGAACGCCCTTAACTACCGACTTTGGCAAATCTTGCTTCAAAGATTACTCAAACACGATATTGGTTCGTTCGACGTATTGCATACTATTGGAATGGAATTTGCGCCTTTGGGAGCCCACCTGAATAGAAAATTTGGTGTAAAACATGTCGTTCAAACTATTGGAAGCGACTTGCTCATTTATCTACCCAAAATTGAATCCTACTTTGGGTTGAAAAAATGGGTTAACAATACAGCGTGTGTGATTTGCAACTCCAATTTTCTTGAAAAGGTGGTCAAGAATAGATACCCCAAGATGAACAGCATAACCTTGTATAGAGGTACTGATTTAACCAAATTTAAAGAGCAAGTAAAAGAAGAGCCTATTCAGCTCCTATTTTTAGGTGGTTTTAGCAATAGGAAAGGGTCTGGTTTTGGATCCGACTTAAAGGGAGGTGAATCATTGAAGTCAATTTGGGCCCAAGTTGATGAAAGGAAACTCAATGTGAAATTGAAAATAGGAGGACCTAATAGCACATCAGACGAACAAAAAAGTTGGAGAAAAGGCTTAAAAAATCCGGATGCGGTGGAATTATTAGGTCAATTATCTCCCCATGACATCCCAAAATTATTGAGTGAAACACATATCGTTCTCATACCCAGCAAGTCGGAGGGGCTTCCGAATGTTGCGGTCGAATCATTGGCCTCTGGCTGTTTAGTAATTGCTAGCAAAGTCGGTGGAATCCCTGAAATCGTCATGGAAAATGAATGTGGAATCTTGCTTGATCCTAACGATCATGTCTCTTGGGTTGAAAGCATTGTAAAATGCACAGAAAACTACTCTGACTTTGGTCAATTGACGGAAAATGGAAGGACACATGTAGAAAACCATTTCGACGCGGAGAAATATCCACTAAACCTCATTGAAACCTATAATTCCATTTAAGAATTTAGGCCAATCCATACAATTCATTTTTCTTTGAACTCCATTTCTGAAACATTAATCAGATGAAGATTGTATTATCCCACGATGTGGATCATTTAAATTGGCAAGAGCATTATGTTAAGGATCTTTTCGTTCCGAAACAATTGATACGTAACACTTTGGCTCTTCTGAAAGGGAGAATTACACTCCAATTGTATTTCACCCGTCTTAAGATGTGGGGAAGAATGCACCGAATTCCAGAATTGATGAAGGAGTATGATAAACGAGACATACGAGCTACTTTCTTTTTTGGAATGAATAACGCTTTAAACCTCTCTTATAAAAAAGAAAGAGCAATACCTGTTATGCTCGCTTTGAAAGAAGCCAATCACGAAGTTGGAATGCACACGATTGAGGTGAATTCACCCCAAAAAACGAATAAAGAAATAAGCGATTTTACAAAGCTATCATCCCAACAATTATTTGGAGTAAGGTCACATTATTTACGTTTGAATGGGGTTAGTTTTAACACATTCAGCAATGCTCAAATACAGTATGATAGTACCATTCAAATGATTTCAGCTCCCTTCAAAATTGGGTCTTTATGGGAAATTCCAATCAGTATTATGGATGCTAATTTAGTGCCCAATTTTATGACTAATTCTAATTTGGAGGAATGGACCAACAACTGCGAAGTTGCTTTTCAAGAAGCCTTGCAAAAAAACATTCCCTACTTCGTTGTGAATTTTCACGACGTTTATATGTCGGACTATTACCCAACTATTAAAAAGTGGTTTTTTAATTTTGTTGATCAAAAACTAGATCAAGGGTTCAAATTCATCACTCTGAACGAGTGCCTCCAAGAATTAGAATCGTCAAATCAATAAAAAGTACCTTAGCGTGTCAAAAAATATTTGGGTCATAAATCAGTTTGGAAGTACCCCAAAAAATAATGTTGGATCTGGAGAACGATTTTATCAATTTGGAAAATATTGGGGAAGCCTAGGCCATAAGGTTTCCTTGTTTGCTGGGTCATACAACCATCACTTTCAAGAACCATCTCCTCGTAAGTTTCCGGTTGCCGAAGAGCCCATAAGTGAGAATTTTCAGTTCAATTGGGTTTGGGTCACCAAATACAACCCCAATTCTGGCTTTTCTCGATTAATGAATTGGTTGACCTTTGTTTTTTTCTTGTTTTTCATCCCAAAACGCAAGTATGGTAAACCAGATATTATTCTGTTAACCAGCATGTCTTTGTGGCCCATTTTGAATGTAGTAGCCATGAAGATCCGATACAGAAAAGCGAAATTTTTCTTTGAAGTAAGGGACTTTTGGCCACTAACCCCTATTCAAATGGGAAACATGTCCAAGAACCATCCTGCCATAATCGTAATGCGACGTCTGGAGAAGTTAGCCTTTCGCTTATGCGATGAATTTATTTCCGTATTGCCAAATGCAGACCTTCGACTTAAAGAATTGGTTCCAAATAAAAAAATACCCTTTCACTGGATTCCGAATGGGATTGATGAAAAATTACTCGATAAGGAGTTAGATGGTCGAAAGGAGCAAGAACAACTTCAATTGGCGTATTCAGGCGCATTGGGCATTGCCAACTGCATGGATGTCATAATTCAATCTGCCTTAAAAATGGAAAACGATAAAGTCGAGTTTCACATTTTTGGAGATGGACCTTTGCGTTCTCATTTTGAAAAATTATGCCAAGGAAAAGCTTGGATTCATTTTCACGGAAAAATTCCAAAGAATGAATTAATGAAGAGACTCCAAAAGATGGATGTTCTCATGATTTCATGGCAGGACCTAGATTTGTACAGGTATGGGGTATCGGCT
>JAOASF010000205.1 GCA_025210175.1 Crocinitomicaceae bacterium | reverse complement strand
TTCAATACTGTATCGGGCTCAACACCTTCGATACCTCGTCCAAGTATTTTTACCATTTTATCAATTACGATTCGCTGTATCACACAAGAGTTTTTGGGATAAGTGACAACTCAAGCTATTTAGCGCAAAAATCACTTATTGGGGTTCTCCTTCTTCTTTTTATCAAAATGGGCTTCAAAAAGAAGCAATTGTGGATCCTCTTTCCCATCATGGTTTTGGGTGTGGTAATCACCTTTGGAAGGACTTCAACCATAGTTTTTTTGCTGGCCATTGTCATCTATTTGGCACAGGTTGCGTATCGATACTTGTCTCACAAAGGGTGGAGCAAATTAAAATACCCTCTCCTCAGAGGATCCTTAATCGTTGTACTCTCCTTTTTGGTCTTCTTTCCATTTTGGAGGGAGCAGTTTACGAGGCATGATTTAATCCCTCGCGCGACTGATTTAACAGAAGAGGAACAGGGTTTTTTGAATTCACTGGGCGTTGGAAATTTGGATATGTCAGGTAGAAGGGAATACTGGGCTGGTGCTTATACTTTTATAACCGAACACAAATTGACAGGAAATCACTCCAAACGTTACCTCTACGAAGACAGAGTTCATGTCCATAATTCCTTTTTGGAATTTGCGGCCACGCATGGATTGATTCTTTTTGGCATGATGCTATTGGTCATCCTACTAGGTTTGAGTTTCAAAAGCATGGTAATTCTTGGCCTTATCAGTCTTTACTCCTTTGGACAATTTGGTATTTTTTGGAACATCTCCTTTTTAGACATCATTTTCTTCTCCTTATTATTTTTTAGGGAAAGTTATTCTTGGAAATTTTATGCTAAAAAAGAGAATCGTTGATTTAGAACAGAGTTTCGAAGCTCAGGAAGGCTGTTTTGAATTCAATGGCCAAACATTTGACGCATATAGCTTTATAAAACCCTATATTTTTTCAGGGATACAACTTGGCGCAAAACCGGAATCGGGTTCCAAAAGCATCCGTTTTCAATTGAAACAGCTCTTCTCGGGCATAGCACTCTTGTTCAGTAAGTGCGATACCCTAATTTTTTCCAACTCCTTAGAAAGGAGGATGGTAAAGGAAGGGGTGATCGATAAAACATTTCATCCGATCGAACAAAAGCTGGGAAAAAGAGCCGTCGTGATCGAGACAAAAATTCCCGGCAATCACTTCTCCAAAGCACAGTATGTGAATAAAAGAGTGTGCTCTCGTTCTGTGTTTTTTCTACTTGAAGTGATTCTTACTAAGCTGATTCGACCGAAATATCCAGAGGAATTTGTCCTGAAAATGAACGAATTCATGGAGACGAATAAACTCAATTTTGAAGCCAAACATTTGATCAGAAAAGGACTGGCGCAATACTTGGTTTTTCTCTGGTTTTTGAGACTTAAAAAGAATGTTTCGCAAATTTTTTTGACGGTTTATTACACGAATGTGGGCTTGATCATGGCTGCACGTCAACGGGGAATAAAAGTCATAGAGCACCAACATGGTGTAATCAATGAACAGCATTACGGCTATTATTTTTCGCGCCAACCTGCTGTTAATTTTTTCCCTGACTCCATTTTGGTCTATGGAGAATCAGACCTTGATTTTTTTGAAAAGCAGGTCATTTCGAGTTACTTAAAACCCTATTTATTGGGGAGTTACATCCTTACTTATTTTGAAAGTTCGGCTCATAGAAAAGAGGATTCAATCAAAACGGTGGCGATAAGTCTACAAGACTGTGAAACGGGAATTGTGGCCTATCAAACCTTTCTTCGCTTAGCAGAATTAAATGGGGAATGGAAATTTGTGTTCAAAAGACGGAGATTGCCAAGGGAATACTACGAGCAATTCCCACCCCTTCCGAATAATGCATTTTTTGAAGAGGAGTTAAACATTTATGAACTCATTTCTCAAGCCGATGTTCATCTCACTGCCTATAGCTCCTGTGCATTGGAAGCCAATACTTTGGGAGTTGGAAATTTGTTGTACAATTTGAACAACAAGGCAAAGGATTATTATTCAGCGAAAATAAAATCGGGGCCCTATAACCAATATGCAGATGACTTGGAGGAGTTGAATGAAAAGCTCAACAATTTTCCAGCGCTCAATTCCGAACGCACCAAAGAGGAGAATACCCGAAACTTTTCAAAGGATTATCAAAGGAACTTGGCGAACTTTCTAAGCGATATTGTATGAGTGCGTTAAGAAAAGGCTTTATTGTATATACGGGAACGAACCTCCTCAGCGTGGCGCTTCCGTTTATTTTATTGCCCTTTTTAACTCAGTATTTAACCCAAGGCGAATATGGTGTTTTATCAAACTTCAATGGGTTGATCAACTTGTTGCTACCGGTGGTAGGTATCAATTTTGTCTCGGCTTATTCCAGGCAATATTTTAAAAAGGATATCGACATTGAAACCTATTCGCAAACGGGAATTAGCTTTCAATTTCTGCTCGGGGTAATCCTACAGTTCCTTATTCTATTATTCGAAAAGCAAATAGTGGTTCTTACCCAAGTTCCAGCAGAATATTTGCACTTGGTCGTATTGTACTTGGTGAGTTTTAATGTTTCTGAAATTCTTTTGGCCTACTGGAGAAATATTCAGAAATCGTATCACTTCGCTGTTTTTAGAATAGGGAGAACTTTGTTCGAAATTATTCTAACACTCCTGTTTATTATTCCTTTTCAATTTGGAGTGGGAGGACGCATTTATGCTATCATTTTAGCAGGTCTCATCGCATTGCTTCCTTCCTTGGTATACTTAAAGAAGTTGAACTACATCGGCCTGCAATGGAGCAAGGAACATTTTCAGCACTACATGCGCTTTGGCTTGCCCCTCATTCCTCATACCGTAAGTGCATCGATGTTGGTTTATTCAGATAAACTCATGATAACCAATCTAATTGGCATTGAAGCAAATGGGGTTTACAGTGTTGCTTTTCAAGTTGGTTTGATCTTAGGTTTGGTACAAAATTCCTTCAACCAAGCCTGGGTACCATGGTTTTACCAGGCTCTAGAAAATCCGGAACCTCCTACCAAATTGAAGATTGTGAAAATCACTTATCTCTATTACTTGGCCTCTGCGGTGATGTGCCTACTTCTTGTGGTGGTGTCTCCTCTTATCTTCCAGCTATTGGGAAAGAGTTTTGCGGGTGGACAAGAATTGATCATTTGGCTTTCGGCAGGATTCCTTTTTAACGGTATGTACAAGATGATGGTGAATTATCTTTTTTACCAAGAAAAAACCATGACCATTAGTTTGGTTACCGTTCTTACCTTGATTGCGAATGTAGTATTGAATTATTTTTTGATTCCCATCCGCGGAATTGAAGGTGCTGCGATTGCAACGACCATTACCTTTGTACTTCAATTTTTGTTGGTAACCATTTTTTCGAATCATAGTTCTTCAATGCCATGGCTTTACTTTCTTGGGAAGAAATAAAGAAGAGGAATCTCCAAAGTATTGTAACCTGCATCGCTGGGCTCCTCTTTTTGTGTGGCTTTGTTTTTCCCAAATTACAACCACTTTTGATGGCCCTGTGTATCGTATTTTTGCTAGTATCGCGACAGGAGAAGGATTGGAAAAAAATGCTGGATTGGAAGAAGCCATGGGTTTGGATGATTGTGTTGTATTTCAGTCACCTAATCGGTGCTTTGTATTCCGCTAACTCGTCTTTCACCTCCTTTGATTTAGGCTTTAAAGTAGGTTTGGTTTTTATCCCTGTGCTGGCTTTGGGGGTTACATCCAAGAATAAGGTTGTACTCCAGCGATTTGTTGTGGGCGCAGCAGTACTTTCGAGTACCATTTGTTTGGCCAATGCTTTGATTCAAATCCTCTTTTACCAACACAATGTTCTGTTGATGGAGGATGAATTTTCACTCTTTTTGCACAGAAGCTACCAAGGTGTGTTTTGGTTGATCGGTGCACTCTTAGCTTTTGTGCCTGGGGTTGTTCCGAAGCCAAAAATGAGGTTCACTGTTTTGCTTGTTCTAGTTTGCGCAGCATTTCTAACCTTTTCAAAGGCGGCCATTATATCTGGAATTCTCATAGGAATGGGAAACTTGTTGAGGGTATTCCGATCCAATTGGAAGGTAGGTGTGATGGTGATAGTTGGTGCTTTGTTGTTTGCATGGATGATCGATACCATTACACTCAAACCTCGCGCGCGAATGATGCAAATGATTGAAAGTGTGTCTAACCAAGAGAGCGCTGGGGAAACCAATAGCAATGGCGCCCGAATATTAATGTGGCAAACAGCCCTTTCGATCACAAAGAATCATTGCTTGGTAGGCGTGGGAACCGGGGACGTGAAGGATGAAATGCGCCGAGTGAATGAAGAAAAGGGATACAAAGATTTGGCAGCACTCAATTTAAATGCACACAATCAATTTTTAAACTTTTCCGTAGCACTTGGGCTTTTGGGCTTGTTTCCTTTTGTCATGATTTGGTTCACTACCCTGCGCAACAATTGGAAGGAAAATAGGATGGCACTATATGTCGTGATTACCCTGATTTTTTTCAACCTCACCGAATCTAGTTTTGAATCGGAGGCGGGGTTTATTTTTCAACTTTTACTTTTGTCTCTCCTTAACGTAAAACAGGTTACCAATGCTCAAGATCTCAATCGTCATCCCCTGTCGCAATGAAGTCCAGTACATCCAAGAGTGTATTGAACATATATATGCTTCTGAAAATTTCAATCAATGGGAGGTTGGCGTTTACATCGTGGATGGAATGTCGGACGATGGTACGAGAGAAAAAATTCAAAGTTTGTTGCCCGCGTACAAGGGGCTTCAACTGGTAGACAATGAAAAACAGCTGACGCCCTTTGCTTTCAACCTCGGAATACACGCCGGAGGAAAAGTCGATTTCGTGCAAATAATTGGGGCTCGTCACATGGTAAGTCCGAATTATCTCCAACTCTGCATTGAAAAGTTAGAATCAGATGCCTCAACGTGGTGTGTGGGTGGAAGGATAGAAAATGAATACATCAACGATGAGGGAAGAATCATTGCCCACGCCATGTCTACTTCATTTGGAATGGGACTGGGGAATTTTAGAACTCTGAACGAGTCGGGGTATACCGATACGGTTACCAGTCCAATGTATCCCTATTGGGTTTTTGAAAAGATCGGCTTCTTTGACGAAGAATTGATCCGAAATCAAGACGACGATTTCAATTTTCGGGTATCCAAGGCAGGAGGAAGAATCTTTTTCGAAAATAGAATTTCGCTGCGCTATTATGTACGAGGGACTTTCAACGGACTTTGGCGACAATTTTTTCAGTACGGATACTGGAAGGTTTATGTCAACAAAAAACACAAGGCAGTAACCACCATACGCCAAATGGTTCCACCTGCTTTTGTGGCTTACATGCTTTCTTTACTCCCCATGGCTTTGGTGTTGCCTTCATTGCTTTTCGATATTTATTTTTTGGGCTGCTTGGCCTATGTGCTTTTGATGGGGCAAAACGCATGGAAATTGTCGAATCAACACAAAGAATCCTTTTTTCAGTATTGTCAAACATTTCTCATCCTCCATTTTAGCTACGGACTGGGTTATTTGAAAGGCATACAAGAGTTTCTTATTCTTGGTAAAAAGCCGTCTCAAAAGCAAAAGCGTCTGTCCCGATAAATACGTAATTTCGTGCTTAAATTTTTTAAGGTATGATTCCATTTTCTCCGCCGAGAATTGACGATAAAGTGATTCAAGAAGTAACAGATGCACTGAAAAGTGGATGGATTACAACGGGACCAAAAACCAAGCGTTTTGAAAAAGAACTCAGTGCCTATTGTGGGAACAAAACCACAGTAGCGGTAAGTTCATGGACAGCAGGTATGGAGTTGTTGCTGCGCTGGTGGGGAATAGGAGAAGGCGATGAGGTGATTTTGCCTGCTTACACCTATTGTGCCAGTGCCAATGTAATTATTCATACAGGGGCAAAACCGGTAATGGTAGACATCAACCCTGAAGACTTTAATATTTCTCTAAAAGCCGTTCAAGCAGCTATAACGGAGAGAACCAAGGCAATCATTCCGGTGGATATAGGAGGTTATCCCTGCGATTACGATGGCTTGTACGCCTTGGTCAATTCACCAGAAATCAAGCAACTTTTTAAGCCCAACTCCGATTTCCAACAAAAATTAGGTCGTATCCTCATTGCCTCCGATGCTGCGCATAGTTTTGGAGCCAAGTACAAAGGAAAACGCTCTGGAGCTCTGGCTGATGTTTCGTGTTTTTCCTTTCACGCTGTAAAAAACCTTACAACAGCCGAGGGTGGTTCCATGCATATTAACCTGCCAGATAGCTTTGATCACGATGAAATTTACCGTGAACTTTGTGTGAAAATTTTACACGGTCAGTCCAAAGATGCCTTGGCAAAAACACAAAAAGGCAATTGGCGCTACGACGTTACCGAGCCTGGGTTCAAATGCAATATGACCGACCTTCAAGCAGCCATTGGTTTGATAGAATTGGAGAGATATCAAGAAAATTTGGACAGGCGAAAAGAGATATTTCGTCAATACGACGAAGCCTTTCAGCAAGAGACTTGGGCCGATTGTCCGGTGAGCATTTCAGCGGATAGAGAGTCTTCTTACCATTTGTACCTTTTGCGCATCAATGACTTTACTGAAGACCAAAGAGATCAAATGATGCAGGAAATATTCGATCAAGATGTCTCTGTGAATGTTCATTTCCAACCTTTGCCCATTCTCACGGCATATAAAAATTTGGGGTACAAAATGGAAGATTACCCAACCGTATGGAGTAAATACCAGAACGAAATTACCCTTCCCGTATATTTTAATTTGAGCGATGAGGATGTACAAACCGTGATTGCGGTGGTAAAAAAGGCATATCAAAAAGTTGCCGGTCGATGAAGCGAGTGTTCGACATATTGTTTTCTGCTTGCGTTTTACTCTGCTTTCTACCTTTTGGAATCCTGATTTCTTTGTTGATTGTATTCGGTTCCAAAGGAGGAGCCTTCTATCGACAGGTAAGAGTAGGGAAAAATGGAAAGGATTTTAATTTATTGAAATTCAGAACGATGCGTCCCGACTCCGATGCTTCTGGGAAGTTAACTGTAGGTATGCGCGACCCAAGAATTACTCAGGTAGGCTTTTTCTTGAGAAAGTATAAATTGGACGAGTTTCCCCAGTTTTGGAACGTCTTGGTGGGGGATATGTCCATTGTAGGTCCACGACCAGAGGTAAGAGAATATGTGAATTTGTACAACGAGGAACAAAAGCGTGTTTTATTAGCCAAGCCCGGTATTACAGACTTTGCCAGTTTGGAGTACTTTCTGGAAAACGAAATTTTAGGGGCCAGTGAGCACCCCGAAAAAACCTATATTGAGGAAGTAATGCCAGCCAAATTGAAACTCAATTTAAAATACATTGATCAAATTTCACTTTGGACGGATATCAAGATAATCGGACAAACCTTCATGAAAATCTTCCGCCACAAAGAAAAATGAGAAAGTTCCTCCTTTTAATCGATATAGCTTTCCTATTGATTGTGGGGTATCAACTCTATTCCAAAAAAGATCAAACAAAGATCTTGTTCATCGGGAACAGCTATACCTATCGAAACGAAATGCCGGATATTTTTGAACACATCGCCATTTCCAAAGGAAAACAGGTGTATGTTCAATCAGAAACCAAGGGCAAGGCGACTCTTTTGGTTCAATCCGAACGAGATGAGGTGTACAATGCCATCAACCATGAAGATTGGGATTACGTCATCATTCAAGGTTCGAGTCGAGATTTTCTGCAACCCAATCTTTACATTCGAGATACCACCCTTCCAGCCATGGAAAAGATGGTGAGAGCTATCCGAAGAAACAAGGCCGACACAAAGATTTTACTCTACATGACCTGGGGCTACAGAAATGGATATGTTCCCTTTCCAGAAACGGATACCTACGATAAAATGACCCTCAAAATTCGCGATCAATACCTCAAAATCGGAAAACAGTACAATTTTGGCGTGGTTCCAGTAGGAATGGCTTTTAGAGATAGTAGAAGTAGACGTCCAGATGAAAACATGTATGTGAAAGACGGCGCACACCCATCCCTCAAGGGGTCTTACTTGGCAGCATGCTGTTTCTACGCAGCCATTTTTAATGAAAGTGCAGTTGGTGCTACTTATTACGGAAAACTGGGTCCCAAAATATGTTACTACCTCCAATCAGTAGGAAGCAGAAATGTGCTTTATCAACGCAACAAATACGGCTTGATTGGTTTGGAATCCAATTAGTGTAAAACGATGGCAATGGCCGATCCACAAAGGATGGCTAACAACTTGGCCAAGTTGAATTTGTGATTTTCGTTCGTTTCAAAAATAATGGTGGTGGAAATATGTAAGAACATACCCACAACGATCGCCATCACAATAGAGAAATCAAATTGAATGCTATTTTGTCCCGCACCAAACAACATCCCGAGTGGTGTCATAATTCCAAACAACATTAGCCAAAACCAAGCCTTGGTCTTACTCAGATTCGTTTCCTTCTACTAGGTCATTAGGGCGATTGCAACAGGAAATTGATGAAAAAGAATTCCCATCAGCAAGGAATTACTACCAGACAAATGTCCGTGTACCTCGTGAGCCAAATCTGCCGAACCGAGAGGAATACCTTCAATAAAGGAATGTACAGACAAGGATAGCAACATGGCGATGGGCAATTTTTTGGGTCCGTGGTGATGAATGTGTCCATGTTCAATCCCCCCTGAAAAGAACTCGAGAACCAATTGAACCAAAAATCCAACCAAGATGAAAATCCCAATTTTTTCCTGGTTCTCCTCGTACAGCTCGGGAACAAAGTGAATGAAGGCCATGGACAGCAAAAAACCTCCACTAAAGGCCAACATTAACTTGATAAAAGAAGCTTTGTTTTTCTGTAGGATCGTTACAAATAAACCTCCGAGAACAACCGAAAGCAATAGCCAAAAAATAGAAGTCCACATCATAGATCTGAGGTACGTTTGCAAATGAAAATTGCTCTTTCAGAAGATGCTTCCTCAAACTCATCAAGGTCAAAAGATCCGAATAGAGACACAACTGTGAATCCACTTTTTTCCAATAATTCATGCAATTGCTGGAAACAGTAGGCTCTTACTTTTTCTTCAAAATGGTAAGTTTTTCCGTGGTCGATAACGTCAATTTCTTTGCGAATATACTTTCCGTCAAACTTTCGGCGAATATCGAAATGAATTCCTTCTACTTCCTTTACCTCTTGGGGAACAATCGATTGGATGCAAAAGTTGGAATTCAAAAAGTCGAAAATGAAGGTGCCGTTAAAGCGGAGCATCCCATTTACATTTTTGAGCACCTCAAGGTTGGTTTCTTCTTCATCGAAATAGCCAAAAGAGGTAAACAAATTAAAAATGTAGTCGAATTTTTCTCCTTCGATGGAATAGCGCATATCGTGAACCTTGAAACTTAGGTTTTTCGACTCCATCTTTTTTGCCTCTAGAATGCTTTGTTCGGATAAATCAACACCTAAGACCTGTAGGTTGTGCTCGCTCAAGGTTTGTGCATGTCGACCTTTGCCACACGCCAAATCCAAAACCCGCGCCTGCGGCTTAATAGCGAGATGGTGAACAAGGTTGTCGATAAAATGCCTTGCTTCTTCAAAGTCTCGATCTTTGTAGAGCAAATGATAGTACTCTGTATCGAACCACGAAGCAAACCATTCATTGGAATTCATAGCTCGCAAAATTACGTGTTTTACTGAAAATAAAATCCAAAAGAGGGGTTCAAAAAAATATTGCTTTTCGTTTGAGAACCTAATTTTGTGGTTATCTTTAACCTAGCATGCCGCTGTCCAACATATATAATTTATTCAAAACACTGGAAACGGAGAATATTATTCTTTCTTTCAAAGGTGTTGTGACGTCCGACTTGCTGTCTTCGGTGCTTCAAATCATGGAATCAAAATTGACTTATATGGATGAAGCTCCAAGAACGAAGAAAAAGGTGTTCAATGTTTTGGTTGAATGTCTGCAAAACCTATATCATCACATTGACATTGATGATACAGAGGCTACGCGAAACAGTGGACTAATAGAAGCCAAGTCGGCCCTATTCATGATTGCTAGAAGAGAAGAAAGTTTTTTTATCAAAACAGGCAATTATCTCGATAAAGCGGATGCCGAGAATCTACAGAAACGATTGGACTCCATCAATGGAATGTCAAAAGACGAGTTGAAAAGCTATTATCAGGAAGTGTTGAGCGATGGTAGCATCTCTGCAAAAGGAACAGCAGGGTTAGGAATGATAGATATAGCGAGAAAATCGGGTAATAAATTGGAATACGAATTTGTGGAAGTGAATGAGGATATCCGATTTTTTTGTTTGAATGTTAAGATAGATTAAAGAGTAGAAGAAATGGAAAATTTGCTAATTGAAGGTTCAGCCAAAACCCCTACAGTAAATTTTAACTCTGAAGCGGGATTAATAGAGTTAAAAGGTAGATCAATCCCCGAGAACTCAGTAGAGTTTTACCAACCACTCAATGAGTGGATAGATTCCTATGCACAAAATCCAAAAGGAGAAACGGTGGTGGAAATCAAATTGGAGTACTTCAATACTTCCTCTTCCAAGTGTATCCTGGACTTGTTCAAGAAACTAGAGTCCATGAACGGATCGGGTACTAGCGTAAAAGTGAACTGGTATTTTGAGGAAGACGACGAAGACATGGAAGAAGCAGGAGAGGATTACCAAGCTATCATCGGCCTGCCTTTCAATATGATTGAGGTAGAGGAGATTTAAAACTTATGAAAATTGGTATTACAGGAGGAGTTGGTTCAGGTAAATCAACTGTTTCTAGAATACTGGAGTCAATGGGATATCGAGTGTTTTACTCTGACCTTGAAGCCAAAAAAATAATCCAAACAGATTCTGAGGTTCGGGAAGAAATAGTTCATCTCCTAGGAGAAAACGCCTTTGTGGACGGGGTGTACAATGTACCCTTCGTCGCGAACCAGGTTTTTACCAATCCGAGCTTAAAGGATGGGCTTAATGCTATTGTGCATCCTCGCGTGCGCCAAGCATTTCATCGGCTCGAAGCAAATTCGGGAAAGGTGTTCAACGAAGCAGCTATCCTCTTCGAAACCGGCCTCTACCAACAAATGGATTACACTATTCTCGTTGTTTCTCCCCTAGAAATGCGCTTGCAAAGAACAATGAAACGAGATTCCATCAGTAGGGAAGAAGTGGAATTGCGCATGAACAATCAGTGGAGTGATGAAAAAAAAGAAAAATTTGCCTCCTTCGTTGTTTACAATGACGAAGTCCAAGCCCTTATTCCACAAGTTAACCGCTTACTGACTCAGCTTATTTAATTTCCTCGTAATCGTCGAATTCATCCTCGCCCTTGGTAGGTTCTTCAAGTGCAGGACCCTTTTGTTTGCCACTTATTATCTGTCGAATGGATTGGATCGTTTTGCCAATTACACTCATCAAGAAAAAGAATCCGATTACTCGAAAAATAAAGCCGATAATGGGCGTGTCCTCAATTCCAATAATCGATTCGTGTAGCCATCTTGTAATGGGAGAATATGCTAGTTCTGGATAGAAAACCAAAGCGGTAAAAACGGCACAACCAAATAGGATCAAAATTCTTTCCGCCTTGGGGTTGAAAGCATTTTGCATGAAATTCTGACCATTTTGTATAAACTGAAACATCATTTGCTGCTGCTGTCTGCGCTGCAGTTTGGATAGGAAGAAAAAGATCAGGAGTAGACCGGTGATAACCAATGAACTGGCTTCAAGTGATAGCCTCGACTCATCCTCCGTGAGGAATATAAAGGTGGTTTGGATCAGAAACAAATATTGAACTCCTCGCAAAAAATATTGAGAGGTAACTTCTTTGTTAAATTGAGGAAACAAGAGGATTAGTCCAATTCGAATCAGTCCCCATATAAAACCAAAAATGGCTAGGATAACACCTATGATAAAAATGGTATTCAATAAATTCACGCGTTAAAGTTCTAAAAAATTAGAAAAAACGAGCACTTTCCAGCCAAGTGTTTCCTGCTAGAATCAATATCTTTACCAGCAATCAAAAGAAATACATGAAAAAATTAGCACTAATCGTTTTTGTCTTTTCTCTCGGTTTTACTTGGGCCGAAGAAGGAATGTTAATCCCCTCCGTTATTCAGGCTTTTGAGTCGGACATGAAGGCGAGAGGAATGAAATTATCAGCTCAAGATATTTACGATGTCAACAACGCCAGTTTAAAGGATGCAATTTTGCACTTTGGTGGTGGTTGTACGGCTGAATTGGTGTCAGATCGCGGTTTGTTATTGACGAATCACCACTGTGGTTTTGGTCAGATTCAATCGCATAGTAGCCTCGAAAAAGATTATTTGAAAAACGGATTTTGGGCTAAAACGTATGCCGATGAGTTGCCCAACCCAGGTTTGTATGTGGCGAGAATGGTACGCATTGAGGATGTGACCAAGGACATGAACTTTGGAGTCAACGATGGGATGACCGTAGCTGAACAGATGGCTCAAATCAAAAAAAATTCAGAAAAACTGATTGAAGATGCCGAGCGCGGGACCAATTTCAAGGCTGAAATCAAACCTTTTAATTACGGGAACGACTTTTACTTGATTGTTAAGGAGGTATTCAATGACGTTCGACTTGTAGGTGCTCCTCCATCAGCTGTTGGCAAATTTGGGGGCGATACAGATAACTGGGTGTGGCCAAGACATACGGGTGATTTCTCCGTTTTTAGAGTTTATGCTGGGAAAGACAACAAACCGGCTGAATACAATGAAAACAATCAACCCTACAAACCTTTGCACTTTTTACCTGTTTCTATGTTGCCGCGTAAAAAAGGTGAATTCACCATGGTATATGGTTTTCCAGGTACCACTGAGCAACATTTGGTTTCGGCTCAAATCAAACACATTATTGAAAATGAACGTCCGGCCAGAATCGCGATGAGAGAAAGCTCGCTTTCTGTTATCGATGCAGGAATGCGTAGTTCTGACGAGTTGAGAATTAAATATGCAGCTAAGCAAGCGCGCATTGCGAATGCTTACAAAAAATGGATCGGACAAGTTGATGGGTTAATTTCATTGGGTGCGGTTGATGTGAAAGAAGCGTACGAAAAAAAATATGTTTCCATGGCCAACTCAAAACCAGAGTGGAAAAAGTACGGGCGAATTGTTGAGCAAATGAAAACCCTGGTTGAAGAGAACAAAGATTACGATTTTCGTTATGCTGTAAATACAGAATACTTGGGGATTGGAGCTGAAATCTTTCGTTTGGCGCGCAGCTTTACCCGTTTGGAAATGGAACTGGAGAAGATCACGAAAGAAGATTTAGAGGAGAAAAAGGCTTCATTGACTTCTACGATTGAAGCTTTCTTTAAGGATTATGATGCAGGCGTAGACAAGGATATTTTTATCAAAACCTCAGAAACGTATTTGGAACTCCTTGATGGGAAAAATGTTGCTGGGTTCATTCAAAAAAATGGCGTTCAAAAAGCAGCAGAAATTATTTATGCAAAGAGCTTTTTGGCGAACAAAGAAAAGGCCCTATCCTTTGTTTCAAAGTTGAACGAAAAATCGTTTAAAAAATTGATGAAAGATCCAGGTATGGCTTTGTATTTTGAAGTATACAATGAGGTGGTTGACAATATACTACCAGCTTACAGGGTTTACATGGGTTCTTTGAACAATCTTCTGAAGGACTATGTAGCTGGAAAGTATGAAATGTTCCCGAACGACAAACATTGGGCAGATGCGAACGGTACCATGCGCATTACCTATGGAGCGCTTGAAGGAAGTGCACCAACTGACGGTATGATGTATACGGAACATACCACTGCCGATGGAATTTTGGCAAAAAATAGAACGGGTAATCCAGATTTTGAATTGCTTCCGGAGCTAAAAGAAAAATTGGAGAAGAGAGAATACGGTCCCTATGCCCAAGGCGATGATTTATGGGTTTGCTTTACAGGATCAAATCATACCACTGGTGGAAACTCAGGTTCTCCAGTCATCGATGCAGAAGGAAGATTAATGGGATTGAATTTTGACCGTTCTTGGGAAAGTACCATGAGCGATTACATGTTTGACCCTTCGAGATGTAGAAACATCGTGGTGGACATTCGTTATGTTCTCTGGGTTATGGATACCTACTCTGGAGCTGGCCATTTAGTTGAAGAAATGCAGCTAGTAAATCCTTAAAAATAAAGCCTCGAGAAATCGGGGCTTTTTTTTTGGCACAACAATTGGAGTGTTAGGGTGAACCAAAAGATTCGCCCTATGAAAGCAGTATTACCTTTGTTTATTCTTTTAAGCATCTCTGTCTTCGGACAAGATGCGCTTCAATCCTTTGACGAAAATTTTCGTGCCGTTGAAAAGGAGCTAACCGATTGGGACCCCGTAAGAGGGAAGTGGCTGAGTGCCTCCATGAAATCAATGACGGCCAATGAGGCAATTCCTGATCGGAATTTCCCTGAGGATTTTTCGCCCTCCGAAATGATGTCGCACGTACCTCAAGATCGTTTGGCGCGCATTCGAGCAACAGCTGTTGCGAATCAAAACAACACAAGAGATCTTAGAAATAGATCGAGATGGGAGCAAATTGAAGCCATGACGAATCGCAATGGTTGTAAGCCTATCATGGGCAGAAGCTATGGAGATCCTCACATGCGTTCTTTTGATGGTGAGAGTTATTCTTTCCAAACGGTTGGAGAGTTTGTGATGTGCAAGGCGCAAAACGAGCAATTTGAGGTTCAAAACAGACAACGTGCAGAGGGAGAGGACTTCTCACTTAACTCAGCCATAGCAATCAATGCTGGTGGTGATAGAGTCGGTTTTTATGGAGACAGAATGCCCGATGGTAGTCTAGGTGATTTTCGAGTAAATGGAAGAACCATCAACCTTTCGAGTGGAACCTATTTTTTGCCTCGAGGTGGAACCATTCGCAGAAGTGGGTCAAACTACTTGGTGACAAGTCCAACTGGAGAGAGAGTAAGCATCGACCGAAGAGGTAGAGGAGGGAGAACATTTTATAACGTGGCCGTTGAGATCTATCCATGTTCCAACACCCGTTACATTGGGTTACTCGGGAATGCCAACGGAAATCCAAGAGATGATTATTATACGGGAACCAATACGAATGTACCATACATTGGAATAGGTGACGGTGAGTGGTCGGATCGAATGGAAAAGGAAAGAGCCGTATTCTTGGCTCGAGATTTTGCAGAGACTTGGAGAATTACAGATAGAACCAGCTTATTTGAATATGGTTTTGGACAAAGTACAGCAACTTATACAGACCGCTCATTTCCAAGAGTTCACCGCACGATTAACGACTTGCCGCGTGATAGAAGAGAAGAAGCAAGAAGAAGATGTAGAGAGCAAGGGTTGACTGGCCGCGAGTTGAATGCATGTATTTTTGATCAAGGTTTTCTCGACATTCCTCCTACACCTCGTCCTGTAATCAAGGATCCAAGTAAGGGAGTTGTTTTGGGGAGGGTAGACAAGCCAGTTCCCAATGTGAACCCAAGAGAAACCAAAGAAAAGGTAACGACAATTGGCGAAAGAGTGGATCCAGATAGAACGTCTCCTTCGGCTCCTGGTGCTACAGGTGATACCAAGGTTGGCGAAGAGAAGGATGGTCGTATCATTAGACCAGTCTCTGGAAAGGATGAAGGAAAAGTTACAAGACCCAGTGGTTCTGGTTCCGGAGGACAAACCATTTGGGGAGGGGGAAACAAGCCCAAACCAGCTCCGCGAACAGAGCCTGAAAGAACGGAACCCGTTTCGAGACCAAAGGTGGAAACACCTAGTCCGGATAGAACAACGCCCACGCCGCGACCTGTTTCTAAACCACGACCTGTCGTGAAGCCAACGCCTACACCAAGGCCGACGCCTCGCCCAGCTCCAAAACCCAGACCAACGGTTAAACCAACACCACCGCCTCGTCCCACGACAAGGCCTACACCAAAGCCCAAGCCTGCTCCCGTAAGGACAGCGCCTGCGCCTTCCAAACCTAGTGTTCCGGCGACTAAACCTGCCAAACCATCTCCAAGTAGAAAGCGAGGTGGTTAAACAAAAAAAGCGGAGTAAAAACTCCGCTTTTTTTATGTCATTTCATTTGTTAATCAAATGTGCAATGGTCTCTTTTCGAAGGCATCCAATGCTGCTTCCTTCATTGCTTCCGAGTAAGTTGGGTGTGGGTGACAGATACGAGCGATATCCTCGGCAGAGGCTCTGTACTCCATGGCTACCACAGCTTCCATAATCAAGTCAGCAACGCGAGGACCAATCATGTGAACTCCTAACACTTCGTCCGTTTCTTTGTCGGCAATTACCTTAATCAAACCAGCGATATCCATACTTGCTCTTGCACGGCCCAAAGCTTTAATCGGGAAAGATCCTACCTTGATTTCACGTCCAGCAACCTTCAATTCCTTTTCTGTTTTACCAACAGATGCAACCTCTGGCCATGTGTAGACTACACCAGGGATCAAATCGTAATTCATGTGTGGTTTTTGTCCAGCAATGTGCTCCACCACAAACACACCTTCTTCTTCCGCTTTGTGGGCCAACATTGCTCCTCGAACTACATCGCCAATGGCGTAAATGTTGGACGCAGTTGTTTGCAAGTGATCATTTACTTCTACTTGTCCACGATCGTTCAATTTTACTCCAGCAGCTTCAGCATTTAATCCGGCTGTATAGGGTTTTCTTCCAACCGCTACCAAACAGTAGTCAGCTTCCATGGTAACTTCTTCACCTTTTTTATTCAAGGCTGTAAGAACTACTTTGTCACCTTTGTTTTCAACCTTTTGAACGCGGTGCTCCATGTGGAATTTGAATCCTTCTTTTTTCAAGACGCGAGTCAATTCTTTCCCCATTGTTTCATCCATCGTAGGGATGATAGAAGGAGCGAACTCAACTACCTCAATCTTGGTTCCTAAACGGCCGTATACACTACCCAATTCCAGACCAATAACTCCTCCACCGATAACGATCATTTTACCTGGAATTTCTTTCAAGCTCAATGCTTCAGTAGAAGTAATGATTCTTTTCTTGTCTGGTTCCATACCAGGGAAGTAGTTCGGTTTAGAACCCGTTGCGATGATGGTTTTAGCCGAAGAAATCTCTTGGCTTTTACCATCCTTATCTGTGATTTTAAGTGTCGTTGCGTTGACAAATGAACCAACTCCCTCAAATACAGTAATCTTATTCTTGTCCATCAAAAACTTAATCCCGTTGCATGTTTGCGAAACGACATCATTTTTTCGATTGATCATTTGCTCGATATTCGGCTTCACATCTTTCACTTCAATACCATGTGTAGAGAAATTGTGAACTGCGTTGTGGTAGTGCTCCGATGAATCCAAAAGGGCCTTCGAAGGAATACAACCAACGTTCAAACAAGTACCACCCAAAGTGCTGTACTTTTCAATGATGGCTGTTTTCAATCCTAGTTGTGCCGCGCGAATTGCTGCAACATAACCTCCAGGTCCAGATCCGATTATCGTGATATCAAATGATTCCATGTGATTTTAAAATTTTGGGTACAAATTTAGAAAGAAATAGTGGGTGGTAAACGAAAAAAGACTGCCCATTCGGACAGTCTTTTCATTATCGTGTATTCTTAGCGATTACATTTTGATAAACTTCACTGACTCTGATTGGTTGCCAGCAGTCATCTTAACGATGTACGTTCCTGTTGTGAAGTTGGTAGCGTCGATGTTCAACGTGTGAGCACCTTTGCTAACGTTTTTCAAGTTGATTGTTTTAACCAAAGCACCAGTGATGCTGTATACGTTAACAACAACATTTGAAGATGAAGTCAAGTTGTACTCAAGAGTTGTTGAAGATGAAACCGGGTTAGGGTACATTTTCAATTTAGATTTGAATACTTTTTCGCTTGTTCCTCCATTGTTTTCATCCAATCCAAGAAGAGTAGATGAAGCCCAGATTCCACGTCCGAAAGTACCGATGTAAATCTCACCCGGACGGTTGTTACCTTCTGCAAACGTTCTCCAGTTTTGACGAACTTCAAATACAGGTGTTCCTTCGAATCCTTCTGAGTTGTATGACCAAGAAGCACCACCATCATCTGATGTGAATACACCTGACATTGTTCCAACTACAAGGATGTCTGAATCATCGCGATCGATAATCCCGTCCATAGATCCAGGGTTAGATCCTGAAACCATTGGAGACAAAGTAGTGAACGTAGGTGTTACACTCATTGCGTTGTTGGATCTTTTCAAGGCTGCAAATCCAGGCATAACCAAAAGGTCGTTCGGGTTGTTTGGATTGATAGCGATACCTTCAACGCTTCCGTTGTAGATCGTCTGTGCACTAGTTCCTGTAGGTGCTACATCGTATAGAACGCCTTGGTAACCTACTCGTGAGCTAAAGTTTGGTTCTGAAGTGTAAACATCCAAACCAGATAAGCGTGTTATTTTGTTACCACTTGCAACAAACATGGTGCTCAAGTCTTTTGTGAATTCAACGTCGAATCCTCCATTTGTTCCAATTCCTTTTACAAGCAATACCCATTTCGGATTCAATTCTGAGAAACGCAAAGCATCGCGTGTACCCCAAATCTCACCTCCATTGGCTCCAGTGTAAACTACGTACCAAGATTGGTATGGGTCTTGAACTGTCAAAGAGTCCCAAGATACCGCGTATTTAACGCTATCCAATCCAAGGTCAATCACCTTACCACTGTTCGGGTTGGTAGCTTGGTACCAAGTGTATGTTCCGGTGGAAGCTACAACAATTGTATCCTGCCCAGAAGGGAAGTCAACTAACAAGGAATCACCAACTTGAGGAGGAGTTTGTCCGGATGCAGTTGGGAATGGTGTGTAATTGTAATTACCTAACAAGATTTTTGCTCCTGTTGGTTGATCAAATACAAAAATGCGATCTTCTGTTAATGCTGGGTCGTAGTTCACTGTGTCATCGTAATACAAGGCAATTGGAGTAACGATTGACATAGAGTCACCTGTAGATCTTGAAGAAACGCGCAAGCTAGTATTCGCCGCGTAATCTTTTGTTGGCACGAATAAAACAGAATCTTTTGAATCCAAGTCGTAGTATTCAGCCAAGTACAACTCCGTATGGAAAGGGAAAACACCTCCACCTTCACCGGTAGTACCGTATGATGCTGGGTACGGTGGGTTGAATGGCTCACCACCACCACCTACAATTGTACGAGCAATGCTGTTGTAGTATACCGACTGGAATTTCACATTTGGGTTGAAGAATGAAATCTCACATTCAAATCCATCACCACCTCCTACAGTAGCAAACTCTTGGTAAGTTGTTCCTGTGTGGTTGTTGTAAAGTGTACCGTTATCCTGAGTACCACCCATTACTGCTCCGTCTCTATCGTGAGCAATTCCGTAGAACTGAGTTACGTTGTATCCTCTGTTCGCTGTATTCCAAGTAATACCGTAATCGTGTGTCAGGTTAATACCTCCGTCGTTACCAACGTACAAACGATTTTGGCTATCCCACTTCATTTCGTGGTTATCAGCGTGAACATATTTCGAATTTGTTGGGTTCAAGAACCACTGAGAAATTTGTTCGAAACCACCTGATACAGGATTGCTCACTTGTTGCTTCCACTTCCAGATATCGATACCACCAATCATGATTGATGTTGGGTCATCTGGACGAACAGAAAGAATTGAGTTGTAAGTACCTTGATCACGGTAAATGTTCAAGTTTGAATTGTTACCAGATGCTCCAATGAATTGAGACCAAGTTTCACCGTTGTCATGAGAAACGTGCATGCTCATCAAGTTTGAATTGGTACGAGAAGCGTAAATGCTGTATTTGTTGCTCGAGTTTTTCGTAGGTGAAATAGCGTACTCGATACGTGGAGATCCCAATGGAATTTTATTGTCGGAAGCTTGTCCTGAACGATCTGTAAAGTTGGCTCCACCATCTGTAGAAACAAAGGTTCTTTGAGATCCAACAGCAGCAACGATCACTTGTCCGTCTACAGATACTTGAACTGCACTTGCAATTCCTGAAGTTGTAGCAACGTCTGTTAAAGATGCATCACCAACGGTGTATTTTTTCAAACCACTTGAAGTAGCCATGTAAACCGTATTTGAATTCGGGGCATTGGCAACCTCAGTAACGCGAGATAAACCAGAAGTACCTGGAACTACATCCCATGTTACACCTAAGTCTGTAGAATAGTGAACTCCATCACCACTCCAACCTTCGTTGTTTGACCCAGTTGCCACGAAAATAGTTCCGTTAGCCGTTTGCGTCATAGACGAAATGAATTTCGAACCTGGATATTCTTCTACTTTCGACCAGCCGTTTGCTCGGTTAGTAGAAACGAATAAACCACCTGAAACTGAACCAGCCCAGATGCGATTGATGTTATTTCTATCGATCAAAATGGCACGAGTACGACCACCGATATTGTCTGGTCCCTCTTCTCTCCACGTTAGGTTGACTGCTTTGTCAACGTTTGCGTTTGCAATTGCCTTTTCGATTTGACGAAGTTTTTCGTCACTCATTTTTTGACCTGTCTCAGGGTCGATGTAACGTGCATCTAACCAGATGCGGGCATCCTCAGATGATTGATCTTTTAAGAAGGATAGATTCGTTTTTTTGTAGCTTCCTTTTTCATTCACAGAAAAGGGCTGAGCTATCAAAACAGCTGCTGCAGCAACAACCCCAATCGATCCGAATAAAATGAGTTTGTTTCTTTTCATACTATTTTATAATTGCCTTGTTATGCTTTTTACGTTTTAGCGAGCGCCAAATTACGAATAAAAATTAAGTTTTATTAACGATAAAACATTAATTGATTCATATTGTTCTCAATGCCGATACAAATTACGACGAGGTCCTTTTTTTTACCAAAACTGCTTTTCCAAATTTTCGGTTTTATATACAGGTCTAACGGTTAAAATAGATGTTTTTCAGCATGATAGGAGGACCTAACAAGCGGTCCGCTTTCCACATAACGGAAGCCCATTTCTAATCCGATTTCTTTGTATTCAGCAAATTTTTCAGGTGTGATAAATTCCGCAATGGGAAGATGCTTAGGTGTGGGTTGAAGGTACTGTCCCAAGGTAAGTATGTCTACCTGCACGCTTCTCAAATCTTCCATGGTTTCAATGACTTCTTGCTCGGTTTCTCCCAAGCCTAACATCACACCGGATTTGGTTCTCATTCCTCCTTTTTTTAAGCGGAACAAGACCTCAAGTGAGCGATCGTATTTGGCTTGGATACGAACTTGCTTGGTCAATCGTCGAACCGTTTCTAGGTTGTGCGAAACGATCTCAGGCGCCACGTCTATGATGTTTTGCAAATTCTCCCACTTACCTGCAAAGTCTGGAATTAGTGTTTCCAATGTCGTTTCAGGACTTTGGTGACGGATGGCCTTCACGGTCTGAACCCAAATTTCCGACCCTCCATCTTTTAAATCGTCTCGATCCACCGAAGTAATTACCGCGTGTTTCACTCCCATCGTCTTTACAGAATGGGCAACTTTTCCTGGTTCGTATATATCCACCGCATCTGGTCGACCGGTTTGAACTGCACAAAACCCACATGAGCGGGTACAAATATTCCCCAAAATCATGAAGGTAGCTGTTCCTTCTCCCCAACATTCGCCCATATTCGGACAAGAACCTGATTCACAAATGGTGTGAAGTTTATGTTCTTCAACCAAATTTCTGACCTTCTTGTAATTTTCTCCAGTAGGAAGCTTTACTCTCAGCCATTTTGGCTTGTTGATTTTCACCTTTCCTTCTGGGGTAACAATTGTTGTTGGTTGTCCTTTTTGCTCCATTTTTTATTTGTTCAAACCAATAATAATACTGGTGTAAAGTGATGTAAATGTTTGGTAATCTGCGCCTCTAAAAAATAAAACAAACGAATTGCTAAAATGATCGATTCGTCCGCCTAGTTTTAAGCCAAAGGTGAACTTTTCCCTTCTGGCAATGTCGAAGAAAAAACTCATATCGCCGTAGTAACCACAAAGTCTCGAACTTTCATCCCATCCTTCAAAGTAGGAGGCTCTGCCGTAGACATATTGTGGAAACTGATTCTCAGGGTCGTATTTTTCGAGGGTGGGTTTGATGGAATTGTCTGTCAAATAAGGATCCCTTAGATAGACATAATTGGGGGTTAATTTCCCCAATAGACCTCCGCTGGAAGCGAGGAAAGAAATTTGCACTCCGTTTTTCCTTCTTATTTCAAACAAAATGCGCTGGTATTGTAGCCCCAAGTGAAGGGTATACAGGTTATTTAGCTTGCCGAACACATAGGGCTTTGAGTCCTGGTACAGCGCATTGTCCACCTTGTGCTCTCGCTTACTTTTTAGGTTGCCACATTGAATTTGAACTCCAAGTCTAGTTTTTTCCCGGAGAGAGTAGGTATAGTTGGCTTCCAGGTTGATACCAGAAGTCAGTAATCGTCCACCAAAATTCAGGTGCTGTCTGCGCACGTCTTGGACCAAATTGTTGATTCGTCCTTCTTGTGCGTTTACTCCCGAAAAGATGAGGGTAAAAAAGAGTATTTTTGCCGCGTGTTTCAATGTTTCAATTGGAATTGCAAAATTAAGAATAAAGAAGGAATGGAAACAGTTAGAATATCTTACAAAGGTGGATTGAGAACTGAATGTACGCATGTAAAAAGCGGACAGACACTAGTGACCGATGCTCCGGTGGACAATAACGGTAGAGGTGAAGCTTTTTCTCCAACTGACTTGTTGGCTACGGCATACGGTTCTTGCATGCTTACGATTGCAGGAATTTATTGCGACAAGCATGGGGTGGAGATGAAAGGTGCCGAGGTGGGAGTTGAAAAGATCATGTTGGCCGATCCGCGTCGTGTGGGTAAACTGGTGATGGTACTCGACTTCTCGGTGAATGAATGGACAGAGGATGTTCAAAAAAGAGTAAAGGCCGCTGCATTGGCTTGTCCTGTCGCTAAATCTGTAAGTGCCGATATGGAGTTAGACATTACCTTCAAATTTTAAGATGGAAAGAAGAATTAAAAAAGCACCGTCAGACGTAATTTTCGGAATACGCGCGGTGATTGAGGCCATCAATTCTGGCCGTGAGATCAATAAAATTTTGATTCAAAAAGGATTGAATAAAGATCTTTTTCAAGAATTAAAACAAGCGCTTTCGGGTAAGGACTATACCCTTCAGTTTGTGCCTATTGAGAAAATAAATAAGGTGACAACAGATAATCACCAAGGAGTTTTGGCCTTTGTTTCGCCAGTTGAGTACCTGAATATAGAAGCGTTTGTAGATGCCCGCATTGAAAAGGGGATAGCTACGAAGGTTTTGGTCCTTGATCGTATTACGGATGTTCGAAACTTTGGAGCCATAGCTCGTTCTGCAGAATGTATGGGTGTGGATACCATTTTGATTCCTACCAAAGGGTCAGCTATGGTAACAGCCGATGCGGTGAAGACGAGTGCAGGTGCCTTGAACCGTATTCCTGTTTGTACGACCGAGAGCTTGAAGAACTCTCTTTTCTACTTGCAGCAAAGCGAATTTCGATTGGTGGCTTGTACCGAAAAAGGAAATGTACCCTTGTATGAAACCAATTTCAGAGGGTCAACAGCCATTATCTTTGGTTCTGAAGAGGATGGAATTACGAGTGATTTATTGAACATGGTTGACATAAAAACCTTCATTCCGATGAAGGGAGAAATCGCTTCCTTGAACGTAGGTGTGGCGGTTGGAATGCTATTGTACGAAATGGTTCGTCAGGAAAAGTATGCTTAAACGAACTTGGCAAAAATACAAGGAACCCTTTTTCTTTTTTGCCATTTTATTGGGTGGATTATTCGCCCGAATACTTTTCATAGAAAATCAAGGTCTGAGTAACGACGAACTGAGTGCCTGGGCGCGAGCTGAACTTCCATGGAGCAGCTTTTTCGAAGTACAGGTGAAGGTGGGAGATATGCATCCTTTTCTTTACCAGTTTATATTCAAAATTTGGTTAGGGGTCTTTGGTGCCAGCGATTGGGGAGTACGCTCCTTATCCTTGGTTTTTTATGTGCTCAATTTTACCTTGCTGTTTAGGATTGCCAAGGATTATTTTGGAATTTCTACTGCCATTTGGACCACTGTTTTTTTTGCTTTTTCAGGCTTTTTAATTGTTAATCAGTCCACTTCGAGACCGTATAATTCGGCGCTGTTTTTCATTTTGGCAACCCTTTGGTTTAGTCTGAAATGGATACGACAAGAAAAATTGTCCGCTTTTGAACTTGTCCTACTGAGCACTTCCATTGCCGGTGCGGTATTGAGCCACTACTTTGCAGGACTGGTGGCGGCACTTATTGGACTTGTTCTTTTTTTCTATTTAAGTAAGTCGAACACTAGGAAGTGGATAGGGGTTGTTTTACTTAGTTTTTGTTTATTTCTCCCCCATTTTTCGATTACTTGGTATCAGCTGAATCAAGGTGGATTGGGATGGCTCGATTCGCCAACTTGGACGTGGTTGTTCGACTTTTTAACCCTTTTATTGCAAGGGAATTCTTGGTGGGGATTGTTGTTCATTCTGCTTGCCTTTATGTTGGTATGGAAGCCTGGGGCTTTGGATAAAAAGCAGACCTTTCTCGGTTGGACTTTAGCGGTAATTATTCTGGTCTCATGGGGAGTGAGTATTGGCTTTACTCCGATCATTAGAGAGTTGGTTTTCCAGTTTATTTGGCCTTTCATTGCTTTGTTTGTTTTCTCTTTTTTGGAAAGAAAAAAGCCACAAGAACGTGCCTACCTTTCTTTTATACCGTTGATGTTTATCTTGTCTTTGATGGGGTATCCATTATTGGAAAGGCAGCACTATGGCGAGTTTGAAGGCTTGGTGCAACAAGAGAGAAATTTTGAAAGAAAGGGAGGCGGATTGATTATTGAAAACGCCATTAACCCAAAATATTTGAGCTTCTATTCAGGTGTTACTAGGGCTTCTAATGTGGATGACTGGGCCGACCAAAATACTCCTGCTATTCTAGCTGAAGAAATTCGCAAGTCCAATGAGAAGCGTGCTTTGTATGCATGGACGAACAATATCAACTTACCAATATTTTGGGAAATTTTTAGACAAAAATATCCCCATCGGATGTTCGCCAAAAACTACTTCAATAGTGGCGTGGTGGCCTTTTCTGAAAAAGAAGGAAGTCTCTTCAATTGCCAGAAAGTTTCTTCAAACTTTGCAAAAAATGTGAATGGCAACACAGAATTTCTCTACGAGCAAAAGGTGCCAGATGCGGAACTTTTAAAAATGAGTTCTGAGACCAATTATTTTGTGGTGGATCTTCAGTTGAACGATATGGTGGATGAGGGCGTATACTTGGTGGTTACCTTAAATCGAGATGGAGAGTTGTTAAAAAACAATGAACAGCCTGTTTTGTATACCGCTTACAACAAGGCCGTTGTGCCAACTGACGAGAATAAGTTGGTGAATGCGTTTCAAATACCTGCCGCTGCATTACCAGGCGATGAATTGAAGATTTATGTTTGGAATCAGAACAAGGTTCTGGTTCAGGTGAAAGAAATGTCACTCAATTTGATTGAACTGTACTCAGCGAAATAACCACGGTAAACGGCCAGGAATTTCGAATAAAGACTCTACAACTTCATCGTC
The DNA here is from genome assembly GCA_025210175.1 of Crocinitomicaceae bacterium. Taxonomy (GTDB): domain Bacteria; phylum Bacteroidota; class Bacteroidia; order Flavobacteriales_D; family Crocinitomicaceae; genus UBA2040. The sequence continues at coordinate 12,007 of JAOASF010000205.1, read as the reverse complement.
TTTTCGGTACTTCTTCTGTCCTTGATGGTTGTAAAAAATGGCCTTCATCCCTGATCGGAGGGCACCTAAATAGTCCACTTGATAATCGTCGCCAATCATGCAAGCGTCTGAAGTCTTTGCATTTGCACGTTTCATGGCATATTGAAAAACAGATGGGTGAGGTTTGGTTTCACCCACTTCTTCGGAGCAAAGTATCACATCAAAGTAGTCGATTAACTCACAGTTTTCGAGTTTGATAAATTGGACCTCCTTGAAACCATTCGTTATAATGTGCAAGGCATATCCTTCTTTCTTTAAACTGTCGAGGGTTTCTTTACTTCCCTTGATCAAATGGGTTTGATAGGGAGATGTTTCAATGTAGAATTCGGAAAGTTTTTCTGCCAAAGAAAGTGGTGCCTTGTGGTAGTTCAGAACCTTTTCAAATCGCAAGATTCGCAACTCTTCTTTTGTTAATTTGCCTGCGCCATAAGCCCTCCACATCAAGTCGTTTTGCTCTTTGTAGATGCGATGGAAACTGGAAAAATCATCCATATACTGAGCTAAGTCAAACTGCGCAAACATCAATTTGAGAGCCGCTTTGGAGTTCTTTTCAAAATCCCAAAGTGTTCTGTCCAAGTCAAAAAATAAGTGCTTTCCCTTCAATTTAAAAAATGAATATTGCCAGGGTGGTAAGTAACAAACTATTGCAGGCTAAACAAAAAAGGACGATGAAAAAATTGTTGCTTTTGTGGTTGTAAAATTTCGCGCAAATGATAGAGCCGATTGGTACCGATAGAAACAAAGGACCAATAAAACAGATGCCGTACTGACCAAAGGTCCATTTAAGTTTGACGATGTAGCGGTTGAACTTTCTTTTGCGAATGGCTTTCTTTAACTCAGCAGGAGTGCGTGCAATGGTAGTGCCTTTGGCAACCATCTTTTCGTGATGTCGCTTCATCAAAAAACTACTCGAGAAGTAAAAAAAAGCCGAACTGATAGAGGCACCTATGAAGCAGGTAAGAGCAGTTTCTACAAACGACAAAGACAATCCGGCGCCTGCAAAAGGAGCAAACATGAATTTAAAGGTAGATAAGAAAAAAATGGAGGTAATCGCGGTCCAGTTCATGTTGTTTACAGCTTTAATTCGGAATTGTTTTCGTACCATTTTCGCTCCGAATCGCCAAAAGCAAAGATACGACGCTTTTCAAACTAGGAGACATCCCAAAAAAGAATAAATCTTAAAAAGGAAACTCCTTCGAAACAAATGTCAAAGACATAAAAAAGGTAACTTTGCGGTGCATGGCCGAAAAAGCAAAACTGAACACGAAAATTTTCTTCCGATTAATCGCTTTTGCGAAACAGTACAAAGTGGTGTTATCGGTGGCTTTCATCAGCTCTTTGGGTATTGCATTTCTGTCCGTTATTCGTCCGTATCTCATCGGGGCGATGGTGAGAGATCACATCGTAAATGACAAGGATATTCATGCTTTGTTTTTCTGGACCATGGTGGTAGTGGCCATGTTAGTAGGAGAAGGATTATTGCAATTTGTCCGAAATTACTTTTCCAACCTTCTGGCCCAAAACATCATTCGCGATATGCGGAAACGTTTGTTTGCAAGCATCGTTTCTTTTCGAATGAGGTATTTCGACAAAACGCCCATCGGTGCTTTGGTGACCAGAGTGGTGTCGGACTTAGAAGCTGTAAGTGAAGTTTTTTCTTCTGGATTAATTGATGTGTTTGGCGATTTGATCATGTTGGCCGCGGTGGTTGTTGGAATGATGATCATCAATTTCAAATTGGCTGTATTATCCCTCATTCCCATTCCTCTTTTGTTAATTGCCACCCGCATTTTTGCCCGTGCCATGCGCAAGTCGTTTCAATTGGAACGCACACAAGTCAACAAGCTCAATACTTTCGTTCAGGAAAGGGTCACCGGTATGGCCATTATTCAAATGTTCAATCGAGAAAAAATTGAATTTGAACAGTTCAAAGAAATCAACAAAGGTCACCGACAAGCACATATCAACGCCGTTTGGGCCTATTCCATATTCTTTCCGGTCGTCGAAATTCTGTCTTCCCTCTCCATTGCCTTTTTGCTCGTGTGGGGTGCGTTTCAGCTAGGGGGTGCAGAATCGTTGAGTGTAGAAGAGTTGTTTGGTCAAATTTTCGCCTTTACGCTCTGGATCAATATGCTGTTTAGACCAATCAGACAGTTGGCTGATAAGTTCAATATCTTACAAAGAGGAACGGTACGTGCCGAAAGAGTATTCGAAATCATGGACCTTAAAGACCACATTCAAGACGAGGGAGAAATTACAGAGGTGGATTTTAATTCGGATATCGTTTTCGATGGTGTTTGGTTCGGCTACAAGCCCGAAACCCCCGTACTAAAAAATATTTCCTTGCAAATTAAGGCAGGATCCACCGTCGCATTTGTGGGAGCAACAGGGGCTGGAAAATCTTCTATCGTGAATTTAATTGGTCGTTTTTACGAACATCAAAAAGGCGACATACACTTAGGGGAATTGAATGTTCGAGATATAGAACTCAAGGTGCTAAGAGAAAATATTGCCATCGTATTGCAGGATGTGTTCTTGTTTTCCGACACCATTCACAACAATATTACACTCGGGGATGAATCCATTACCAGAGAACAAGTCATTGAAGCTGCCAAGGCAGTAAATGCAGCTGCCTTTATTTCGAGACTCCCTGGGGGGTATGACTATCACGGCGGAGAAAGAGGAGGTGTGTTGTCAGTCGGTCAGCGACAACTTATTGCCTTTATCAGAGCCTACGTGTTCCAACCCAAAATATTGATTCTTGACGAGGCAACTTCGAGCGTGGACGATCAAAGCGAGATTTTGATTCAAATGGCAACCGAGAAAATGACCAAGGACCGTACGTCCATTGTGATTGCTCACCGTTTATCGACCATTCAAAGTGCCGATATGATTGTGGTATTAGAAAAGGGTGAAATTGTGGAGCAAGGTACGCACAACGAACTACTATCTCAAGATGGATTCTATCGAAAACTGTACGACATGCAATTCACAGAATAAAAATTATGGTAGGATTGAAAATAGGAGGAGTTCCTGAACACTTTAATTTGCCTTGGCGTTTGGCTATTGAGGATGGTAAATTCAGAGAATTTGGCTTGAATCTTCATTGGGCCGACATGGGAGGAGGAACTGGACAAATGATTCGGGGGCTCGAAACGGGATCTCTCGATATTGCAGTTCTTTTAACAGAAGGTATCACTAAAGCCATCCTTCAAGGACTAGACGCTACTATTGTTCAAGTGTATGTAACGAGCCCATTGCACTGGGGTATCCACGTTCCCTATCATTCCGATATTCAAAAAGTAGATCAGTTGGAAGGCAAAACTTTTGCCATTTCTCGAGAAGGGTCTGGCTCGCATCTAATGTCTTACGTAAAAGCGCATCAAGAGGGGTGGAGCTTGGATGAGTTGAAGTTCAATGTAATCGGTGACGTATATGGTGGACTTTGGGCTTTGGAGCACGACGAGGCGCAAGCTTTTCTTTGGGAGAAATACACCACTTTTCCTTACACTGAACAAAAGAAATGTCGCTACATCGATGAAGTGGTAACCCCATGGCCTTGTTTTGTTATTGCCGTTCGCAATGATGTGTATAAAAATCACAAAGATTTGGTGGATCAGATGTGTTTAACGGTAAATAAAAGAGCCAAAGAAATGAAGGAGGATCCGAACATAGTGGAGATCATTTCTTGGCGCTACAACTTGCGCGCGGGTCAGGTAGAAAACTGGCTGATTGAAACCGATTGGAACTACAATGGTGTGGAATATCCTTTGGCTTTCGATAAAACCGTGACCTACTTAAAAATGCTCAACTTAATCTCTGAAGAAGAACAAGAAAATTGGAGAGATAAATTATTCCCAACGAAATAAAAACCCTTTTGAGGTTTCTTTGTTAAATAAGGAGAAATGAAAAAAACTGGAGTATTGCTTGTGCAACTCGGCACACCAGACAGTCCCGCGACAGGAGATGTAAGACGATATTTAAGTGAATTCTTAAACGATCCGAGAGTTATCGATTTGCCTTGGCTGAGCAGAAAACTATTGGTGAATGGGGTAATTGTACCATTTCGAGCACCGAAATCTGCCAAAGTGTACAAGGAACTTAGGGAACTTGGAGGTGGCAAGTCCCCATTAATGACCCATACCGAAAATGTCCAAAGATTGCTTCAGGAAAGATTCAAAGCAGACGAAATTACGGTGGAAATGGCGATGAGGTATCAAAACCCAAGCATGGATAGCGTTTTGGCAAGAATGAAGAAAGCCAATTACGACCGCATCGTGATATTGCCACTTTTTCCACAGTACGCAAGTGCTTCGACAGGGTCAGCCGTCGAAAAAGCTTTGCGCATTATCAATAAGTGGTGGGTTATTCCAGAAGTGATAGCCATAAGTCAATTCTACGATCACGAAGGGTATATCGACTCCATCGTGGATCGCGCAAAGGCATTTAACCTGAAAGAATACGATCATATTTTGTTCTCTTACCACGGTTTACCTGAGCGTCAGGTGGATAAAGTATACGATAATGATTTGTGTCAAAATCACTCGTGTGAAGCAGAGCTTACTGAAGACAACAAGTTTTGTTACAAGGCAACGAGTTATGCTACAACAAGATTGATCGCCAAACGTTTAGGAATAGAGGAAAAAGACTACACCGTTTGTTTCCAATCGCGATTGGACAAGAAATGGTTAACTCCGTTTTCGGATAAGGTAGTGGAGGAGCAAGCCAAAAAAGGAGCGAAAAAGCTTCTGGTATTTTCTCCAGCTTTTGTAGCCGATTGTTTGGAGACACTCATCGAAATAGGTGACGAATACCAAGAAATCTTTGAAGAGCATGGGGGCGAAAAAGTAGAGTTGGTTCCTTCATCCAATGACCACGTTCGTTTCGTAGATTGTTTGGAAGATTTGATTCGAAAAAGAATCTAGAAAAAGGAATTTTTTATTGAGAAAAGGACTTAGTACCTTTGCAAACCAGAAATTATTGAAACAAAGATAAATATGAATAATACAGCTGAAAGATTAGCTTACAAAGTAAAAGACATTTCACTAGCAGAATACGGTCGCAAAGAGATTCGTTTGGCTGAAGCTGAGATGCCAGGATTGATGGCGCTTCGTGAGGAGTACGGTGCTTCCAAGCCCTTGAAAGGTGCACGTATCGCAGGATGTTTGCACATGACGATTCAAACTGCCGTTTTGATCGAAACGTTGGTTGAATTGGGTGCTGAAGTAACTTGGTCTTCTTGTAACATTTTCTCTACGCAAGACCACGCAGCAGCGGCTATCGCAGCAGCGGGAATTCCAGTTTACGCTTGGAAAGGGTTGACAGAAGAGGAATTCGACTGGTGTATTGAACAAACATTATTTGCATTCGAAGGAGGTAAGCCTTTGAACATGATTTTGGATGATGGTGGGGATTTGACGAACATGGTATTCGATCGTTTTCCTGAATTGACAAAAGATATTAAAGGATTGTCGGAAGAAACAACAACTGGTGTTCACCGTTTGTACGAGCGTATGAAAAACGGAACATTGGTGATGCCAGCAATCAACGTAAACGATTCAGTTACCAAGTCTAAATTCGACAACAAATACGGATGTAAAGAGTCATTGGTAGATGCGATTCGTCGTGCTACAGATACAATGATGGCTGGTAAAGTAGCTGTTGTTTGTGGATACGGTGACGTTGGAAAAGGTTCGGCTGCTTCTTTGCGAGGTGCTGGAGCTCGTGTAATCGTTACTGAAATCGATCCAATCTGTGCGCTTCAAGCTGCGATGGACGGTTTCGAAGTGAAGCGTTTGGAGTCAGTAGTTGGTAAAGTTGATATCGTTGTAACTACAACAGGTAACTTCGACATCATCCGTGGAGAACACTTCGAAGCGATGAAAGACAAGACCATTGTTTGTAACATCGGACACTTCGACAACGAGATCGATATGAAGTGGTTGAACTCAAACTACGGTTCAACGAAAGTTGAGATCAAGCCACAAGTGGACATGTACAACATCAAAGGAAACGACATCATCGTATTGGCTGAAGGTCGTTTGGTAAACCTTGGATGTGCGACAGGTCACCCATCTTTTGTAATGTCGAATTCATTCACGAACCAAACCTTGGCTCAAATTGAATTGTGGACAAACGCAGAGGCTTACAAAAATGAAGTTTACATGTTGCCGAAGCATTTGGATGAGAAGGTTGCAGCTTTGCACTTGGCGAAAATTGGGGTTGAATTAACTGAGTTAACTCCAGCTCAAGCGAAGTACATTGGTGTTACTGTTGAAGGTCCATTCAAACCAGAGCACTACAGATATTAATCTGAACAAAATACAAAGAGATCGCCTCCAACCGGGGGCGATTTTCTTTTTACGACCTATCACTGCTTAAAATTTTAAAATTTTCGTCCCCTCTGGTGAAAAGATCGAGTTGCGGAAAGAACCAAAGATTTCATTCTTCAAATTTGCTAACGGTTCGTTAGCTTTGTCAAAAAAAATTCATGAAAGTCCGACTGAGAAGTCTCTATGTCAATTTTCTTCTGTTTAAAAGAGCCTTTCGCAATTACTCTTTTGAAAAGTTCAATGTGGCAGAGATTGCGCTTTTTTGGACCAAAGGTCATTTGAGCCGCTCCCAGTTTCTAGTATTGTCGGGAATCATGGTGGGTTTGACTGCCGGAATTGCAGGGGTGCTATTGAAAACGCTTGTTCACTGGATACAAAAGTTTTTGAGCCATGGACTTCAATTTGAAGAGCGAATTTTCTTTTATGCCATCCTTCCTTTTATCGGAATTGTTGGAACGGCGCTCATCATCAAGTATTTTTTTAAGGGAGATGAGGAGAAGGAAATGTCCTTCGTTTTACGGCAAATAGCTAAAAATGATGGTAAACTCAAGTCGTCAAAGATGTACTCGAGTATCATTCAGAGTGCAGTAACTGTTGGGTTTGGTGGGTCGGCCGGTTTGGAGTCGCCTATTGCACTAACGGGTTCCGCCATCGGAAGTAATTTTGCTCAACGCTATCGCTTGGGTTACAAGGAAAGAATTCTTTTGTTGGCAGCCGGTGCTGCAGCTGGTATTGGGTCTGCCTTCGATGCACCCATCGCCGGTATCATGTTTGCCTTCGAAATTTTGTTAGCAGGAATGGTCTTTACGGACTTCATTCCATTGGTTATTGCAGCCATTTCTGGTTCCCTTGTATCCAATGCCATTCTCAACGAAGAGGCGATGTTCATCTTCGAATCGAGGGAGGTTTTTCAGAGTGTGAATATTTTACTCTATGTAACGCTGGGAATTTTAACAGGACTTTACGGTCGTTTCTTCATTCTTACGGGGCAATGGGTTCACAAGCGTTTTGAAAGTTTGCACAACAAGACGATAACGAGAGCAGTGATTGGAGGCGTCATTTTGTCCATACTCTGTGTAGCCTTTCCTCCTCTTTTTGGTGAAGGATACTTCAATGTGAGGCAGCTTCATACGGGTCAAATAGATGACCTGATACAAGGATGTTTGATGCGTTACTTTGAACCGTCTACCGTCATGATTGTCCTCTTTATTGGGGCGACCATTTTTCTCAAGGCGATTGCCACTGCTGTTACCATTGCTTCAGGTGGAAATGGTGGAAATTTTGCTCCTTCTTTGATGAGTGGAGGGATGATTGGCTATTTGTTTGGCTTCGTACTCATTGCTCTTGGCTTTGAAAATGTACCCTTGACCAACCTCATGCTGGTCGGTATGGCCGGTGTGGTTTCTGGTGCCATGTACGCGCCATTGACGGCCATTTTCTTGATTGCGGAAAGTTCATCGGGCTATGATTTGTTCATTCCATTGATGACTGTTTCTGTCATCGCTTATTCAGTCAATCGATTCTTTTCTCCCATTCACCCAAGTAATAAAAAGCTCTCCGAAAAAGGGGAGATTTTTACAACCCGCCAAGATTTGAACATTCTTTCCCAACTTTCTTTGGAAGCTTGTATGAATCCAACTCCACTAACAGTTTTGATCACGGAAACCCTCGAAGGAGCCATAGAGAAAATGAAATTGAGCGAAGAGAATATCATGGCCGTGGTGGACGAAAACAACCATTTGGTTGGAATAATTAGTCGAGAACAATTGCGCAAGGTTCAGAACCAACAATCGGCAAGGCCACCCATTTTATTGGACTGTATCATCGACCCGATTTTCATCATTTCTCCCGACGAACAGGTCTACACGATCAGCCGTAAGTTTGATGAGGCCGACGTATGGCAATTACCAGTTGTAAACGAAGACAAGGAATTCGTTGGGTTTGTTTCCCGTATTCGCATCTTGGAATATTATAGAAAGCTTTTAAAGCAACTTTCGGATGCCTAAAATCAGAAGGGGATGTCTCTCAAAGGTTTGGTCAAACGAATGTCCATAAGCAAGCGAACTTTGGTATAATACGAGCCGAGTCGCGTTCCCTGAGTAGATACCCCTGTAAGGATTCCACTTTCAAATCCAAAACCAAAAGGAGAATTGAACAAATGTTCGTAGGTGTAACCTATGCGGATGGCGAATCGATTGACCGTTACTGAACTATCGCGAATAAAGGTTTTATCCTCTTTACTCATGGGGTTGGTCAAAGCAATAACGCCTTCGATGTTCGTGGCAAGGCTCAAAGAATCTACCACTTCTAGCTTACCCAAACCTGCAAAAGGTTGGAATGAAATATCTCCATAAAAAGTGCGAACCTTGCGGTAGGCTCTAAACTTTACTCGATCAATACTCGTGTAACTAAAAAGCTCCTTCTGCATTTCAAATCCGGCAAAAATGGTAAGCGCTCTGTTTTTGTGCAGCAAGAATCCTGATTCTTCTTCTGTGAAAGGACTGTCTTTGGAAGTGGTAAATTCGAGTCTGTATAAGTTGGGCGATACCAAGTACTGCATTCCACCTCGCAAATAATATCTTTTTTGCTTTACGCCCTCAATAACCGGAACGCTGTCGTTGGGTGTAGGTGCGTTTTTGTAGGCATAAAACACGTAGGGTTCCTCCTTGTACATCAGAATGTATTTCCAATAGGCTTGGGCCTTAAAGGTAGGGTAACGCTTCTTTACATAACCCTTGGAGACGTATTTCAAATCTTGCTGAAAGAGTTCAGTTCTGCTTTCGTAATCGCTGTACCTTTTTCCTGTGTACGGAATGGAAAATTCCAACCCGAAGGTATGCTTCGGAAACCAGTTGGCATAGCTAGCCCCCAAGGCGAAGTTTTGATAACTGAAGAGATTCATGGTCATTCCGTCGTAGGGAACCAAGTAACTCGAAAATACGCGAACAGAATCCGGCTGAGGAATCATCGATTTTTCGTACAACAAGGAATAATAAGGCAATTCTTCTTGGGCCTTAGCCGTTGGGTTCACCAAAATTGAAAAGCAAAGTAGAAAGCCTGGAACAAGAAATTTCGTAAAAGAAAGGCGCATATGTTTGTAACGTCAACTCTAACAAATATAGAGGATAATAATGTAAATAACGAAGGCTTAGTTGGAAGGGTTAAATCGGAAAGTTGACTCGAAAAATTATCTTTGTTCTCTGATGCAAGTTCGCGATAGACTCAATACAATCATTTTTGGCACTGATACCAAGGCTGGTCGAAACTTTGATATGATTTTATTGGTACTGATTTCCATTTCTGTTTTGTTGATCATGGCAGAGTCGGTGCAGGAATGGAGAGGAGCCTATCCCAACTTGATGATCCAGGCGGAGTGGTTGTTTACTGGAATTTTCACCCTTGAGTATATCTTGCGAGTTTGGGTTTCTCCCAAACCCTTGCGATATATTTTTAGTTTCTGGGGCCTCATTGATTTGTTGTCCATCCTTCCAACTTACCTCACTTTTTTCAACCTGGGATATCAAAGCATCCGCATTGTTCGGGCTCTTCGACTTTTGCGAATTTTTAGAATATTGAAATTGCATCGTTTTACCGCCGAATCTCAAGCTTTGTTTCACGCGTTAAAGGCCTCTTATTATCGAATCATGGTTTTCATGATTTTTGTGGTGTTGGTGACTATCATTTCGGGAACACTCATGTATGTGGTAGAAGGCGGAGAAAATGGCTTTAAGAGCATACAATCGAGTATTTATTGGGCCATCGTTACGATAACCACAGTAGGTTTCGGAGACATTACTCCGGGTACGGCCGTTGGTCAATTTTTGGCGTCATTAATGATGATTTTAGGTTACGCAATTATTGCCTTGCCCACTGGGTTGATAACCATGGAAATGTCGCGATTCAAGGATGTGAGAAAGGATAATTTGTGTCCAAACTGCGATCATGATAATCCCTTTGGTTCGAACTACTGCAATCAATGTGGTGGTGAAATGTTAAATGCTTAAGAATGACTTCAATTTTCGATTGGAAAAACTATAAAACCCTTCTTTTTCTTGGTTTGATTATTCGTCTGGTAGCCGCCATTTTTTCGGAAGGGTACGGTATGCACGATGATCATTTTTTGATTGTTGAGGCATCTACCTCGTGGGTGGATGGATACGATTACAACAATTGGTTACCCTGGTCCGAAGGGAATCAAGGTCATCCCGAAGGGCACAGTTTTACCTACGTTGGCTTGAATTATCTTCTTTTTTACCTGCTGAAATTAATCGGCTTGGTGGATCCGTATTGGATGATGCTCGTCAATCGAATAGTCCATGCCTTGTTCAGTATGCTGATTCCAATATACGGTATTCGAATAGCGGAAAAGTTGATGAATCAAACCATAGCGAAACAAGTGGGCTGGGTGCTCGCCTTGCTCTGGATTGTCCCCTTCATTTCTGTTCGAAACCTAGTTGAAGTTACGGCCATTCCTTTTCTGATGATGGGGACTTGGTTCTTGATTCGCGAACGAGGAAAATGGGACTTTTTGTTGGCTGGTTTGATTATGGGGATGTCCGTTTCATTCCGTTACCAAGTTGGTGTTTTTTTGATTGGAATAGCCTTGTATTACTTGATCCGCTGGGAATGGAAAAAAATGATCCACTTCTGCATTGGGGTTCTTTTGACCTTTGTGCTTACCCAAGGATTGGTTGACTTCTTAATCTGGGGCTATCCCTTTGCCGAGTTTTGGGGATACGTAACGTACAACATGAAAGAGGGGACGCAATACATGGCCAACTCGAATTACTTCATGTACTTCTATGTATGTTTTGGCGTTTTGTTGTTTCCATTGGGGATTTTGGCTTTGCCAGCCTATTTTGCCAGTGCGAAGAAGTATTTCTTCTTGTTCCTACCGACCTTTTTGTTTCTCATTTTTCATACCCTTTATCCGAACCGCCAGGAACGTTTTATCGCAACCATTTTGCCCTTTGTTATTCTTTTGGCCATTGCCGTAATGAATGTTTGGCAAGAGAACGGTAAATGGGCGAAGGTCTACCGTTTTTCTTGGAGGGCCTTTTGGGTGTTGAATATTCCTTTGTTGCTGTTCTTTAGCATTACATCTTCGAAGGTTTCTCGAGTGGAGTCGATGTATGCCTTGTATGGAAATGATTTGGAAAATGAAGCGATTCTGGTTGAAGCCTCAGGTGACGCTTCCATTTCAATGCTGCCAAAGTTTTATGGTAAGGCTTGGTACGCACGCTTTTATGAAAGAACTACTCAAGAACAATTGCCCAACCTAAATGAAAGTGCTCGTTTTGACTACATTTTCTTTGTGGGCAAAGAAAGAATAGAGGAGAGGATCCAAGAATACGACACGATTTATCCCAATAAAGAGTTGGTCCGCAAGTGTATCCCCAGCTTGATGGATAGGGCTTTGCACAGCTTAAATCCACGCAATTCAAATGAGTATATTGAGGTCTGGAAGACAAATGTGAGATAAAAGAAGAAGCCTCTGATCAAATCAAAGGCTTCCTTATATATTGGCGTTCTTTTCATCTGTCTTTAAAAACAGGAGAAAAGAAACGGAAATAGGGCCTACAGTAGTAGACCCTATATGCTCCTTAATGTATTGCTTACATCATGCCTGGCATTCC